>JAFQED010000028.1 GCA_017415765.1 Desulfovibrio sp. | reverse complement strand
CCATGCCCGGAGCCGGGGAAAGCACAAAAAGCTGGAGTGTAAGCGGTAACAGCAGTTTGCCTGATTTGCCCCAGCCCAGTGTAACCCTGAGCATGGGCGGGCTTTCACTGGAAAGCCTGTTGGAGGCTGTGGGCTTTGAGCAGCGCAAAACAGAAACCAAAGCCGGTGTTGCCTCTATGGCGGCCCATGCCCAGGAACGGGCTATGGCCAATGAGGAAAAACTGAAATCCATTCAGGAGCAGTTGGAAAAATCCCGTTCCAAAGGCTTTTTGGATGGCTTGCTCAAGGCTTTCAAATACATTGGCATGGCCCTGGCTGCTGTGGCATCCGTAGCCATGATCGCCGTCGGGGCAGCGGGCATGGCGGCCGGCGGTGCGGGTACGGCCCTGCTGGCTGTGGGCATTGCCTCCATGGCCCTGCTGGTCAGCTCCATTACCGAGGAGGCCACGGGAGGCAAGGCTGGCTTCAGCCCCGGTTTTATTGTGGGTAAGATCATGGAAGCCGCCGGGGCCAGTGAGAGTGCCATTGGCTGGACCAAGATGGCTGTGGATCTGGTTACTTCCATTGCTCTTGTGGTGGCCAGCTTTGGTACTGGGACCGCTGGCAGTGCGGCCAAGGCTGCCCAAACGGCTACCACAGCCGCATCTACCGTTACTTCAGCCTCTGCGCAGGGGGCCAGTTCTGCTGCTCAGTCTGTGCAGACCTTGAAGCATGTGGCCGGTGTTGTGTCCCGTGCTACTGCTGCTGCCAGCGGGGCCATGACGATGCTTCAGGCTGGTACCAGCATCGCCTCTGCCGTCAATGAGCGTGACATAAGCTATTTGCAAGCCCAGCAAAAGAGGCTTCAGGCTATTCTGGAAAAAATCGCCATAGCCAATGAAATGGACATGGAACACCTGAAGGAAATGCTGCAACGCAGCGAACAGACCCTGCAAGCCGTGTCTGAGATCGTGCAGGAAGGCGCACAGACCAATACAGCCATAATGACCGGCAATCCGGCCATGGCATAATCTGCGATAGAGGTCAGTATGTCCACAACTATAGAAAAAACCCCAGGCTATAACGCAGCGTTATATAATGAACTGGTCAACACAGCCAAAATGCAGGGGGTTTCCGCTGCGGAAATTGAAAAGGCAGTGCTTGAAGCCATTCAGGAAAACAAATCCTTTGAACAGGCCGTGGGCAGTGTTCGAGCGGATCTGCCAGAACTGGCCAAGGCCGCCCAAACCACAAGAGACCTTCAGGCCTGGGCCTCTACCCCCTCGCCCGGTGCCCTTTTTGTTTCTCTGATGATCAAGGAGGCTGCCGAACAGCGTCAGTCTAACCGCAGCCTTATCCAGAGCCAGGGGATGGCTATTGCTGATAAAATGATGGATCAGGCAGACAAGATAGAAAAAGGGGCCATGCAAAAGTTTGCCTGCGCTGTTGCGGGGGCTGTGGTCAACATGGCAGCCGGGGCTGTCAGCATGGGGGTTTCTGCCAAGGGGGTCACGGGTTTTGATGGAAAAACCATCAGCACAGAACTGACCGCTGCCCGTGCAACCTCTCTCTCAACCATGATCAACAGTGGGGGCAGCATCATCAGTGCCGGCGGGGACTATGCCCAGGGTTTGCGTTCGGCAGAGGCCAAGCGGCTTGAGGCGGAGCAGGAAAAGATCCGCACCATGATGGAGCAGACCAAACAGACCAATGAGGCCCTTAAGGAGCTTGTCTCCAACAGTCTGAACTGGCTGCGGGACATGCAGGCCAATATGAATCAGACCAGAACCAAGATTCTGGGCTGACGCGGATTGTTGGCAACAGCGGTACATACACCGCATGGGAGCGGTAAAATGTGATGTCGCCCCGGCTTGATGATGATCTACCATTGGAGGTGGAATCACCGTTCCCGCCGGGGCTTGACCAATCCTGTCAGGGCAGATAGAGACAAAAGAACCATCAAGAAGGCAAGGGGAAACACTATGGCTCTTCTGCAAGATGCCGTGGCCGCGCTCGCTGGTCAGGCTGGTTGGCGCACACCACCTCAGGACGCGGACGGGGCATATCGTTTTAGTCTGGCTGATTGCCCAGACCTTACCCTTTTTTCGCCTGATGACCGTCTGTGTGTGATGTGTGCAGGACTGACAGCTCTGCCAGCAGCAGCGGCAGAACGGGAAGACCTGCTGCGCCTTGTGCTGCAACGGCAGGCTGGTGTATGCCGCAAGCGCGCTTCCATACCTGCCCTGGAAAAGCCGGGGGAAAGCCTGTTGGGCAATAGCGCACAAGGTGAGCGTATCGTCCTTTACCGCAAGGTGGATCTGTCTGCCGGGCAGACGGTCTTTACTGGTGCGGTCAGGGATTTTCTGAATGATTATGTGTGGTGGAAGGCGGCTTGTGGCAACACTGGCAGCACAAGTACAAGGGAAGGCTCATCATTCTCCATGCTGGGGGGCATGTCGGGGATGTTGCTGGGGAACCGATATTGATACAGCGTACAGTCGTTTTCTGTCTGCTCTTACTCTGTGCCCTCTGTTGCTTTACAGCCGCAGAGGGACTGTGTGCGTCTGACAGACGGCAGACAGTGCTGTTTCAGCAGCCTTTTTCACACTTTGCAGAAAATGAACCCGTCTGTTCTGTCCTTGCGGCTTTTGCCCGGGCCGAGGGCTATGGTTCTATATGTACACCAGCCCTGACAGGGGAGATGAGCGGTCGTTTTGAGCATATCACGCCACAGGAATTTCTGGCGGGTATGCGATCGGCTTTTGGAGTGCGCTGGTACACCCAGGGACGTACTGTCACCTTCTGGCATGAAGGGGAAAACACACGCGCCTTCCTGGCCCCTGCTGTTGTCTCGGCTGCCTCCCTGCGCGATATGTTCCATGCGGCGGGGATGATCTCTCCACAGTTGCCTGTATCGGTGATGAGCAAGCAGAACCTGCTTGCCGTCAATGGCCCTCCCGTTTATGTGGATCACCTGCGTGAAGCCATGAAAGCCTTTGAGGAGGCCCAGGGCGGGCGCACAGTCATGCGCGTCTTTCCCCTGCGCTATGCCTGGGCAGAGGATATGAGCCTCAACAGTATGGATTCTGTGGTGACAGTCCCCGGTGTGGCCAGCATCCTGCGGGCCATGGTCAGCGGTACACCCGTGCCAACGTCCGGCACCACCCTCCTGCCCCCGGCACAGGAACGCCTTATGGGGCAGGGACTGGCTGCCGTTGGCAAACCGCGGGAGGCGACCTCCCCGCCGTCCCCAACTGCCCCCGCAGCAGCACAGGAGGTGGCCGGCCCAAGCATCATTGCCGACCCGCGTGTCAACTCCGTTCTGGTCACCGATGCCGAATACCGCATGAGTTACTATGCCAAGGTCATTGCCGACCTGGACAAGCCGGTGGAACTGGTGGAGATACATGCCGCCATTGTGGACATAGACAGCAATTTTTCCCGTGATTTGGGCATCAACTGGTCTGGCGGTGTGGATCTTGGCCGCAACTGGGCCGCTGGTGGGAGCATGGGCAGTGCCACGGCCAGTGGTGTTTTTCCTGCCATTGGGGCTTCGGCCAATGCCGGTCTTTCCTTTTCTACCCTGTATTCTCGCGGGGCAGATTATTTTCTGGCCCGTATCAATGCCCTGGAAGAAGACGGTTCTGCACGGGTGCTGGGCAAGCCCTCGGTGCTGACCATGGACAATGTGCAGGCTTCGCTTGAAAACACCAGCACCTATTATATTCCGGTAGCTGGTAAGGAAGCCACGGACTTGTTCAAGGTGGAATCCGGGACTGTACTCAAGGTAACGCCGCACATCATACCCGGCAAAGACGGCGGTCCGGCCAGCATCAAGCTGATGGTCAATGTGCAGGATGACCGGGACGATGGTTCTTCGTCTTTTTCTGTGGATACCACCAAACTGGCCCCTATCAAGCAAACCCGTATCAATACCCAGGCCATTGTGGCAGAAGGGCAAAGCCTCCTGCTTGGCGGCTATTATTTTGAAACCCAAAGCGATAACGAGGCCGGTGTACCCGGCCTGAAAGATATTCCTGTGCTGGGAGGGCTTTTCGGATCTACGGGCAAGGCCCACAAGCGCATGGAACGGCTTATCCTGATCACTCCGCGTGTGGTACGCATGGATCAGATGCAGGAGATCCCGCCGCGTGTGGATGACCCCCGCTTCAGTCGCAGTGCGGTACAGGCCGACTTTTCGGAGCGTACACCTACCGCGCCGCCGGTGGGTGGCTGTTCACGCCGCAAGACAACGAGCCCGCAGCCGATCCCTGTAGCAAACCCGCAGCCGGCTACCTCTTCCCCTGCGTCAGGGGGGACGCTGTGAGTCAGGCCAGCGGCCCGGCGAGGCCTATCGTTGTCATTTATGTTTTTTCCGGGCCACATCTTGGTGCGCGTATAGAGCTGCCGACAGGTTCGTGGTTGCTGGGTTCTGATGACTCCTGCGACATTATCCTTGATGGACTGGAAGCCCGCCATGCAGTGCTGGATGTCTCAGAAGCCGATCAGCAGAGCAGTGTTGGGGTGAGCGTCAAACCGCTGGACGGGCAAGTACGTCTGGCAGATGGAGCTGCTGCTGGCGATGACGGGGCTGTTACTCAGGTCAGGCCAGAAGTCGGCAGTGGATGGCTGCTTGGGCAAACTTGTCTGGCCTGGAATCGCCCCGAAGCCATACAGCCCATACTGGAAGCTGATACGATTTTTCGGCGTATGGCAGGGGAGGGGGCAATGGCGGCAACGCCCGATGCCTCTTTACCTGATGCCGTTGTGTCAGATGCGCCCCCGATGGCCAATATGCAATCCCCACCCGCTGGCAACATTGTTGCCGCTGCCATGCCGGGAGAGCAAGGAAATGCCAATGATGTAGGCAGCGCAGACAAGGCTGCCCCCTTACAGATGCAGCCCCCATCCTCTGCACCCAAAAAACGCGCCCTGTTCATACGGGTACTGCTGTTCTTTTTGCTTTTGGCCTTGTCGCTGGCTCTGACGCCGCCCACTACGGATGTTGAAGAATATCCAGCAGTTGTTAAAAGATATTTGGCCGAGGCTGGCATTTCTGGCCTGGAGGTGACAGCCCGCGCACAAGGGGTGGAAGTGCGAGGCACAGTACCCAACGATGCGGCTATGGTGCAACTGTACGCTATGGCACGGGCTTTGCATTTTCCTGTTTATCTTGAGGTTGGTGTGCGTGAGGACGTCCTGCGGGCGGTACGAAGCTCCCTGGGCATCCGGGGGTTTTACCCCGAAGTAAACTTCCTTGAGCAGGAGGGCAAGCTGCGGTTGCGTGTGGCCGCCTATATGAAGGACAAAACCCTGGAGGCCGGGGCGTTTGCAGCCCTTACCAACGAGGTGAAGGGGCTGCCCCCCCTGGAGCGGCACATCGTCCATGAGAAGGTGCTGGCCCCAGCCTTTCAGGAAGCCTTGCAGGCTGCCGGTTTTACCTCGATACGGGTCTTGTATCTGCCCGGAAGGGTGGATTTTACAGGCACTGTGCGGCCGGAGGACGAGCCACGCTTGCAGCGTATTCGGGAGGACATGGCTGCCCGATTCGGTGCCCCACTGTTCGGGGCCTCTCAGGCAGGAGAAACACGTCCGCTACAGGCTGCAAAAAGCGGTACAGCTCTGCGTCTTCCTGAGGCAGCAAGCGATGTCCCGACAGTGGCAGCAGCGCAAAAGGACAGTGAGGCGGATGATCCCCTGGGTGGGATACGTGTGACCGGCGTTACCATGTCCCCCATGCGCTTTGTCACCACAGCAGACGGCAGACGCCTGTTTGAGGGGGCAGTACTCCCCGGTGGTTATATTCTGGAAGGTATCAATACCAAGACCCTGACCCTGCGGCGGGATGGACAAGTGTTTACGCATACCTTGAGAGGTTCACGATGATGGAAATGGAATCAGCCTTTGATGTCCTGGCGGAAGATCCCTCAGGCTACGGTCTCAAGCAGTTGCGCGAAGAACTGTTTGCAATGCGGCAGACCGTGAAGCATGCCATGGATGCTGGCCTGAGTGCGGACGAGATGGCTGTGGCCCGACAGGCTCAGGAGGCCGTTGATTGTGCCGATGGGCTTGTAGGCCGCGTACACGATATGTTGAACCGTTAGCTCCCTGTGCTGGAGGTAGCCATGACTATAGGAAGTTCCCAGGGTATTGATGTTGGTCAGTTCTTTTCCAATGCCACCAATGGTTTAGCCAAGGACAGCGCAGCCTTGCAGGAAAAGATGGACGCCATCAGTCAGAGCGGCGAGATAGACCAGATGCAGATGCTGGAAATGCAGTTTGCCATGGGGCAGTACAATGCCAAGCTTGAGGCCGTTTCTTCCATGACCAAGAGCATCACCGATATGCTGAAGTCCCTGGCCCAGAGAACTGGCTAGGCGCAACAGGTGTAGGGATAATGTCGTTCGTGGGTGGGGCTGGCCCCACCCGGCAGTCAAGGAGCATACATGATTTCCGAGATGTTTTCCCCAAGGCAGCTCTCGCGTCTGCTTGATATAGCCAATATGGCCTGTCATAAGGGCATGGTGGCTGATGCCCGGCGCATTTTTGAAACTGTGCTGGCCCTGAAACCGGGCTTTGTACCAGCCACAGTGGGCTTGGCCTTCAGCCATGTTGTGGTGGATGACTTTGATAATGCCCTGGCTATTCTGGACAGGGTACTGGCAGAGCATGGCAGCGATCCCGATGCCCTGGCCATGCAGGGCCTTGCCTGTATCCTTGCCGGACGGCGTGAGGAGGCGGAACAGGCCTTTGCCCGTATCCCGCAGGACAGTACTGCCGCCGATATGGCCAGGGTCGTCATGGAAGGGGTTTAGAGCGCAATGCCATAAGACTGCAATTTTTTGCAGGGAGGGTACGTCCGCATGTTGCCAGAAGCAGTGCAGGGAACCAGCCGCCTCATGGAAGCTCTGGAAAAGCTGAGCCAGTGGGCTGGCAACGAGGCCGGAGGGCATGCTCCTTCCGGTATGCCCTCCCATGAGGCAGTACAGGCTTTTGATGAAGCCCTGAACGGCCCGGCGGAAGGTGGCAGCGCAGTATCTGCCTCAGGCATCACCGCTGACGCACCATCTGACAGCTTGTCCGGTATATCAGCCGATACAGCTAAGACGGGGGGAGAACCTTCGTCCTGGGCTGGCCCGGCAGATGTCATGCCCTCTCTCGTCCCGGATGGGGCAGCCCCTGCCAATGCTGAGGTTGCCCAGCCTTCTGCGGCCGACAGGGTGGATATGCGGTTGGAAGATAAGGACGATGCCCTCTTGCAGGAGCTGGGCCAGCTTATGCAGGATATTTCGCAGCCCGGTGTCCCCGTTGGGCCGGAAATCCTTTTCCGGGCGCAATATCTTGCGGGGATGCTCAAGGTTCAGGGACAAACAGGGGTAAATTCCTCCCAGCAGCTTTCGCAGGGCATGGAAAATATACTGCGCCAGCAGGGCTGATTTGTTTATGTATATCCAGCAGAGGTGTTCCGTGGTACACGCCCTTGCCATGCGTTGTATACTGCTTTTGTCATTGTCTCTGATACTTGTGGGCTGCAAGGTGGACATGTACACCGGCCTTTCTGAAGAACAGGCCAACCAGATGCTTTCCACCTTGCTGCGGCGTGGGATCGAGGCCGAAAAGATTGCGGCGGGTAAAAGCGGTTATACGCTTGCCGTGGACGACAGTCAGCTGGTGCTGGCCCTGCAGATCCTCAAGGAAAACAGCCTTCCGCGAGAAGCCTTCAAAAACATGGGGGAAGTCTTCAGCGGCGAGGGGATGATCGCTTCCTCTTCGGAAGAGCAGGCGCGCATGGCCTATGCCCTTTCGCAGGAGCTGGCCGATACCTTTTCCCGTATTGATGGTGTGCTGACAGCGCGTGTGCATGTGGTACTGGGAGTCAATGACCCCATCAACAATATCAGGGTGGAGCCTTCGGCCGCCGTCTTCCTGCGGCATACGCCGGATTCGCCTGTGGTCAACTTTGTACCCAAAATACGCGAACTGGCAGCCTCTGCCGTGGCACAACTCAAGTATGACAATGTCAGCGTTATGCTGGTGCCGGTGCGTGAAAGTGTCACTGTACCGGAAAAACGCCAGCTGTCCGGCTCTCTTTTTACACCTGGGGGGCTGACTCCTGCTCTGATCGTTCAGATACTGGCCTTATCGCTGCTTGTGCCGGGGCTGGTATGGGGAGGCAGGGTACTGTTACGGCGTCTGAAGCAGA
The DNA here is from genome assembly GCA_017415765.1 of Desulfovibrio sp. Classification (GTDB taxonomy): domain Bacteria; phylum Desulfobacterota; class Desulfovibrionia; order Desulfovibrionales; family Desulfovibrionaceae; genus Desulfovibrio. The sequence goes on along the minus strand of JAFQED010000028.1, from coordinate 79,850 downwards.
AGCGTGTGCTCGGCAAGGAACAGGCAGGTGCGGAGCAGCCCGATGCATAAAGGCTTTTTTGCCGATGCCCTGAGCAATCGGCCACTTTTGTGGCAAGCCATGCTGCGGGCCAATAGCCGACCTTCACCTTGCGCGCTGACAGTGGAAACCGAACGGGTCATGGGGACATTCGCCGCGCCCGTGCTGGCCTGGCTTGGGCAAGGGAGCAGCACGTCTTCGACCGTTGCCACTCCAGAATCTTTTTGGGATTTTGCCGAGGAGTCCCGCCGTCTTGCCCTGCTGGACGAAGGGGCTGTCCTTGGCCTGACCCGGATCGCCGGGGTGGCCCTGCATGCCCCGGAGGTCGCCCAGGTGGTACAGCGCGATGCACAGATAGCTCTGCGGCAGAGCCTGGGGGAGGATCTGTACCGCTACGCCCTGTACCGGGGGCAGTATCAGTCGGGTGGTGTGCGGCGTTTTTTTCAACAAATGCACACGGGGCTTCCACTGGCGGAGCGTTGCGCTCTGCACGGCAGCATGGCCCTGCGCTTGCTGGCCGGACTTTGGCCAGTGGCACTGGTACAACGTTTTTTGTCACTGTTGCCACCTCTGCCCGAAGAGCATCCGCTGCCCACCCTGGCTGAAGGCGAGATACGGGAGCTTTGGTTCGTGTTGAAAAAATTGCTCCTCAAGGAGGTTGCTCCTGCATGGGCGCAAAGTTTCAGTTGATTCCCCATACTGTGGCACCTGCACCGGGTACACGCATCCTGCGTGCCGATGACTATGCCCGCTTGCTGGAAGCAGAGGAACTGCTGGCCCATGTTGGTCGGGAGGCCGAGGCAATCCTTGCCAGGGCTGAGGCTGTTTTTGAGGATCGGCGGCGGGAGGGTTACGAGCAGGGCTTGCTGGAAGGGCGCATGGAACAGGCCGAAAAGATGATGGAAACCACCCTTGAGGCCGTAGAATTTATTGAAAAAATTGAAAGTACCCTGGTAGGGGTTGTGGCCTCGGCAGTACGCAAAATTATTGGAGAACTGGACGACAGGGAACGCATCGTGCGCGTGGTGCGTACTGCTTTGCTGACGGTACGCAGCCAGCAAAAAGTGCTGATCCGTGTATCTCCTTCCGATGAAGCTGCTGTGCGCGAGGCCCTGGCCGCCATGATGACAGCATCACCGGGTGGTGTCAGCTTTCTGGATGTAGTGGCAGATCCCCGTATGGATCCGGGGGACTGTCTGCTGGAAAGCGAACTGGGTGTGGTGGATGCCGGCATTGAAAGCCAGCTCAAGGCTGTAGAAAACGCCCTGACCGGGAAGTTCCGGGAGAGCTGATATGGCCTTTGAGTATATCGGCGAGCTGCTGGAAGAAGCCGTACGCGATGTGACGCCGATAGAGACGCGCGGACGGGTTGAGCAGGTGGTGGGGACCATCATCAGAGCCGTTGTACCGGGCGTCAAGGTGGGTGAGCTTTGCCTCCTGCGCAACCCGTGGGAACAGTGGACGCTCAAGGCCGAAGTTGTAGGCTTTGTCAAAAACGTGGCCCTGCTTTCTCCGCTTGGTTCCATGCAGGGCATCTCGCCGGCCACAGAGGTCATCCCAACCGGAGAAATACTTTCCATCCCTGTTGGCAATGAGTTACTGGGCCGGGTGGTGGATGGACTTGGCCAGGCTATGGACGGCGGCCCCCCCATCAAGACCAGGACGCAGTATCCCATTTTTGCCGAAGCTCCCAACCCCATGACCCGTCGTATCATCGACCGTCCCATATCGCTGGGATTGCGTGTCATTGATGGCATTTTGACCTGTGGCGAAGGGCAGCGCATGGGGATTTTTGCGGCAGCCGGGGGGGGCAAATCCACCTTGCTGTCCAGTATCCTCAAAGGGTGTACAGCTGATGTGTGTGTTCTTGCCCTGATTGGCGAGCGCGGTCGAGAAGTGCGCGAATTCATAGAACACGATATTGGCCCTGAAGGCCGTAAAAAGGCTGTACTGGTGGTCTCCACGTCTGACCGTTCTTCAATGGAGCGGCTCAAGGCGGCCTATACGGCTACGGCCATTGCCGAGTATTTTCGGGATCAGGGCAAGAGTGTACTGTTGATGATGGATTCTGTCACACGTTTTGGTCGTGCCCAGCGTGAGATAGGTCTCGCCGCAGGGGAACCCCCAACCCGACGCGGTTTCCCCCCTTCTGTCTTTTCGGAGCTGCCCAAGCTCATGGAGCGGGCCGGTAATTCGGACAAGGGCTCCATTACAGCACTTTATACAGTGCTGGTGGAAGGCGATGACATGACAGAACCCATTGCGGACGAAACACGCTCCATCCTTGATGGGCATATCGTACTTTCTCGCAAGTTGGCCGCAGCCAACCACTATCCTGCCATAGACGTGCAGGCCAGCGTCAGCCGTGTCATGAATGCCATCGTGGATGATGCACACAAAAAGGCCGCTCAGGCCCTGCGCAGGATATTGGCAAAATATGCCGAGGTGGAACTGCTGGTACAAATTGGCGAATACAAAAAAGGTGCTGATGCCGAGGCGGATTTTGCCCTGGCCCATATCCAGGCCGTCAATGCCTTTTTGAAGCAGGGACTTGGCGACAAAAGCACTTTTGAGGAAACCCTGGCCGCCCTGCAAAAGGTTGTGGTTTAGGCATGGCACAGGCCTACCCCCTGCAGGCTCTGCTTGATGTGCGTCATTTTCGGGAGGAAGCCGCACGCAATGAGGCTCGTGCGGCAGAACGCAGCCACAGGGAGGCCCTGGAGCTTGTGCGGCAGCAGCAGGCGGAGCTTGAGCGGTATCGCCAATGGCGGCCAGAAGAAGAAAGTCGCCGTTACGCGGCCATCATGGGAAAACCCATGAGCATGGAGGCCATGTCGGCCTTCAGGACTGGGTTAACGGCTTTGGCAGAAGGCGAGGCAGAGCGGGAACGCGCCGTGGCAGAAGCCGATAAACAGGCCGAGCTGAAAGAGCAGGCCCTGTTGGCAGCACGGCAGACCGTAGGGGCAGCCCGCAAGGAAGCCGCCAAAATCGAGGCACATCAGGAAATCTGGTGGGCAGAGGAAAAAAATGCGGCCCAACGCCAGGAAGAGTTGGAACTGGAAGAATTCAAGGCCCCTGCCGCGCAGAGTGATGAGAGTTAGAGCGAAATGCCATTGAAAATGGCATCGTTCTGGCGGACGCGCGAGCGGACGCCCGCGCCGTAAGCAAGCGGGACTTGTCCAGCTTCGCTGGGAAACCGCGCTTTTCCCGCGCTTGTCCCGCTTTGCGGGGAAGCGTAGGCAGCGTATGGATTGAAACACAGAGTGTTTCAATCAGAAAATGCCTTAAGGCTTCGGCCTCAGGAGAAGTATATGGGAATGGAAATCAGCGCACACTATCTGCAACAGGCCGATGAGCGCACTCAACCCAACCGGAACAGCTCTTTGCAGGGGCAGGAAGCTGATGCCACCGAGCGTGAAAGATTTGATCAGGCCATGCGGGGACAGCCCGACAACAAGGGCCAACAGGCAGAGGAAGCCTTGCGGCAGGAAGGGCAGGGTGGCACTGCGCCTTCGCCAGCATCACTGATGGAAAGTCTGTTCGGGCAGCGTATGCCGATGGATGCAGGAAGCGCTTCTGTTGGTGCAAGTACCCCGGTAAGCCATACAGCAGAGCTGGTGGACAAGCTGGTGGATCGCATCCTGGTGTCTGAACCCGGCAAGGGAAACCCTGAAGTACTTCTCAGGCTGGGGGATGGAGTATTGGCAGGGGCAGAGCTGCGCCTTGGCCGGGGAGTGGATGGTTTACTCTCGGTGCAGCTTCTGTGTCCGGATGCTAATTCCTTTCAGACGGCGGTGGGCGCACAGGATAGTCTGCGCAGTGCGCTGGAACGTACAGGAGATCAGGTGCGGGTAGAAGTTTCGCACGGGGGAGCCGAAGGCGGTAACGAGGGCGATGCCCGGCGGCGTTCTGCCACCTATATGGAAGAGACCGATACCAGCAAAATGCGCTAGGCTCTTTCACTGTCAACCTCCATGCGTCATGGGCCTGTCATGAAACAACGTTCCTCCCTTTCCCTGCCATCCCTGCCTCCCCTACGGGCGCGGCTTTGCAATGCCCTGACAGCGCGGAGCCTGCCCTGTGATGTACCAGCCAATACCGGTACGGATGATCCCCTGTCTTGTCGGCTGGCATTTGACGGCAGTGAGGCTGCACGGCAACATCCTGCACCTTTTGCGCCTGCCGCTGTTCTGTATGTGCAGACGGGCGAATCTTTTTGGAAAATAACCTGTTCTTCGCTGGAAGCCTTGGCCCTGCAGCCGGATATGTCTTCCTGGCGTCAGGAGGCGCAGCAGGATTTTTCTGCCTTGCCACAGGGCTTGCGTCTGGCTGTGCTGGAACACCTTTTTATGCCTGCCCTGAATATGCTGGCGCGGTGGGCAGAGTGTGAGGCAAAATTTTGCAGTGCGGCACTGGATGATCTGCCCTGGAGTGAACCCCTGCCTCTGGTTTTGACCCTGCCCGAAGGGGACACCATCCGTTTGCGACTGTACTGGAGTGACGATGCTGCGGCCCGCTTCTTGCTGGAAAAACTGGAGGCCCTGCCTTTACGCACACCTGTTACTCTGCCAGCAACGGCGGCTGGAGCCTTTGTGTCCTGTCCGGTGGAACTGGGCGAGATGCACCTTGCCCTGACTGAAGTCTCTGCCCTGAATGTGGGGGATGTATTGCTGCCAGAGAGGTGGACGCCAGAAAGCCCGTGTCTACGTCTGCCGGGCGGTGCGGCCATGCGTTGCCGATGGCATGATGGGGTACTTTCCCTTGCAGGTGCGGATGTCACACAGGCCCCTGCAGACTGTGAACCTGATACAAGCGAGATTGTTATGATCGAGCCAGCCAACAGCCAAGAGGATACCGGCTCTGCTGATGTCCCTGCGCCAGAAGAGTCCCCCCTGCTGGACAGCCCGACCCTCAATGCTATTGAAGTACCTGTTACCTTTGAGCTGGCAAGCCTCAAGCTCCGGGTTGAGGAAATAGCAAGCCTTGCTCCCGGTCTGACCTTCGCTTTGGGAGGAGATGTTGCCAATGTGCCAGTGCTGCTGCGGATAGGAGACCGACTTGCAGCCAAGGGCAGACTGGTGGATGTGGGTGGTATGCCAGGGGTGCAGATCACCGCACTGCTGCCAGATGATGCACAGCCAGCGGTAGAAGGGCAATAGTATGGGGATTACCGGGATAAACCCGCTCTATCTTATCGGTGGGCTGGCCCTGCTGGGCCTGGCCCCCTTCATGCTCATGCTGGTTTCCTCGTACGTCAAGATAGTTGTGGTGACCAGTCTGGTACGTAATGCCCTTGGGGTACAGCAGGTTCCTCCTGCCATGGTCATGAACGGTCTGGCCATCATCCTAACGGTCTTTATCATGGCCCCAATGGCTATGGATACCTTGGAATTGCTGGAAAAGCAGCGTATGAGTGCCAGCCCTACACCGCAGGAGCTGCTAAATGTTGCAGACAAGGTCTCACCGCCTTTGCGCCAGTTTTTGTCCAAAAATACCGATCCTGCCATCCTGAAGGCCTTCATGGGGACAGCCCAGCGTATCTGGCCTGAAAAGCGGCGGGAAAGCATTGATAAGGACAATTTGCTCATTCTTGTACCCGCCTTTACCATTACAGAACTGACGCGAGCTTTTCAGATAGGTTTTCTCCTGTATTTGCCTTTTGTGGCCATAGATCTTATCATTTCCAATATATTACTGGCTATGGGCATGATGATGGTCTCCCCCATGACCATTTCTTTGCCATTCAAGCTGTTGCTTTTTGTTACGCTGGAGGGCTGGCTGAAAATCAGTCAGGGGCTCTTGCTCAGTTATCAATAGCCACAGCGGGAGGTTGTATGGAAATCAGGCTCACGGAGCAGGATGGTATCAGTATTCTGGAAATTTCAGGGCGTATGGACGCCACCAGCACACCAGAGTTTGAGAACACCGTCAGGGATTTGCCGGGTCAGACCCCTCTTTTGCTCATGGATATGTCTGGGCTGGAATATATCAGTTCTGCCGGTTTGCGCGGCATTCTGGGCCTGGTCAAGGCTTTCAGGGCAGCATCGGGCAAGCTGGCCTTTTGCGCCCTGCAACCGATGGTTGCAGAAGTGTTTCGCATTTCCGGCTTTACTGCCATGTTGACCGTGCGGGACAGCCGCGAAGAAGCTGTGACCGCCTTGCGTGGCTAAAATCCACCCTGTCCGGTGAGGTGCCCTGTGCCCAAAGTTGTGTTGCCTGCCGTTATAGAAAGCTGCGCCCCGGCCATGGATTTCCTGCGGGAACATACCGCGCAGGATCATCGGGATATGCTTGGTCTCATGGAATTGGCAGTGGAGGAGCTACTGGTCAATGTGGCCCGTCATGCCTATGCGGACACCCATGGTGCTGTGCCCGATCGGGCTGAAGAGTGGGGCAGGGTAGAGCTTGGTATGCGCCAGACGCGTTTGGACAACGAGCCTTTTCTTTGTGTGTGGACACGCGACTGGGGCGTCTCTTTTGATCCCTTCCGTGAGGCTCCCGTACCCGACACCACGCTTGATGCTGAAGAAAGGCCTATCGGGGGGCTTGGGGTGCATCTGGTCAAGAATGTGGCTGTTCACTACAGCTACAGCAGGACTGACGGAGAGAACCTGATAGAGCTGTATTTTCGACTGCCTCCAGACGATATGTAGTGTGGAGATGCGGACTCCATCTAGTTGGGCCGCTGTGCTGGCCCTGTTGCTGTGCCTGACAGGCTTGGGCTGCTCCCGTCAACAGGCAGCGATGTCTCCAGTTGCAGAAAACACGTCCACGCTATCGTTATCGGAAGCTCCTGTCCCACAGGAGCAAGCACCTGTGCATATCCCCGGTACAGGTATTTTGTCCCACCAGCATGAGGAGCACGACGTCAGTCGCCGGATTTCGCGTCTGCCTTCTCTTCGCTCTCCATCCCTTACCAAGAGCCAACAAGCCGAGCCAGCTCCTGTGGTAATCCCCGATGTCTTTACCCTTTCCCCCCATGCTCACTTGCTGACCCTGCCCTCAAGAAATCGCATGGTGCCAGCGGCCCCACAGGTTGATACTCGTCATACTTCTGTCCCTGACACAATAATGTACAGCCCACGCCCCAGTCAGGAGCAGTGGGAAGCCCTGGCCCTTGAAGCCCAGGAAATTTTTGGGCTGGATGCAGCCCTGGTGCTGGCCGTTATCAGGGCAGAATCTGACTTTGACCACAGAGCCATATCCCACGCAGGGGCAGAAGGGGCCATGCAGCTTATGGCTGGCACACAGGAAGAACTGGGACTCATTGACCCCTTTGACCCGCGTGCCAATATCTACGCAGGCTCACAGTACCTGATGGAACAGTTGCAGCGTTTCCGCTCGCCAGAGCTTGCCCTTGCCGCCTACAATGCCGGGCCGGGCAATGTGCAAAAGTACGGTGGCATCCCCCCCTTTAAGGAGACCCAAAGTTTTGTTCGTCGGGTGATGCGTTACTGGAAAGGCGACTGAATCCTCTCTATCCAGAGATTTTGGTGGGCTGTGGCGGCTTGGGATCATCCGTCATGGGCCGTTGACCAAGTGCATTTAGTGTCCTATGTATAGCAGTACAGTTTATGGGACTTTTGGCCCTTTTGGGGCTTTGGCCCCTTACTTCCAGACGCAAGGAAAGATATTCCGTGAATTGGGATTGGGACAAGTTACAGGAAAACCGGCAGCGGCAAAAAAAGCAGACACCTTCATTCCGGCCCGAACCGGGGCAGGACAGAGAAGAGCGGCAGGACGACGCTTCTGATCCTCGTCGTATTTTCTTTAATCGGCGTAATGGTGATGGCTCTGGCAATGGACAGGGAGATGGGCCACATGGCCCGCGCTTCAGTCAGCTTCGACTTCCGCAGGGACGTCTGGCCATTTTTGTCTTGCTGGGTTTGGTGGTCGTCTGGCTGCTGACTGGCATCTACATTGTAAACCCTGACGAACAGGGTATCGTCCTGCGTTTTGGTAAATACGTCCGCACAGAAGGGCCAGGCCCGCACTTTGCCTGGCCCATGCCCATCGAAACCGTGTACAAGCCCCAAGTCACCCAGGTCTTGCGGAGTGAGGTTGGCTTCCGTTCTGTTGGGCAAAGTACCTCCTTTCAGCAAGGTCAGGTACGCACCATGCCCGAAGAGGCTTCCATGCTCACGGGTGATGAAAATATCGTCAATGTACAGTTCAGTGTGCAGTACAAGATAGGCGACCCTGTCAAATACCTCTTCAATGTGGCAGCCCCCACGGCACTTGTGCGCAATGCTGCCGAGGCTGCCATGCGCGAGGTTATCGGCAACAGCCTCATTGATTCAGCCATCACCGATGGCAAGCTGAAAATCCAGAGCGAGGCTACCCAGCTGCTGCAGGAAATCCTAGACCGCTACGGTGCGGGTATCAAGATCATAGCCGTACAGTTGCAGGACGTGCATCCCCCGCATGAAGTTATTGATGCCTTCAAGGATGTGGCCAGTGCCCGTGAGGACAAGAGCCGCATCATCAACGAGGCAGAAGCCTACCGTAATGAAATCCTGCCCAAGGCACGCGGACAGGCCGCTGCCATGCGCAACCAGGCTGAGGCCTACAGTGCCACCCGCGTCCAAAATGCAGAGGGTGAGGCTGCCCGCTTTGATGCGTTGCGGCAAGAATATGAAAAAGCCCCCAAGGTCACGCGGCAACGCCTGTATTATGAAACAGCGGAAGACATCCTTTCCAAATCCGGCGAAAAGGTGCTGATGGATGGGGCCGCTGCCGGTCGTGTCCTGCCATATCTGCCCCTGCCTGGCCTGGCTTCGCCCCGCAATGCCGACAAAGCCCCCAAGTCTGTGGAGAAACCGTAATGAAAAATCCAGCTCTTTGGCTCCTCCCTGTTCTTGCGGTCGTTTTTCTGGCCAGCCAGAGTTTTTTTACCGTGCATCAGACCCAGATGGCCATAGTGCTCCAGTTGGGTGAACCGCTGGATGATGTATATGGGCCGGGACTGCACTTTAAGCTGCCCATCATCCAGAAAGTCATGTACTTTGACTCCCGCGTGCTGGACTATGAAGCCCGTTCCCGCGAGGCTTTTACTGTGGATAAAAAGGCCATAGTGCTTGATAACTACGCCCGCTGGAAGATCATTGATCCGCTTCAGTTTTACCGCACCATGCGTACCATTGATGGGGCCAAGGCCCGTTTGGATGACGTGGTTTATTCACAGTTGCGCGCCCTTGTGGGTGCGTACAATCTTACCGAGGTCGTCTCCTCCCATCGTGCGGGCATCATGACAGAAGTGACCAAGAAGGTCTCTGACCTCATGAAGCCCTATGGCGTGGAAGTGCTTGATGTGCGCATCAAGCGGACTGACCTGCCCGCAGAAAACCAGCGCGCCATCTTTGGCCGTATGCGGGCCGAACGTGAACGCCAGGCCAAGCAGTACCGCTCCGAAGGAGAGGAAGAATCCACGCGCATCCGTTCCGATGCGGATCGTCAGCGTGCCCTCATCCTGGCGGAGGCCAGCCGTGAGGCACAGGTGGAACGCGGTAAGGGTGATGCCACTGCTGCGGGTATCTACGCCGGAGCCTATAACAAGTCACCGGACTTCTATGCCTACCAGCGGTGGCTGGAAGCCCTGCGTAAATCTTTCAAGGAGAACAGCAAGATGGTGCTTGCCAACGAAGTCCCCTTGCTTCAGATGCAACAGTAGAGCGAAATGCCTTGGAAAGGACAGTCGCTCTGTGGAGTTTCATGAGCGTGTCAGTCTGGCAGCCTGCTGCCGAACTATGCAGGAGCTTTAGCCATGCAAGGGCAGGAAAGTGTTAGGCGTGTGGGCGCGATAAGCGTCTGCCTACTCCTGCTTGTCCTTGCCCTGTTGGCAGCCTGTGGATCGGCTGCAGGATCGCAGAGCGTGCCAGTGGATGCTACAGGTACAGATCCTGCTGTTGCTCTTCCCTCTCCAGCATCCAGAGCCGATTATCACTTGCCGCCAGTATGGCAGCCTCTGGCTGCCCGTCTGGCCGCCGATGGACTGGATGGCCCGGCAGTAGATGCCTTGCTGGCTACCCTGCCAAGTGAGCCCAGTCAGGATCCCATGGGCCGCAAAATGCGTGAACTTTACCGCAGCAAGTTTCTTGCGCAACCGGCGTATAAGCTGCCTGAAGTCCGTTATTACAAGGGAGTGGTAACGGCCAGTAATGCCAGGCTTTGCCAGGATTTCATGACTGCTCACCCGGCTGCCTTCCGGCAGGCAAGGCGGTACGGCATCGTACCACAGATCGCTGTGGCTCTGCTTTTTGTAGAAACACGCTTGGGTAGGGTGTTGGGAGCTGACAGCAAAAATGCCCTTTATACCCTGGCAAGCATGGCTGTCAGCCGTACACCGGAGAGTATCAGCGGCTGGCTGGACAAGCTGCCCGGCTATGAGGAGCATACGGACTGGCTGCTGGCCACCATGCCCAAACGGGCAGACTGGGCCTACAGGGAAACCCGTGCGCTGATACGACACCTGTTGCAGGAAGGCGGTGATCCCCGCCACTTGCCCGGTTCTGTTTATGGGGCTGTAGGGCTTTGCCAGTTCATGCCCTCCAATATCTCTGTATATGGGGTGGATGGCGATGGGGACGGTAAAGTGGACTTGTTTGTGGTGGACGATGCCGTGGCCAGCCTCTCCAACTATCTGGCCCGTCATGGCTGGAAGCCGGGCCTGTCCCGTAGCCGTCAGCAAAAAATACTGATGCGCTATAATAATTCCCGCGTGTATGCAGACACCATTCTGGCCTTGGCCGATCTTATCCGCCGCGAGGAGCAACGGGGAAGTCCCCCCAAGGCAGCCAAAAAGTAAGCTGACATAGGGCGCGTCTTTCCCATTGATACTGACATACGTTTCTCTTGGGAAGTCTCCAGTGTGTCCGTCCCTTGTGGGGGAAGGCATAAAAAATTGGAATCCCCCTAAAAAAATCCTTAAGTATTTCCAATAGAAACCGATAAAACTCTTAAGTCTTCCGGCTTGCCGTGTCCTGCCTGAATGTGCGCGGGCAGGGGCTTGGGCAGAAAGCCTATGCTGTCCGGGTTATACGGCGTTTGCGTCAGTAGCTGTCGCCCTGTGCTTTATGTGCAGGAGTGTTTCTGACGCCCGGTGAGCTTCCCGTTGCTGCCGCCCCGACTTTTGGCGGGGCGGCAGAGTATATCTCTCAAGTGCAGTTCCTTTTGGGGGTCGGTAATGACTATCAAAAAAGCCTCGTCATTGTTCAATGGTGCCATTGTCCTCCTGACATGCCTTTTGGCCTATTGCGCCAATGACTTGTACAAGTCCATTGAAAAAGACATGGAGCTTGCCCATAACAAGGAAATTTGCGTTTCCTTGGCTATGGAACTGATAGGGTCTTCCCAGCAGCTGACCATGAATGTGCGGCAATATGCTGCAACCGGCGACCCCCGTTATGAAACCAGATATTTTGGCATCGTGGATGAACGCGCCGGCAAAAAACCCCGTGATTCAAAGAAGACAGTGGCTCCCGGTCAAAGCATTGCCCTGCTTGAGCTGATGCGGCAGTACGGCATAACGGAAAGGGAACTATCCCTGGTAGCCGAAGGGAACAGGCTTTCCGATGCCCTTATTGCTCTTGAAACCGAATCCATGAACGCCGTCAAAGGTATCTTCAAGGATTCGGCTGGTGCATATACCATCAAGGGAGAGCCAAATCTGGACATGGCGCGTGAGCTGGTTTTTGGCTTGGCCTACGATGCTGAAGTCGAAAAGATCATGGCTCCGCTCAACCAGTTTTTGGTGGTTCTCGGAGAGCGCATCGACAAATCCATGCAGGAAAGCGAAGCGGAGATTGCCAAGGATGAGATCATTGTAGCCATCGTCCTTGTGCTGGCCTTGCTGTGCGCCCTGCTTTCTGCATGGTACTCGCGTGCGGTTGTCTGTGCGCCGCTGGGCACTATGGCGGACTTTGCGCAGTCTGTGCTTGACGGTAACCTTGATTCACGTATCAGGGATTATGGCAGCAATGAAGTGGGTACACTGGGCAAAGGTCTCAACAGTATGCTGGATAATCTGGAACGGGAACTGAATTTTTCGCAGGGGGTACTTTCCGCCCTGCCGGTGGCCCTGGCAGTTTTTACCAAGGAGAATACCCTGGACTATGCCAACCAGCCCCTGTTGGATCTTTTCCCGCACGGGGGCAACCTTGCTGCAGTCAAGGGCATGACTTCAGGCCAGTTTTTCTGGGGAGATGCCTCGCGTGAAACCTTTGTCCTCAAGTGCATCAGAAGCAAGCAGGGCGGAGAGGCAGCTTTTGTTTATGACAGGCCCAATGGTAAGCTCCATTGTGATGGATATGCCCGGCCTCTGTTTGACTCAAAGGGCGAGATGTTATCCCTTGTTCTTATCATGATAGACACCACTGCCACGATGCTGCAACAGGAAGCTATCAGACAGCATACCGAAACCATGCAGGAGGTGGCAGAACGGGTTGAAGAGCTGGTTGCAGATGCCAATACGGCCTGCGCTCATCTGGTGGAGGTACTCATCAAGACAGACCGGGCATCGGGTGAGACATCAGGCCGTATGGATGAGACTCTTGGTGCCATGGAGCAAATGAACATGGCAGTGCTTGATATTTCCAAAAATGCCAGTGATGCTGCCATGAGTACCGAGCAAATGCACAACTCGGCCTCTGAAGGAAGGCATGTAGTGGAGCAGGTCATTGCAGCTATCAATCAGGTACAGCAGGAATCTGTCAACCTGCGTACTGATATGGAAAAACTGGGTGCCGAAGCTCAGAACATCAACCAGATAATGACGGTTATCTCTGACATTGCCGACCAGACTAACCTGCTGGCTCTTAATGCCGCCATTGAGGCTGCCCGTGCAGGTGAAGCTGGCCGTGGTTTTGCTGTTGTGGCAGATGAAGTCCGCAAATTGGCAGAGAAAACCATGACCGCCACTACCGAAGTGGGTTCTGCCATCAGCAATATCCAGCAAGGTACACGGCGCAATATGGACAATGTGGACAAGGCTGTGGCCGCCATTGAACAAGCTACGGGCCTTGCTCATTCTTCTGGTAACCGTCTGCATGAGATCGTGGAGGCTTCTGCCAAGTCTGCTGATATGGTACGCGCCATAGCCACGGCATCGGAAGAGCAGTCAACATCCTCCAGCCAGATCAGCGAGGCTGTAAGCTCGGCTGACAATACATTGCGTGATCTCGCACATGTTGTGGCTGACGCCAATAATTCGGCCAAGGCATTGAGTGAGGAAATTACAGAAATCCACACGCTGATGGCAAAACTGAAGGGATAAGGAGAACAGAAATTTTCTGCAAAGACTCCCCCGTAAAAAGCCCTCTCTATCTGGAGGCTTTTTACGGGGGAGTTATTCTTGGCCCGTTATTCTTGGCCAGAGCGAACTACTAGAGCATTTTTTGATTGAAACACTCTGTGTTTCATCTATGCTGTCCCCATCCGCAGCTTCCTTCGTCACAGCGGCTGGGGCAATCCATACGCTGCCTACGCTTCCCCGCAAAGCGGGACAAGCGCGGGAAAAGCGCGGTTTCCCAGCGAAGCTGGACAAGTCCCGCTTGCTTACGGCGCGGGCGTCCGCTTTGCGTCCACCAGAGCGATGCCATTTTCAATGGCATTTCGCTCTATTTTTACTGACAGTTCGTTCTACTCTACCGGGTAAGGCTCATCCCAGCAGGCGGTCAGTGTTTGGGCGTGTGCTTCCGCTACCGTGCGGGCCATGTCCTGCAATGTTGCCAGTAAGCTCTCTGTCAGTTCTGGTATCTTTTCGGGTAAGCCACTGTTGTCCACAACTATCTGGCAGGCAGCCTCCTTGCGGGTTTCAGGCCATTGCCATGCTTCCAGCGCAGCCGCCTTTTCCATACTCCAGCCACGGGTGCGAGCCAGACGTTCATGCCGAAGTGCCTGTGGACAATGTACGCCAACTATCACAGGTTTCGGGTCAAAAACCTGCTGCCAGCCACATTCAAAATACAGCGGTATTTCTGCCACAGCCACGGCATGGCCCGCAGCCTCCTGCTTTTGCCAAAAATCCTCCACTGCCGTACGCACCAGGGTGTGTACCATATCTTCCAGTTCGCGCCGGATGGTACTGTTTGTCTGCATGGCCGCCAGTAAAGCATCTTTTGCCACGCTTCCATCAGCCTTCAGTAAATCGCCACCCCAGCGACCTGCGATCCACTGGGCAGCTTCGCCCTTTGGGGCATACAGTCGTGCTACGATCGTATCCGCGCTGAACAGGGGCAGCCCCTGTTTCTGCAGGGCGGCAGCAATGCTGCTCTTGCCACTGCCGGGATTTCCGGTAATGACCACGCGCTGCATTCTGCGGCAGGTTGCCAGTGCGGCAGTAGCCATGTCGGCTGGGGGGGGACACTGGAAGAAAAGGGCCTCCTGGCTATCGGGATGGTTGAAGCCAAGCCGCCAAGCATGAAGCATCTGCCTTGATGCCCTGGTGCGAACGGCAGCAGGTGCATAAAGGGCGTCCCCCAGCAGGGGATAGCCCACATGCGCCATATGGACGCGGATTTGGTGGGTACGCCCTGTGTGGATACGCACTGCCAGCAGCGACACGGAGGCATCTGGGCTGGCCCAGAGCCGCCGCCACTCGGTATGGGCGGCCTTGCCACCGCGCGACTCCTCCAGTACGGCCATTTTTATTTTGGCTGTAGGGTGTCTCCCGATACTTTCGCGGCACTCTCCCTGTTCGGGTGCAAGGCCGCTGACAAGGGCAAGATATTCCTTCCTGACCTTGCGGTCGGCAAAAGCCCCACTTAAGGTAAGACGCGCTGTTTCCGTCAGGGCCACAAGCAAAAGACCGCTGGTATCCTTATCCAGCCTGTGGACGATACCGGGGCGCAGCCCTTCCAGTCTGGACAGTTGGGGAAAGCGGCCCAGCAGACGTTGCACAAGTGTGTGTTCCGGGCAGGAGGGGCATGGGTGTACGGTCAGCCCGGCTGGCTTGTTGCAGAGAACAAGGGACGCATCCTGCCAGACGATGCTCACTTCCCCCTCTTCAGGCATAAGCATATTGTGTTGCTCTGGCATGTCCACGGCAAGGTGCTGCCCTGTTTTGACCTTGACATCAGGCCGCAGCAGGGCAATGCCATCCACATGGCAGCAACCGGCCAGAATGGCCTTTTTCAAGGTCTCGCGCGAGCATTGGGGCAGAGCCCTGGCCAGTACGCTGTCCAGTCGCTTACCTGTCTCTGCTGCCCCTGCAACAAGTTCAAAACGCGCCATTGTTTGTACTGCCTGCAACAGGGGATGAAGGAGCTGGCGTATTGAGGCTTCGCAGGCGGTCGGCAAAGGTGGTGGGGCGGTACAGATGTCGCAACTCTATGCCGGGAGTAATGGATGTCACCACGGCTTTTCCAATTACAAAACGGGCATTGTCATCCTTGCCGTCCACAACCCGGACACCCCAGACATTGTGAAACAGGGCCGGACGCCCCCTGTACTGGCCCACATAGAGCGTAATATGTCCGCGCATCCCCACAAGACTCAAAAAGGGCGTGCCCTGGGCAAGGATAGTGCTTTCTTTGGCTTTGGCTGTCATGCCCTCCAGCGAAACAACCTCCCCTTGCCGGGCCTGGGCTGCCGAATTGCGCGGCAGCCAGATACCAAAGGGGGTCAACAGGTCGCGGGTCAGGGCAGAGCAGTCACGTCGGTCAAGCATCCCCCCCCAGCCATAGGGCTGTCCAAGCAAGATATTGGCCAGGGCCGCCACGCGCGTTGGCGTCATGGGCAGAGGCATGGGGGCAAAATCTGTTGCTGGAAGGGATGTTTCGGCAATCCGGGCCACCCCGTCATCAGCGCGGACAGGCACAAGCACTCGCCAGTTTCCTGCTGCGTCCTGTCCCCGTATCGGTAATACCGTGCCAATGTGGGCAAGGTGGATATTGCTCGGCTCTCCCGCTTTGCTGCCGAAAGTTGTCAGTCCTTCGGGCAACGGGACACTATCGCGTAGGATGGCCCCCAGCGGGCCGCTGCTCCAGATAACCTTGAAGCTGGTATCCACTGCCTGTACATGTCGGGCATCTACCCAGCCGGCAGCCAGGCCACACTCCACAAAGTGCCAGTTCCCGTCCCGGCTGGTGTGTGCAATAAGCAGGGGCATACCAATGGGCAGACGCGAATACTGGAAGTAGTCAAAGGGATTTTGTTCTATCTTGGGCGTCGGTTCAGAGAAGCGATGCTCGTGGGTGGGCATTTCGCGCAAGTCGGTATTGCAGATCGTAATGGCTGCCTGCGCCTGTGATGGAAAGTTGTTGAGCGCAGCATTGCGGGCCATACTGTCCCATTGCGCTTGCGTCCAGCGCGTGCTGCCCGTCCGATAGCCTTTGGCCTTACGGAAAAGCGGGGAGATGTCCCGTGTGCGGATGGAAGTCTTTTTCATCTGCCAGGGGGCAAAAAGGCGTTGGCGAAAACGCTCGTATTGTGTCTCCTGCGTGGAGGCATCCATCAGAAGGCGATCAGCCCCGGCAGCCTGTGCATAAAATGTCAAATCCTGCGGGAACGTTTCCATATCGGCCACATTGCCGCGCATGGGAGGCTTGCCGCCACACGCGGTCAGGAACAACAGTGCGGCCAAAGCCAGTGCCAATGTGCAGACTTGTTTGAACGACATATTTTTTCCCTCAGGGCAGTTGCTCACTGCGGTTCAGGCTATCATTGCACCGGGGCAGAGGGCAACTGCGCGTCAGGCGTCACAAAATTGAACTACCCCTCTGATTCTGGCTGGATACTGATAGAAAATATATTAAAATCAGTATGTTGTAATAAGGCATAAAAATTGCATAGGCGTTACGACCGCTGATTTTTTTGGTGCAAGCCAAGCTATTGGAGAAGAACATGCCTGCTTTCCTGACAAAGATCGTGGACGGCCTCAAGGCTTTTTGGGCCAGGATGAACCTTGTCCAGCGTATTGCTGTGGCCGGCGGGGTCGTGCTGTTGCTCGCGCTGACCATTGGCTTGTCCATATGGGCCAGTCGGCCGGAATATAAGGTATTATACTCCAATCTTGGGGCGGAGGACGCCAGCAGGGTGGTGAAAGCCCTGCAAACGGATAAGGTGGCGTACCAGTTGGCTGATAATGGTGCTACCATCCTGGTACCCCAGGATGTTGTCTATGATCAGCGTATCAAGATAGCCGGTGAAGGCGGTTTGGTGGGGCAGGGCATTGGTTTTGAAATTTTTGACAAGGTCAAGGTCGGCCAGACCGATTTTGTGCAAAAAATCAACTACACTCGCGCCCTGCAGGGTGAACTTTCGCGCACTATCAGCGAGTTTCCCAGTGTCGAAAGTGCCCGCGTCCACCTGGTCATCCCCCAGCGCAGCCTGTTTGTGGAAGACCGTCAGGAACCCTCAGCATCGGTGGTACTCAATCTGCTCCGGCCCAATACCAAGCCTGACCAGAAGGAAATCAACGCCATCCTCAATATGATGATCATGGCTGTGGAAGGGCTGGACAAAAACCATGTTTCCATCACGGACAATGGCGGCAAGGTGCTGTATCAGCCTGAGGAAGACAGCCTGGCTGGCATCAGCTCCACCCAGATGGAACATCGCCTCAGCGTGCAGCGCAACCTTGAGCGGCGTATCGAAGAGATGTTGCAGCCGCTTTTTGGCCCCGGCCGTGTTATCGCCAAGGTCAATGCGGATATGGATTTCAGCCAGAAAACCATCCGCCGTGAACTCTATGACCCGGAAAAAACCGCTGTCCGCAGCGAGCAGCGTAGCGAAGAAAGCCAGCAGGGTCGCGCTAATCTGGAAGCAGGCGCACCGGATGCCAATTTTCGTGGGGATGGCATCACCGGTTCGGTGTCTGACCAGGCTGGCAGCCGTGAAACACGTACCACCAACTACGAAATCAACAAGGAAGAGCAGCAGATCGTATCCAACGTGGGGGATTTGCGCCGCCTGACAGTTGCGGTTATCATCGCTGGCGGTTATGAAAAGATTGACGGGCAGTGGGTCTTTGTGCCGCGCAAGGCAGAGGAGCTGGAGCGCGTCCGCCAACTGGTCTCCAATGCGGTGGGCCTGGACAGTGCTCGTGGGGACTCCCTGGAGGTCAGCTCTGCTCCCTTCACCGATACGCAGCCGCCCAAGGATCCCAATTTTGGCGACATCCTTGCAGATTATGCCGAACGGCTCGGCAAGCCCCTGCTCAATGCACTGCTGGCCTTTCTCTTCCTGATGCTGGTGGTGCGGCCTGTGGTGCTGGCCCTGATCCGGCCCAAGGTGGAAGCCGGTGAAATGGTGGAGGGGCTTGAGGGTTTGCCTGCTGCCGAAGAACAGCTTGCCCTTTATGAAGCCCTTGAAGAAGCCGCCAAGGCCGAAGATGACAGTCTGGCCGAGCAGGAAGACGATGACGAGCTTATTTTCAAGGATATTGAAGCACTCAAAGCGCATATTTTCACCCTGTCAGAAAACCATATGGAGCAGGTTGTGACTCAGGTGCGCGGTTGGATGAAGCAGGATGAAAAAGCACGAGTCTGACAACAGGCAACTTCCGGCCGAAGGGGGGGGACGCGTCCCCTCCCTGGCCGATTTGAAGGCCTTGCGGTTGGCCCAGCGTGAGACCAACCAGAGGGTGGAGGAGCTCAAGCTCAAGCTCCTTCATATTACAGAACAGCATATGGATCAGGCCGTGCGCCTCATGCGCCGCTGGATGAAAAAATAGGCAGCAGTGATCTGCTGGAAAAACAGGAGACAATAATGGCCGACTTGACCGGACACCAGCGCATAGCTGTACTTTTGCTCGCAATGGGCGACAAGTTTACGGCTGACGTGTTCAAGCGCATGGAACGTCAGGAAATTGCCGACATCTCCAAGGCCATTGTGAACCTTGAGCCTGTGCCCAGGGATGTGGTGGAAGAAATTCTGCGCGATTTTCATGAATCGCTGGTAGATGGTGTGGACATGATCTCTGGCGGCAGCGATACTGCCAAGCGTATGCTGGTCAAAAACCTTGACCCGGAAACCGCCAAGTATGTCATGGATGCCCTGAGCCTCGACACAGGGCCGGCCCCCTTCAAGGATTTGGAGCAGATAAGCCCACGTCTGCTCTCCCAGATTTTGCGGAATGAGCATCCCCAGACGTTGGCCCTGATCATGGGGCATCTTAACCCTGACCAGGCTGCCAATTTGTTGACAAGTCTGCCTGCCGGTGTTCGTGCCGAAGTCCTGACGCGTCTTGCCAAGCTGGAATCCGTACCGGAAGATATGCTGATGGAAGTGGATAAGGTGCTGACCAGCCAGCTTATTGCTATGGGTGGCAAGGAGGGCAAAAAGGTGGGGGGTGTGCAGTCCGTGGCCGAGATCCTCAACGCTGTTGACCGTGCTACGGAAGAGGAAGTGCTCTCCGAAATCGAGGAAGATTCTGCCCAGATGGCTGAAGACATCCGCAACCTCATGTTTGTCTTTGAGGACTGCAAGAACATTGATGACCGCGGTGTACGCGAACTTTTGAAGGAGATCCCCAATGAGGAGCTGACTCTTGCCCTGCGCGGAGCCAGTGACGAACTGAAGGAAAAGTTCTTCAGAAATATGTCCGAGCGTGCGGGCAATATGATCCGTGAAGAACTGGAATTCATGGGCCCCACCAAACTTTCGGATGTTGAGAGTGCCCAGCAGAATATCGTTAAGATAGTGCGCCGTCTGGAAGCCGAAAACAAGGTCGTGGTAAGCCGTGGCGGCGGCGAGCTCTTTGTCTAGAAGTCATAAATATCTTTAGCTGCTGGCTGGTCGGCAGTTTGGAGTTGGTGAGAGTACCATGGCGTCAGACGCGATACGCAAAAAATGGGGTACCATCTTCATGGGGGAACGCGAGTCCACCATGGAAGAGCTTGACGCCATGTACGAACCCCAGCGGCAGGAGCAGGCCCGACAGGAAAGGGAGGAAGACTATCTGGAGCGGGTACGGCTCAAGGCCACAGACAAGGCCCGCCAGATATTGGGTGAGGCATATACCGAGCGGCAAAATGTGCTGGACGAGGCCCGTACCGAGGCAGCGATCACTCGCCGAACCGCACAGGAAGAAGCAGAGCAGATCCGTGCGGCCGCCATCGCCATGAAAAATGAAGCCGCAGCAACCCTTGCGCAGGCGCAAGCGGAACGGGAGGCAGCCATACGCATTCGCGAGGCTGCTCATGGTGAGGGCTTTCAGGAGGGCATGGAACAGGCTGGGGAGGAGTTGCGCGAGTTTCGCCATGAACTGGGGCAGTCGCTGGCGGTTCTGCTGCGGGCTATGGAAAGCCAGCTTGAAGGTATTTGCATGGCCTGGCGAGAAGACCTGGCCGATGTGACCTGTGCCGCCGTGGCTGCCGGTACCAGCTGGGTGTTGGACGTTGAGCGTGAGGAGATCTTGCGCTCCTTGCTTTTTGAAGCTCTCAAATTGCTGGAAGACCGTCTTTCTGTGGTGGTGCGCGTCCACCCGGATGATGAGGCCGCTGTCAGTGACATGTTTGCCGCTGCCCGTGAACGTATGCCCGATCTCAAGCAATGGGTCGTCAATGGCGACCCCAACATGATGCGTGGTGGGCTTGTGGCCGAAAGCGGCAGTGGCAGCGTGGATTGCCGCCGCGAGTTGTTTTTGGATATGGTCAGGAGTATCCTGACGCATCTGGCCATTGGCAGCCGAGAGGGAGAACTGCCAGAAGTTACACCCGCCGATGTGGTGGAGCGCGAAGGGGCGCGCATGGCCGTTCTTGCGCCAGAGCCGGCTTCCCTGCTGGTACCGGAATCGTCTGCCACGGCCAGACAGGCGTCCGCTGTCCCCTCTGCCCCAGAACTTCCAGAAGATGTGTCTGCGGGACTTGATGCAGAAATTTCCCCGGAAATACTGGCAAATCTCCCTCCTGATGACATCATAGCGGACGGTAATCTCCCCCCTGTCATGCCCAGCCCATCGGACGAGCTTGTGGAAAACCCACACATGTCTTCTGCTGTCAATGCCCCGGACTTTGAGGGTGGCCCAGACATGGCATCGGATGGTTACGCCACTGCATCCGTACCGGTAGTACCTTCTGCCGAATCGGAAAGTACAGCCGAAGAAATGCAGCCAGAAAATCTGTCGGAAAGCGGAGAGATGCTCCCCGAAGCATGGTTGCCCCCGCTGGGTGAGGATGATTCTCTTATGGATGAAGATGGCATGGTTGGGGAACATGGACAGCACTCTGCTGCGGGCAATGCCTCCACTGTTGCCCCCAGCCTTGCCGAGCTGGAAGAAGAGCTTTTCCCGCTTGGTGATGCCCCGGATGCGGAAAATGTTTTTGCGGACGGTGGTTTCCTGCCGCCAGCCACCAAGGGTCCACGGCAATCATGAGGATGGAGCCGCGCGCCTGTGCGCGCCTGTTGCAGGACAGCAACCCCATTCGCCTTTTTGGCAAGGTCAACAAGGTTGTGGGTCTTGTGGTGGAAGGCAGCGGCTTGCGCGCCCCTTTGGGGGCAGTGTGCCATATGCTGGCCGATGCCGAGAGTGACGGTATTGCCGCAGAGGTGGTTGGTTTTCGCGAGGGCAATTTGCTCTTTATGCCGTATGGCGACATGCGTGGTATCCGCCCCGGCAGCCTGATCCGCAACACAAGTCTGCCGCCGGTTTTTCCTGTTGGCCCGTATTTGCTGGGGCGGGCTTTTGATGCCTTTGGAACTCCACTGGACGCAGGCCCGCCAGTCAGTGCGGAGCTTTATACCTCTCCCTTACCCACTGCCGAACAGAATAAGGATGACTACCTGCTTCAGATGGAACAGCAGCGTCCCTTTGTGCCAGAGTGGGCGGTCAAGGCGCGAGAGCTTTGGCAGCCTGAGCTGTCACCCATCTATGCTGATCCTCCCAGCCCTCTCCAGCGACCGCGTATCACAGAGATCCTGGATGTTGGTGTGCGTTCTATCAACAGTCTGCTGACCTTGGGCAAGGGCCAGCGTGTTGGCATCATGGCCGGATCCGGTGTGGGTAAATCCACCCTGATGGGCATGATGGCCCGCTACACGCGGGCCGATGTCAACGTCATTGCCCTGATTGGCGAACGAGGGCGCGAAGTGCTGGAGTTTATGGAGCGCGATCTGGGCCCGGAGGGCATGGCCCGTTCCGTGCTGGTCATTGCCACGTCTGATCAGTCTCCACTTGTGCGAATGCGTGCGGCTTATGCAGCCACGGCTGTGGCAGAGTATTTTCGCGACAAGGGTATGGACGTGCTGTTAATGATGGACTCTGTGACCCGTTTTGCCATGGCCTCTCGTGAACTGGGGCTGGCCGTAGGGGAGCCGCCTACCACCAAGGGCTATACACCCTCAGTTTTTGCCCAACTCCCCAAATTGCTGGAACGCGCCGGGCGGTCTGCCAAGGGGACCATCACCGGTATCTATACCGTTTTGGTGGACGGCGATGATTTCAATGAGCCCATTGCTGACGCCGTACGCTCTATTCTGGATGGGCATATCGTTCTGACCCGTGATCTTGCCGACCAGGGGCATTTCCCGGCCATTGATGTATTGCGCTCCATCAGTCGTTTGCGCTCCGACATTTGCGCTCGTGAGGACATCCTTGCCGGGCGGACAGTCACCCGCCGTATGAGCACCTTCCGCCGGGTAGAAGATATGGTCAATATAGGGGCCTACGCCAAGGGCAGCAATCCTGAAATAGATGAAGCCATCGCCAGCATGCCTGCCATCAATGCCTTTTTGCGGCAGGATGTGGGAGAGCCGCAAAACCTTGAACAGTCCATGCAGCAAATGCGGGCTTTGGCCGGGGCAGCAACGGCATAGACCGCTTAGCCCACCCAAACCCTGCATTTTCGCAAAAAGTCAATGGGCAAATAGGTCTGCTTGGCCTGGCGCAAGCCTTCTTCCCCCAGATCCTGTGCGCGATTCACAAAGCTGAGTCCGGCACCTTCCTGCTGTACGAAGACACGATTGATAGTCTGATAGACACCCCGAAAGCCATTCAAGCCCTTTTCGTAATGGACGCCAAGATTCTGGGCATCCAGCTTCTCGCCCACACTGAAGGCCACCATGCGCCCGTCCACATACAGAGAGCCGCCGCACAATCCCTCAAACATATCCCAATGTGATAGAACTCGATTGATGGCCTCATTTTCGGCACGCAACGAGGGGGAGTCCTCACATTCATGCCACTGGCACCAGTCATCCTGCACGGCCAGCACATCCTCAACCATACCGTCATCCAGTCGATGATAGTCCGGTGTACCGTAAGCCTTGATAAAGCTGTTGCAGTGATTTTTTTTCTTGTGAAAACGCTTGCCCGGCAAGTCGGCAAGCTCATCCTGCCTGTACAGATATTCCCACTGGTCGCGGTCTTCCTCAACCACGACCTGACCGGGCAGAGCATTCTGCCAGAGCAGGGCCAGTTCCTCTGGTACCCTGATAAAGGCCCTTCGTCCCGATACGCACCAGCGAGGCAAGACACTGGCCCAGTCCACTTCGTGCCATGCTCCAATGGGTGCCCAATACACGAGATTGGGCCTTGTTTGGCGTATCCAGCACAAGGGGCCGTCAAAGTACCATTCCAGACCATAGTGGCCTTGCCAACCCCAGAGGTTTGCAAGGGTATAGTCCAGGGAGCGACGTGGCGTTTGTGCCCAGTATTCATAAAAGGCCCTGCGGTCTTTCAGACTGACGGGGATAAAGTTTTTGTCCATTATTTTCTCCGTGGCATGAGGAAAAATCATTATCATATCAGGAAGGACGCTGGCCGCGCATGGCAAATCGCGTCCAGTTACAGCGCAGCAGGACATAAAGCATGATACCCGTTTGCAGACATTGCGAGACCAGCATGGCTGCAAAAATTCCTTCTGCTTCCTGCCATAGCATATGTCCCAATAGCCAGCCCAGCGGAAGGCGGCACAACCAGAAGCTGCCACCATATATCATCAGGTTATAGTGGGTGGCTCCGGCTCCGACCATGATGCCACCCATGACGGTACTGGCAATGGAAAAGGGTGTTGAAAGCAGATTATAGGTCAGATAACTGACGATTTGTGTCTGCGCGCCAACATCATGGGTGAGAAGGAGGGCAATCTCCTGTCGGAAGGGCCACAAGGCAGCCGCCACAATACTCATACCCAATGAGGCCCAGAAGACAAGATTCAGGCCTACACGGCGGGCTTCTCTGGGCAGACCTGCCCCCAGACAGTTGCCTACCAGGACGGAAGCACTCATGTGGAAGGCCATACCCGGCATAAATAGCAGCCCTTCGGCCCGCTGCCCAGCCGTAAGCCCAGCCAGTGCATCTACGCTGTGGTAGGGCAAGGTTGCCACCAGCACAAAAAGCATCAGATAGCCGGTTTGCCAGACAATTTGCGAAGCACCGGACGACAGGGCTACCTTGAGCAGGTAGGGCAGACCAGCCTTGAGCCAACGCCAGTTGGGGATGGCGCGTGGATGCAGGTAGCCAGAGCGGAAGAGCAAGAGACAGTTACAGACCGCCCCCAGGCACTGCGCCCCCAAATTGGCCCATGCCAGCCCCATGTACCCGAAGGCAGGCAAACCAAACCAGCCCAAGCCCAAACCGAGACAAGCCAGCAGATTGGCCATACAGACCAAACCTGCAACCCAAAGAGGGGGGATGACCTGCCGTGTAGCCCGGAACATGACCCCCGTGGCGGCATAGATGTACTGGGCGGGCAGGGCCAGCATATTGACCTGCCAGAGTTCTTCTGTAATGGGCCGAATTGCTTCAGGCACATTGAGCAGATGCAGGATATCCTGCCCGAAACAGGCACCGGCACTGGCCATCACAAGGCCCAGTACCATGCTGCCCAGCACGGTGGCAGCGATGTAGCAGCGGGCGCGACGCAGCCGCAAGGCCCCCAGTGACTGGCTGACAGCAGCCGTGGCCCCGCTGGCAATGGACATGATGACCACCATCAGCAGCAGGGAACACTGGGTAACCATGCCAAGGGCGGCCTGGACATCGGCACTGATTTGCCCTGCCACCCATACAGCCACAAAGCCCATGAAGAAAACGATGTACATCATGAGCAGTTGCGGCCATGTCAGCCGCCAGATGGCTGAGGCAGAGGTGCTGAGATCCGGGGGAGTCATCCGCAGAAGCTGTCCGCTTGCTTATCCCTGGCAATCGCACTCTTGGGGCAAGTCCTCAAGGCAGACAGTCAGGTCTGCAAGGCTTTCCCGGCGACGGATCAGCCGTGCCGTACCATCAGCAGTGATAAGCACTTCTGCCGGACGCAAACGCTGGTTGTAGGGAGACGACATACTGAAACCATATGCCCCGGCATCCAGCACGCCCAGCACATCCCCTTGATATATTTCCGGCAGCAAACGTTCCTTGGCAAGGATGTCACCACTTTCACAGATATTGCCCACGATGGTCTGGGGCATATCTGCCCGTGTTGCTGCGGCTGTTCCACCCCGATAGATCTCAATATCATGGAAGGAATCATACATGGCGGGGCGCATCAGAACATTGAACCCAATGTCAGTACCCACATAGCGTTTATCACCATTGTTCTTAACAGCATGGACACGGCCGAGCAAAATACCACATTCGGCAACGACATAGCGGCCCGGTTCCACCAGAAAACGGCCATTGTAGCCATGTTTGTCGGCCCAGGTTTCCAGTATCTGGTGCAAATCTCTGCCAAGGCGGGCCATGTCGAGCCGTGGCTCTCCGTCGTATTTGCGATAGGGGATGCCAAAACCGCCGCCAAAGTCGATAACTTCCAGCTTTTGCAAGCGTTCTGCCGGGAAGGTGGCGATGAGATCCAGCAGGAATCGTACGGCTTCCAGATAATTGTCAGGCTGCATAAAGAGCGAGCCAATATGCTGGTTGACCCCGGCTAGGGTCAGGCCGTGCCTGTCAAGAAGCGAAAAGACCTGCGACAGATATTCCGGGCAGACGCCAAACTTGGTTTCCTTGCCTGCAGTGATGACCTTGGCATGATGCCCTGCACCTATCCCCGGATTGAAGCGAACCATAACCTTGCCACCGGGATTGATCCTGCCAAGCGTATCCAGTTGTGGGAGAGAATCTACGCTGACAAGGTTTACCTTTGCAAGTACGCTTTGCAGCTCTTCTGGTGCATTGTTGTTCGAGATATAGAGTATTTCATCCTGCCTGAAACCTGCCAGTGTGTTCATATGCAGTTCACCAGGACTCATGGCATCGACTACCAGCCCTTCTTCACGCATGATACGCAGCAGGGCTGGATTGGCATTAGCCTTGACGGAATAGTTGACGCCAAAGCCCGGCTGGCTGGAAAGTCCCTTCAGTTCGCGACAGGCTCGTCGCAATATCTGTTCGTTATAAACGTAGAGCGGCGTACCGAACTGTTCTGCCAACTCCTGTGCGCTGTGCTTGCCAAAAAAATTCAGGGAATCGGTATATCTGGAGCGAATATCAGCCATGTGTACCTCACAAAATATATCCTTTTGAACAGATAATTATCAATCTCGTACTGTGACCTGTCAAGTCCCGGTATGGTGGGAGAATATGGCGCACAGCACATGGCTTTCAGCTCTCAGGTATCTTGGCTTAAGGTATAATCGACAGTTGCAGACGCAGGGGTATTATGCCTGACAAATGGGCTGGCAGGAACACCATTGGCAGTGCGTGTCCGGTCGTGCTTCAAAGCTGGTCACAGTTTCCATGTGGCGTAGCAGCAGTGCCAGGCTCAGGTCGCAAAACTCTGTGGCCATTGCAATGTCCTCATCCTGCAAACCGCCGAAAAGTGGCATTTCTTTGCCGCTGTCGCGCAAGTCCACAAGGGCGGCATCGCCCACTTCTCCCATGCGTTTGGCTCTGAGCATGGAGATGTAGCAGGGCAATTGCAGACTGGGTAGCCGTTGTCGCAGCTCCTCAAACAGGGGGGGGATGGCTTGTAGATCTTCCAGCCCGCTAGCAATACGGTTGAAAAACTCCGTATCTGTCCAGAGAGAACCATCAAGGCGTGGGATATGACCTGTCTTGTAGTCCAGGATATGCAGCCGGCCATCTCGCCTGTCCAAACGGTCAATTTGTCCTGTAAAGGTATAGCTCTTCACCCCCAAAGACAGGGAAACCTGTATTTTTTGTTCCAGTGCAAGGATGCGGACAAGCTCTGGCTGGGCAGCCAGAAAGCGTTGCAGCCGGAAAGGAACAGCACTTTCCAGCATCAGCCAGCTGGCAGCCGGTAGCTGCTGGCGCAGAGATGTTGCCTCAAGGGCAGATGCAAAACAGCTGCGGACATCTTCCATGGTGATGTCATGACTGCGTACATCCCGGTGCAGCCACGGCTCATACAACAGACGCAAGGTTTCGTGCAGACAAATACCCACACCGGCATGGTCATCGCCTTCATTGACTTCCTGAGCAGCTTCCAGCCTGCAAAGGCGTTGCCAGACAAACGCCAGTGGACAACGCAGATAGCTGTCAAGCAGCGAAGCCGAAAGGGGCTTTTGCAAAAGTTCGGCAATGGCCTGATCCAGGGCCTCGGAACGGAGCAGCCCACGAGGGACAGGCCGCTCTGCGAAGACATGGTAGGGGGCCATTTGAAGCGGGCCCTGCCCGGGGCGGAGCAGTTCCCCACGGCTTTGCTCTTCCTGCCAGAGCAGTTCCTCCAAAAAGCGGCTGCGGCTTTTCTTGCCATCAAAGAGAGCAGAGCGGCTGATGCCCTCCTGCCAGAAAAAATGGACTTCGCTGGCTCCCGCGCAAAGTCTGTGCAGGGTATGGGCTGCGGCACGTTCCCGACGGCGTGCATCGGGCAACCCCAGTAAGGCCCGCAAGGAATCAGAAATCAGAGGATCCTGTGCGGGATTGCCGGGCAGTCTGTCGTCTGTAGCATCCAGGATCAGCAATCTGTCAAAATGCAGGAGGCGTGTCTCCAACATTCCCAAAACCTGAAGGCCTGTCAGCGGGTCAGCCTCAAAGGGAACGCGTTCGGCTTCAAGGACATGCCGTAGCACGGTTTGCAATTCCCCCTGTGGAAACGGCATGGCGGCCAGCAGACAATCACGCAGCATGGGGATAACATGGCGTACCAGCCGGAACATGGCCTCGGCATCCAGTGGGAAGCTCTGCCACATTTCGCCGCCATGCGTCAGCAAAAAGTCACATATGCGGCCCAGGCAAACGGCTGTCTGACCGGTGCTTGTTGCCATGGACGGAGCATGCACCATGACCTCCAGACAGTCTGCAAACAGTTGTTGCATCGGAGGTGGCAAAAGTGGGCTGACTTCATCGGCCAGGAGGGGCACATCCACATAGCGGTTGCCGCGCAGGATGCGTTGGATGCAGAGGCGCAGGGCATCACGCAGAAAATGGCATTCCCCTGTACTGTCCTCAACGTACATACGGTTGAGATAGGGATGGCGCAGGGTTTGCAGAAGGCTGCGCCAATGGTAATGCCCATCGTCACTCCGGCTTTGCGCAAGACTGAACACGCTCTCGATCAGGCGATACAGGGGCGAGCGCGCCAAGGGATAGCCCATAGAGATATTGACGTCTTTGAATGGCAGATGGTGCAGGACAGGTAGGAGCAGACTGTTTGAGGTCAGGACGATTGCGGTGGAAGCCTGACTGTCGGCTGTCTCTAGCAGGAGGTCACGCATGGCAAGCAGCTGCGAGTGGCAGTCGTAGCCAGCAAAAAAGGTATAAGCAGGCTTGCCATCTGGTACATGGGCTTCCTGGATAAGGCTGGCGTGAGCCTTCCAGCGTTTTAGCCAGTCTGCGTGTTCTGTACACGCCCGATGTACGGGTTGCCCATATGCCAGGGCCGGATCGGTATGCAAACAGATGTGTGCCCCTGCCTTCCATAGGGCGTGGAGGATCTGCTCTTCACTGTGGGTAAGCAGATGGAAACCGGCCACAAAGACAGGACGATCTGGCCGGGGGAGCAGACTGGCGGGAATGTCCCCTGACCTTGCTGCCACTTGCCAGCTGTCCAGACCGGGGGTACTCCAATCGTGCTGTGTCAGGGCATTGGTATAACTTTGGCTGATACGCCCCAAGGCACCCAGCAACAGGGCCGCTGCCGGTGCAACTTCCATCTCGGCATGGGCAAGATCAGTCGGGGTCAGGCCGTGCAGGAACATTTCTTCCAGCAAAGCGGCCAATCGCAACCCCCACGGCAAGAATTCTGCCATGTCCATCCTGGCAAAGCGGCCAGCCAGACGGGCATCATCATGTGCTATCTCTTGCACACAGACATGGAGCAGAGCCGCCCTGTCAAGCATGGCTGCCTGATGGCGTGAACCCAAAACGGCACCGGCCCACTGCTGTATCAAGTCAGCAAGTGTAATGACCTTGGGTAAAAGACAGGCTTTTTTGTCCGCTGCGTATAACTGATACAAATAGCGGCGAGGTCTGTTGTTAGGTACGATGACCAGTGCCGCCTGGCCGGGATGTCCAAAACGGCTTATAACTGCTTTGAGGTCAGACAAAAAAGGACGCTGCCACGGAAAAAGGAGAAAGGGAGTGGCACTCATCGGCTGGCTTCCTGTGCCAGAAGTTCCGTGTAACTGCCGTGCAGGTCAGAAACGCTGTCAACCGTCACCAACCGGAAACACTGCTGCATCAGATAGATCAACAGACCGCGTGCGGGCTTTGAGGAGTGGGCCGTGGCATCCAGGCCCTTAAGGTAGCGGCGCATCTGCCGGACGTCAGCATCGTGGGGCTGACCACTTTTGTAGTCGATAACAAGTGGGCCGTCCTGGCTCTGTACCAAAAGATCAACGCGCAGTATTGCTCCATCGCTGGTAAGCAATGGCTGTTCTGCCAGACCATGAGCGATCCAGTCTTCAGCTTGCGGCAGTGCAGCAAACCACGTCAGGGCAGAGTGTAAACCAGCACGAAACGCGACATCGTTTGGAACTTCCGCAGGATAGTGGGTAATTGCAAAATCCAGAGCGTGCGCGGCATCGGTTTCGGCTTTGCCTGTGATGTGCAGGTTTTCCAAAGCCAGGTGCAAAAGCTGCCCCTGATCTTCGGGCTTGAAGGCAAGGCTGGCCAGTGGATTACGAAAAATTTTCAAATTTGGCAGCCAGTGCATGGGCCGCCAGTCTGCTGCTGGCAAGGATGGCGTAAAAGGCGGGCAGGGCATGGGTTCAGAATCGGGGGGAGCTGTGGAAAGCATGGGGGGGCTGCCCAGTTTGTAAGGGGCAGACAACCCGGCTGTTTGCCAAAGCAGATCCAGGACAGCCGTGGTACTTTGGGGCTTGCCACATCCAGATCCTGGCTGGAAGATGTAAAGCTCCTCCCGGGCACGGGTCAGGGCCACATAGAGCAGGTCAAGATTTTCACAGGCGTCATCGGCAATTTTTTGATAAAAGGTCTTGCCCAGCTCCTTTCGCCATCTGCTGACCAGGCGAAGGCCCTGTCGCTGGGTGACACATGCACCCTGCGGAGCTTTAGCCGCAAAGCCCAGATTTGGCACGATGACCACCGGGGCTTCCAGCCCCTTGGATTTGTGGATGGTCATAATGCGCACGGCATCCATATTTTCTGGCATGGGGATCTTTTCTGTGTCGCTCTTGGCTTGCCAGTGTTCCAGAAACGTGGAAAGCGTTGCCAGCCCCTTTTCTTCCGCACTGTGTACTACTTCCATGAAGCGGCGCAGAAAAGTACGGGCTTGAGGAAAACGGGCTTCCACGTCCAGCAGGGCATACCATTCCAGGATAGTATCGTAGGGAGTCATTAACCCGGAAGTTCGGAAAAAAGGGGCAAGCAATTTTTGCCAGACTTCAGGCCAATCATCGCGAAGACGTTGCCAGAGAGGTCGTGTTTGTCGCTTGGACAGGAGGATCCAGTCGTTCAGCGTATGCCAGTCTAGCCCTGCGGCCACGGGGTGTCCGGCCACGATAGAGCCTGTCAGCATGGCCCACAAGGCAATGGCATCATCGGGGTCATGCAGAAAGGAAAGCAGGGCAATACTTTGCACCACCAAGGGGTGTTCGGCCAAAAGAAGGCTGTTCTCAGTGATGACAGGGATACCCTTTGCCACCAGTGCTTCGGCCAAATCCCGTGCCAGGCTGTTAGTGCGGGTCAGGACAAGAATTTCTGCCCACGTCCTGCGTGATCCCAGGTCATCGCGTACCAGCTGTACAAGTTTTTCTCTCAGGTCTTGCCGTAGTTCTTCTGCCTTCTCTCCAAAAATCAGATCAGCTGCTACAAATCCTCCGGCTTGGGTTTTGGGGGAGGGGGATTGACGCGTTTCTGCAAAGGCAAGTGTAAGCCGCTGGCAGGCTGCTTCTCTGACGGATTCGGGGCATCCCTCAGGCAAGAGGGCAGAAAGAGCCGCTGAGGCAATGGCGGTATCTGCCAGTGGCGCAAAAAGTCGGTTGGTGTGCCGGATGATTTCTTCCCGGCTGCGCCAGTTACAGGGCAAGGCCTGACGTTCAACTTCAAGTACAGGGGCAAGAAGTTCGGTATCTTCAAGTATCCCATTAAAAAGTTCAGGATTACCTTGCCGCCAGCCATAGATGGATTGCTTGACATCCCCCACCCAGGTCAGGGAACCGCCGCGAGACAGGGCCTCAGCCACCAGTGGACGCAGGGCTTGCCATTGTTCATCACTGGTGTCCTGAAATTCGTCCAGCAGATAGTGCGTCAGGCGAGAGCCAAGGCGGCAGAGCGCGTCGGGGACGCCATATTCTCCTTCCAGTGCTGCTTTGGCCAGCTGCGGGACGAGCAAACCGGGCAGGGATCCATCCTGTGACCAGTTGGCACGAAACTCTGCCACCAAAAGACGGGCAAGCTCCACAAAGGGGGCCATGTACAAATGGTCGCGCAGGAGGGGGACATCATGCTGCAAGCCGTCCAGAGCGTGTCGTAAATGAGCAAACGCCTGTTCCACAGCAGGAGGGATGATACTGCCCTTGTGGAAAAAGGCTGCAATATCCGTTTTTTGCCAATATACCGGTGGAGAGGAAAGGCGTTCAAGCCGCTCCAGTCGTTCCAATGCCTTTCTGGCGTTCTTGTTCCAGGCAAGATGTGCCGCATCACCGGCTCGGAGCATCTCCCCGGCAGAGGCCACGCAGTCAGCCAGATTTTTTTCAAGTTCAACCTTAACTTTTTCTGCCGGGCTGATGTCCTCAAAATGCCCGCGAAAGGTATCATCCAAGAGATCGTGCAGGCTTGAGACCAATTTCTCGCCAATCACAAAGCCCGTACTCTTCTCCTTGTATACCAGTGCGTCACAACACTGACGCAGCAGTTCACGCAAATGTTTATCTCCACGCCAGGCACGTTCCTGCAGCTTGTCCAAGTAGGGGGCAATGGCTTCGGCAGAGGCAAAGACCGGCTGGAAATCTGGATGTAGTCCAAGTTCCAGTGCTGCAGACCTGACTATCAAATGCAGGAGACTGTCTATGGTACGGATGTTCAGTGCGCCCAGGTCGCGCATGACCTGCCCTACCCAGTGGCGGGCAGTGTTCTGGTCAAGGCCGCCTTGTGCCGGGGTCGTACCAAGCGCAATGCCCTTGAGCGTGCTGATAACGCGCTCACGCATTTCTGTAGCTGCCGCATTGGTAAAGGTGGCAGCTAGGATATCCCCCCAGGCGCATTGCCCAGCCCGGTCAGCTGAGGTATTGGCGGCGCAACTGCCATAGCCAGCCTGGCCAGCAGGCTGGCCGTATTCCGTCAGGAGACGCAAAAAGCAACTGGTCAGCTCAAATGTTTTGCCTGAGCCAGCCGATGCCCTGATTTGCCGCAATGAAGTCATGATGCGGGAGCATCAACTTTGCTTGGGAGGCAACATACCCTTGAGCATCCCTTGCCCTGTGGACTCCAGTACAGCGCGCCAGAGGTCGGAATAGATATTCATGCGCCGACGGCTCTTGGTCACAAGTTGCAAGGGCAGGTGAACGTAGCGTTCCTGAAGTTTGGCGACAACCATATCGGTACGTCCGGCCATGGCTGCGTGTACTGCATACTGTCCGAGAAAGCCGCAATAGACCTTGTCAGTGGCATTGGCGGGGACAGAACGGATGATATAGCTGGGATCAATGTACTTGATGGAATACTCAAGATTACGCTCACGCAGATAACGGGAAAGCTCGCTTCGCAGCAAGTCCGCAATGTCACCCAGAACCGGATTACCGGATGCGTCCGTGCGGTTGTTATGGGACAGCAGATGCTGACCAGCTCCTTCGGCTGCGACGATAACGGCATGCCCCCGATCACGCAAACGTTCTTCCACTGCGGGCAGCAGGCCGCCCTCGCCCTCAAGGGCAAAGGGTGCCTCAGGTACCAGCACAAAGTTGACTTCTTTCAGTGCCAGAGTTGCCTGTGCAGCTATAAAACCCGATTCCCGGCCCATGAGTTTGACCAGTCCTATACCGTTGGGTGTGCCGCATGCCTCGGTATGGGCACACTCAATGGCCTCGGTGGCCTTGAAAACGGCAGTTTCAAAACCAAAGGACTGGGGGATAAAGTTGATGTCGTTGTCAATGGTTTTGGGGATGCCGATGACAGAGATCTTCAGCCCGCGCTGGGCAATTTCCTGGCTGATGGCAAGGGCTGCCTTCATGGTGCCATCCCCACCGATGACAAAAAGGATACTCACATTGGAACGTTCAAGAGCATCCACGATCTCTTCAGAGGACTGCGGGCCGCGTGACGAACCCAGGATAGTGCCACCAAAGCGGTGGATGTGGGCCACCATTTCGGGGGTCAGCTCCACGGGCTTGTGGCGAAACTTGGGTATGAAGCCTTCCAGCCCGTACTGGATACCCATAATGGCTGGGACGCCATAGGCGTGGTGTGCCTCCATTACGATGGCGCGGATAACGTCATTGATGCCGGGGCACAGTCCGCCGCAGGTCACAATGGCACACTTGGCCCGTTCCGGGTCAAAATAGAGCTTGCGACGCGGCCCGGCAGCTTCAAAACTGACGCAACTGGCCTCCACATGGTGGTCGCACAGCTCTTCATCCACAAAAACCTGGACGATCTTGTCATCGGCCCATGTGCGGTAGGGCAGACGCGAATCCAGTTTGCAGGGGCCAAGAGTCCTGATAGTGGTATCCAAATCGTTAAGCATGGCAATCTCGTCTATTTGTTCAGGCCAAGCTGTACGGCATTCTTGCGCATGGCGGCGATGGCCAGGCCCAGAAAGGCATCCAGCTCCAGACCTATTTCGGAGCATTGGCGGATATTATCCCGGCAGACACTGGCAGCAAAGGCTTTGTCCTTCATTTTTTTCTTGATGCTTTTGATTTCCATGCCCTCAAGGCCGGTGGGACGCATCAGTGCTGCAGCACTGATCAGACCCGTCACTGTTTCTCCACAGCGCAGGGCATAGTCCAGCCGTGTAGTAGGCTGGCAACCGTTCATTTCGCCATTATGGGCGCGGATGGCAGCCAGTGCCTCCTCTGGCAGCTTGCCTTCCAGCAGCCGGGCACTTTCAAGCCCGTGTCGGGCAGGATCGTCTGCAGTGGCGGGATAGTCCAGATCGTGCAAAAGCCCGGTCAGTCCCCATACATGTTCATCTTCACCAAAATGGCGGGCCAATGCGTACAAAACAGACTCTGCTGCAAGGCAGTGCTGTAAAAGAGGGGGCTGGATGCCGTTTTCAGCCAACAATTCCAGGGCTTCATCACGTTCAAGCATGGTGTTCTCCTCAGTTGCGGATGATAGACCAGCACCAGCCTCATGGCAAGGTATTGAGGTGGCCCCGTTTGTTAGACAGCATGTTTTGATATGGCAAAGGCAGCATATCATGCCTGGGTATTCCGCTCGTGAAAAATAGAGCAACTAAAAATTTTGTTCACCCCCTTTCCTTCCCAAAAAATTTTTGATATTCTTAGAGAACTGCTGTTTATGTAGAGGTCAAGGAAGTCTTAAAGCTGATGCTTTGCGTAACTTGGGCTCATGTTGACAGCAAAATATCATAGTGGAGAGGTGCGTCATTGCAAAAGCGGTACTTGCCCGTCGCCATCGTTACAGGCATCCTGGCTCTTCTTGCTCTTGTAGGCTATATGCTCCCTGAGCAGCAGGGAAAAGTGCCCAGGCGTATTCTTATGGAAAATACAGGCGGTGCAGTGGTTTTTCAGCATGCTGCCCATGCAGACAAGTTGAAGATACCCTGTGAAACCTGCCATCACGAAAGCCCTGAAGCCCGTGATGACGTGCGCCCCTGTAAAAGCTGTCACGGTGTTGTCTTTGATGCTGCCTTCAAAAAGGATCACGTCACGGCCATTACTGATAATGCTTCCTGTGTCACCTGTCACCACTATGAGCTGAAGCGTAAAAAATGGGGACATGACAGGCATCATCAGGAAATTGGTGTGGACTGCCGTTTCTGCCACCATGAAAATACAGATATTGAGCCGGAACCCCAGAATTGTGCAGACTGCCATGAGCAGGGTATGCCTACTGGTGGGAAGGCAGAGCAGGGTGTGCCGCCCAATATGGCCGATGCTGTCCATGCACGCTGCATGACATGCCATGACGACCTCTTTGCCAAGGGTGCCAGGGGCTGTGTCACCTGTCATGGCAAGGTGGAGACTCGCGCAAAGGCTGTGACTGCGGGGCGCATCAGTCTTGATCCCAACTATACCAACTGTGCCGTTTGCCATAAGGAAGCACCGCAAAAGTTGATGCTGGGCAGCATGGACGCCTATCACAAGCTGTGCATGGGCTGTCACGCCAAACTCAACAAGGGGCCCCACGGCAAGGAACAGTGCGCGCAATGTCATACCAGCAAGTGAGGCGGGCATGAAAGAAGCATTTCAGATGTTGAGCGACCCCCGGTTCCATTTGCTCTACGGGGTGACGCAGCGTTTTGGCATGGGGCCTGAGCCGCGCCGTGTACGCCTGAACCGCGAGGGCTTCAAGCTGGTGGAGGGCGTGGCCAAAAAAACCATGGTTTATCCGCGTATGCGCCTGGCTGTGCATCCATCGCCCCTCAAGGGTGACGCATTTGCCCCCATCTTCGGGCGTATTACCGATATTACTGAGCGCAGCATCTTTATCGAGGCGGTTGAGCCGGACGATGATCTTCGTCAGGCTGCTCACGCAGCAGAACAGCAGAAGATCGACCTGCTGTCTCTCATGGAGAAGGGCAGGGATCTGGCGGTCATTCTCAAGGGGCTTGGCCTCAATACAGGTTCCCTGGGACAGGACTGTGAAACTCTCATCATCAACGCTCTCAATCCAGACCCGGGCGTGACTTGGGCCGAGCCTATGCTGCTGAGCCATGCCGACAATTTTAAGGTGGCACTGGAAGTGCTGCGTCGCCTTTCACCGGCCAGGGAAATCATCCTGGCCGTCCCCAGTGCCATGCGTCTGCAGCGGCATGATGTCACTGTAGTGGGGGTTCCGGCGCAGTATCCAGCCAGCGTCAATGCCCTGGTCATCAAGGCTGTCACAGGCAGGGAAAATCCCGATGGTGTGGGCATAGTGGGTCTGCACAATCTCTGGAGTCTTGGACGGGTGATCCGTACCGGTCTACCGCTCATAGAGACAGTGGTCACCATCGGCAGTCTGCGGCATTCCGGCAACTATATCGTCAAGGAGGGCAGCCCCATCGGTGAGCTGCTGGCTTTTGCCAATATACAGCTGAAAAGCGGTGATACGCTCGTACGTGGCGGGCCGCTGCGCGGCGAAAGCCTGGACAAGCTCGACCGCAGCGTGACCAAGGGGTCAACAGGTGTCTTTGTTGTAGAGGCAGGCACCATCCCCCCCATGGAAGGGCACAGCCCCTGTATCAACTGCGGGGCCTGTACGCTCATCTGCCCGGCGCGTCTCACGCCTTCCATGCTCAGTCGTTATGCCGAGTTTGCCCTGCACGAGCGCAATCGGGCAGAGCATATCGAATGTTGCCTGGAGTGTGGGCTGTGCGGCTATGTATGTCTGGCCAGGCGGCCTGTGCTGCAATACATACGCCTGTCCAAGCACAAGCTGGGGCTGAGCAGCACGGCGGTTCCCCTCAAGGAACTGAAACCCAGTGGCCAAAGTGCTGATGCGGCCAAAGCCGCCGAGGGAGGTCAATGATGTCAGGTACCACATCCGTGCTGTTGGCCATGAGTGCGCCGCCATACTGGCATTGTGGGCGCACCATACGCCAGACAAGCCTTTACATGCTGGTCGGTCTTGCTCCGGCCGTCATCATGGCTGTGTGGAACTGGGGCCTGCCTGCCCTACGCGTCATGGCTCTTTGTGTGGCCACAGCCGTTGCGGTAGAGGCTCTCTGCCAGCGGGCTATGGGCCGTGATTGCAGTGTTGATGATTATACGGCTGTTGTCACTGGTCTGCTTCTGGCCTTTCTTCTCCCTGCGGCAGCCCCGTGGTGGCTGGTTATTTTGGCAGCCACCGTGGCCATCACTTTGGGCAAGATGGCTTTTGGCGGGCTGGGGACCAATCCGGTCAATACGCCGCTTGTGGGCTGGGCAGTACTCTTTGTCTCCTTTCCGCTGTTCATGGATCCCAATGCCATGCAGCTGGCTACAGACTTCACAGACCCCCTGACACGTCTCAAATACTTTGGCGCAGAAGCTGTGGCCGACATCCCTCTGATGGATCTGCTGCTGGGGCAGCAGATCGGCGGTCTGGGGGCAAGTCAGGCAGGTGCCCTGCTGCTGGGTGGCTCCTTTCTGGCGTTGCGCGGCGTGGTACGCTGGCAGATAGCTCTGGGCTTCTTTCTGGGTGTCATGGCCCCTGCGGCTCTGTGCTTTATGCTGGATCCCACCCTCAATGCCTCGCCCTTTTTCCACCTTTGTACGGGCTCAGTCATACTGGGGGGCTTTTTTCTCATTACTGAAACAGCCAATGCGCCTGCCAGGCCGCTACCCATGTTTCTCTATGGTCTCATAGGCGGTGGGCTGACCTTCATCATACGCAAGTACGGCATCTATGTGGATGGTGTTCCCTTTGCTGTCCTGCTGGTGAATATGCTGACCCCGTTCCTGGACATGATTCGTCCCAAACCCTTTGGAGTGCGTTGATCATGATAGGTATGTTGCGAATGGTGCTGGTGCTCTCCCTGCTCTGCGCGTTGTCGGGTTTCGTGCTTTCCTATCTCAAGATGGTCACTGCCCCGCGTATCGAGGAACAGGTACTGACCTATGTGCAGGGCCCGGCACTGGCCAGGGTTTTTACGGATACGGACAATTCTCTCATTGCTGACCGGCGTGCCTTTGAACTGGACGGGGCTCGTGTGACCGTTTTTCCGGCACTCAAGGACGGTAGGCTAGTGGGTGTGGCACTGGAGGAGAAAGGCAAGGGCTATGGCGGTGATATGGGTGTCATGGTGGGCTTCAACATGGCGGACGATACTGTGGCCGCTATCGGCACCACCACACTCAAGGAAACGCCGGGGCTTGGTATGCGTGTGGCTGAGGCAGGTTTTACGGGGCAGTTTTCTGGCCTGAAGACACCTGCGGCCCTTTCGGCGCAGGGGGGAAGCATCGACGCTATCTCTGGGGCCACCATTTCGTCTGTGGGTGTGGTGGAGGCTGTCAACAAGGCCGCTGCTCTCTATGCCCGCCTCAAGCCGGAAATCATCAAGGCATGGTCTGGTGAGGTGACATCCGCCGTCTCCGGCAGTCCCAAACACCGCCAGGGGGAATAGTATGAGTATTATGCAGGAGTTTACCAAGGGCCTCTGGAAAGAGCTGCCGCCCTTCAGACTGCTGTTGGGTCTGTGTCCCACCTTGGCTGTCACCAACTCTGCTGACAACGGGCTGGGCATGGGCATGGCCGTTATCTTTGTGTTGGTGCTGTCCAATGTGATCATCTCCATGGTGCGCACCATCATCCCCAAAAAAGTGCGCATTGCCTGCTTCATTGTCATTGCGGCCTCGCTGGTGGTGGCAGTGGAGCTGCTCATGCAGGCCTATGCCTATCCGCTCTATCAGCAGCTGGGCATTTTTGTGCCTCTCATCGTGGTGAACTGCATCATCCTGGGCCGGGCAGAAGCCTTTGCCGCCAAGAATGGCATAGCCGCCTCTGCTGCCGACGGTCTCGGTATGGGCCTCGGCTTCACCCTTTCTCTGACGTTTCTGGGTTCCATCCGTGAGATACTGGGCAATGGCACCTGGTTCGGCAAAAGTGTCATGTGGGAAGGCTTTGAACCTCTGAGCATCATGGTGCAGGCACCAGGGGCCTTTATCTGTCTGGGGCTCATTCTCGCTGGCATGAATATGATCAATATCTGGCAGGCGCAGCGTACAGGCCATGAACCCGAAGCCCTGAAGCAGGGTTGCGGTTCCTGCCAGGCCTGCGCTTCGGCTGACACAGCGTGTCGTCAGGGGTAGTGTATGGATATCTTTGGTATCTTCGTTTCTGCCATCTTTGTTAACAATATCGTTCTGGCCCAGTACCTGGGCAACTGTCCCTACTTGGGCTGCTCCAAGGAGAAGGGCGTGGCTCTGGGCATGGGCGGAGCGGTCATCTTCGTTACCCTGCTGGCCACCCTGTTCACCTGGCTCATGCAGAAGTTCGTACTTGATCCCTACGGGCTGGGCTATTTGCAGACGATCATCTTCATTGTGGTCATTGCCGCTCTGGTGCAGTTTGTGGAAATGTTCCTGAAGAAGGCCGTGCCGCCCCTTTATGCGGCTCTCGGTATCTTTTTGCCGCTCATCACCACTAACTGTGCTGTCATGGGTGTGGCCATCCTGGTGCAGCGTGAAGGCTATGACTTGCTGGAAGGTCTGGTCTGGGGGTTGGCCTATGGCCTGGGGTTCACCCTGGCCCTGCTGCTCATGGCTGGCATTCGTGAGCGACTGGATACCTGCCGTCTGCCCAAGGTCATGGCCGGTACGCCCATTGCCCTGATTATGGCCGGACTCATGTCACTGGCCTTCATGGGCTTCAAGGGTATGGGATAGCACTGCTTTTTAGCCGAGGTTAGCATTATGGTTTTTGTTTCCATTCTGTCCCTGTTTGCCCTTGGCCTTGTGGCTTCCATCATTCTGGCCGTGGCATCACACGTCTTCTATGTCAAGGAAGACCCCCGCGTGGAAGCCGTCATGGAGGCTCTGCCCGGTGCCAACTGTGGTGGCTGCGGCTTTGCCGGTTGTGAGGGCTATGCCAATGCGGTGGTCAATGATCCTGCCATCCCGGCCAACAAGTGCTGCGCTGGCGGGGCTGACGTCAGCATTGCCGTAGGCGAGCTTACGGGCAAGACCGTGGCTGAGGCTGAACCTCTCTATGCACTGCGTCGCTGTGCCAAACGGGACGGCAATGTGGCCCTGCGCTATAACTATCAGGGTATGCCCTCCTGCGCGGCGGCAGCCCTGCTGCGCGGCGGCACAGAGGTATGCGCCCATTCCTGCCTGGGCTTCGGGGACTGTGTGCAGGTCTGTCCCTTTGGAGCCATGGAGATACACGATGGCATGGTGCATGTGAACCGCAATAAATGCACCGGCTGTGGCACCTGCGTGTCAGCCTGTCCGCGCGGCATACTGGAACTTACCCCGCAGCGGGCACGGGTGGCTGTTTACTGCAATACGCGTGACAAGCTGCGGGCCGTGAGCGATGTCTGCGGCGTGGGCTGTATCAAGTGTACCAAGTGCGTCAAGACCTGTCCGGCCAAGGCCATCTCGCTCAAGGATAACCGTATCACCATTGATCCGGGCCTGTGTCTCTCCTTTGGCCCATCCTGCGAGGAAGCCTGTGCCAAGGGCT
Source organism: Desulfovibrio sp. (assembly GCA_017415765.1). Lineage (GTDB taxonomy): Bacteria > Desulfobacterota > Desulfovibrionia > Desulfovibrionales > Desulfovibrionaceae > Desulfovibrio. Next base: position 39,259 of record JAFQED010000028.1, on the reverse strand, counting down.
GTCCAAGGGGTATCCTCCGTTATGCCAACGTGCGCCCAACAGCACCTGCGGACGCCACAGTGACGACTGCTGAACAGCAGCCCCAAACCCAAGCCTGACGAGGAAGTCATGCCTAAAATCTATAATCGTCGTCAATTCATACGGGCCGTGCTGCTGGGGGGCGGTATGCTGGCCACTGGTCTTGCGCCGGTGATAAGCCCTGTGCAGGCCGCAGCCTCTGTGCCGGTATCCCGTCAGACCATGCTCTTCATGGGCACCATGGTCAGTATCAGTGTTGCTCATGCGGACAGAGGCCGCGCACGGGAGGCCATGGCCGGGGCCTTTGCCCTTGGACAGGCTTTGGAGCAGCATTTCACGCGTTTTGCGGAAGGAAGCCCGCTGAGCGAACTCAATGCTTCAGGCAGACTGGATGACGCCCCTCCGCAGTTGACAGCACTTATGGAGCGTGCTCTCAGTCTGCACCGATCCACGCACGGGGCCTTTGACATGACGGTACTGCCTCTGATCAGAACTCTTGAAGCAGCCCGCCAGACAGGCACTCGGCCAGACACGCAGGAGCTGCGTGCCGCTCTGGATTTGGTGGGGGCCGAACATCTCAACATCTCCGGCCAGACTTTGCGCCTCCAGCGCAGCGGTATGGGGCTGACCCTGGACGGTATTGCCAAGGGGCATGTGGCCCAGGCCATGTCAGACTATCTTTCTGACGCTGGCTGTCCTGATCACCTGGTGGACGCTGGTGGAGACATGGTGGCACGCGGTAGTAAGGGGGCAAAGCCCTGGCGTGTGGCTGTACAAGATCCCCATAAGAAGGCTCACTACCCGCAGGTGCTGGATATGCCTGCTCAGGGGCTGGCCTTGGCTACGTCGGGAGTGTATGAGATAGTCTATGACGCGGCAGGTCGGCGCAGCCATCTGCTCAATCCGTCCACAGGGCAGGGCAGTGACCTGGCAGGTATCAGTGTTGCCGCTCCTGATGGTCTCATGGCCGATGGTCTGGCCACGGCCCTTGCTGTCATGCCGCCACGGGAAGCTCTGGCCCTGGCAGATTCTCTGCCGGGCTGTTCCTGCTGTCTCATTCGGCGGGACGGTCGGTTACAGACATCCAGTCGCTGGCCGGGCAGAGCACTGGCATAGGAACACAACGCCCATCCCGCCTACTCTGCTGTACAGCTCAGGTGGGATGGGCATATGCCCTTACTGTTTTTGGGCCCTTTTTTACTGTCCAGCAGAGCTGGGAAATTTTTTTTGACACCGGGGAGTGGGATATACATGTCTTGGCTATGGTGCTGTCTTTACTTGCCAGCCTCGCCAACTTGCGACAAAATCATATCCCATGAAAAAGGACATTTGGTACTATCTCGCGTTATGGCGAAAATGTTTCCCCCAGCACCGCAAGCTCCTGTGGCGCGGCAGCTGGCTGGAGAATGATTATTGTCAGGATTGTCGTTACTGTTGCGGCCCTCAGGACTCACCAATCCCTTATCCCATGCACCTTCTGCCGGAGCAGGTTGGCCCGGAAACAGGTAAGCATCTTTACTTGGTCGATACCCATACCGCGATTCTGGATCAGCGTGGCTGTAAGGCCTTGGGATCAGAGGGATGCAGCCTTGAGCGGGCTTTGCGCCCTGTGGCCTGTGGGCTTTTCCCTCTTGTGCCAACAAAACGAGGACTGTTCCTCTACAAAAATTGTCCCGCTGTCTTGCTGACGCCCCTTGTACAGTGGATGGACTTGGCCCAGGAGGCAGGACGATTCCTCTGCCGCATACCCAGAGAACATCTGCAACACATCTGCCTCAGTATCGCACCGGAAAAACTGGCCGAAAGTCACATCTTTCTGCATATTGCATGGGGAAAAAACCAGCACGATCATGCACAGGGCAAAAGATTTGATAATGCCAAAATCAGGTAGTCCTTACTACACATTAAACAAAAAGTGCATCACGTCGCCATCCTGCACCACATAGTCCTTGCCTTCTACACGCAGAACACCGGCTGCCCGGCAGGCGGCCTCACTCTCAAGGCTCATATAGGCATCATATGAGATCACTTCGGCACGAATAAAACCACGCTCAAAATCCGTGTGGATGACACCGGCTGCCTGGGGGGCTTTCCAGCCTTGTCGAATAGTCCAGGCGCGGACTTCATCTGGCCCGGCCGTAAAATAGCTGCACAAGCCCAAGGTGGCATAGCCCGTACGGATGATGCGAACCAGGCCACTTTGCTCAATACCGTAAGAAGCCAGTAGTTCTGCCTGTTCTTCTTCGGGCAGCCCTTGCAGTTCTTCTTCCAGTTTTGCGCAGATACAGGCAAAACCGGCGTTGCGTTCCTTGGCAAGAGAGCGGACTTCTTCCATCAGTGGATTACCATCTGCCACGGCAGATTCATCTACATTGGCACAATAGATGATGGGTTTGGCCGTAATCAACCCCAGCTCTCTCCATGAAGCCAGAAAGGTCTCCTGTTCCGGCAGGGCAAAGGCAGAGGCTGGCTTACCTGCATTGAGGTGATCAAGCAGGTTTTGCATCAGTTCGGCCGCAGCCTTGGCGTCCTTGCTGCCCTTGGCCATTTTTTGCAGCTTTTCCAATCGTTTTTCAACGCTTTGCAAATCTGCCAGCAGAAGTTCCGTTTCGATGGTTTCAATATCACGCAGGGGGGCCACCGCACCATCCACATGGGTGATATTTTCATCCTCAAAGCAGCGTACGACCTCCACAATGGCCGCACACTCTCTGATATTGGCAAGGAATTGATTGCCCAGGCCCTCACCCTTGCTTGCACCGCGCACAAGACCGGCTATATCAATAAAGTCAACGCTGGCATAAATGGTTTTTTGTGGGCTGACCTTGGCACTGAGAGCGTCCACACGCGTGTCCGGCACAGCAACAGTGGCCTTGTTAGGTTCAATAGTGCAAAAGGGATAATTTGCGGCTTGCGCATTTTGAGCCTTGGTCAAAGCGTTAAAAAGGGTGGATTTGCCTACATTGGGCAGACCAACGATACCGATGCTGAGTGCCATGGATACTCCTGCTGTGTGTCGGGCTACAAAAAAAAAGCCCGTCTCGGACGAAACGGGCGTATGATAGGCGCAAAGCCTGTCAGGCGCAAGCAGTAGAAGCTGGCCTATTGCAAGCGAGTATAGGTGCTGGGCACTGTGCCACTACCGGGGCGTAAATCTTCAAGCAAGCCAAGGATGTCATCCGTAATGGGGACAGAGGCCGCCCCCTTGGCAATGACTTCGCGGCTTGTACAGTGGATAAGACTCATACTGAAGCGGACATGCGCTCCACTTACCAGGTATGTACCGACCAGAATGACAGGAGCCGTCCCTCTGCGGCTGGTGAGGCGACTTACATCACGGGTCAGGATGAGTTCCCCGCTTTGTCTGTCAAAACGGATATATTTTCCGGTACGCAGTTCCTGATAGCGATAGCCTGCGTCCATCAGCCAGCGTGAGACTTCTTCTGTCATCTGGCGGGCAAGGGGACTGGTACGGTTCAGATCATTGATGTCAGCCGGTGTTGTCCCCATGATCATAATTTGGGCGCGTGCCACGGCCTCCTGCTGTTTACGCGGGGTGGACGGATCTTCCGGCCCGGCATAGCGCATCATCAGTTGTTCATCCATTTGCCTGGCGATGTCGCTTGCGGCATTGGGCACGGTGGCTGCTGCGGCGGCTATAGGCAGCAACAGGGCAGCACCCAGCAGTATCATTATAATAATACGGTTCATGGGCAACCTCAGCGCAAACTGCGAAGCATAAGCTCCACCGCATCCAGTTCACGTTTGATGATTTCAAGGCTTGTGGCATTTTGGCAGGTAGAAAGGGCCAGGGCGTAGGATTGCCGTGCCAGTTCAAAACGCCCCTCATCTCGATAATCGCGGGCCTGGTCAAGATAGTCCTCACTGACATCAGGCCCGTGATGCCGATTTTGCAAGCCAAGTCCGGAATAGCTGGACTGGCCTTGCCCCAAGGCTGGCGTTGTACAGACAAGACAGAACAAAAGGATTAGAAGTAGCTGACGCATGGTTGCTCCGCTTATTTACCCTGCCTGATGGGAACACCACGTCCACCAGTAAGGGCCGTGGCAGGAGAGTAGAGGGGGTGCCTGGCTACGGCAGAAGTATTTGCAACCTTACCGGATGCGTTACCCCCCTTGCTATTGGCCGCTGCCATTGTCACGCTGTCGCTTTTGCCCATACGCATAACAATGGGAGTGTTGACTAGCACAAGTTGGCCTGTCCGCAGCACAAGGCCATCGCTTGCGCGTACCAGGCGCGCATTGATAAAAGTGGCATCTTTGTCCACATAATATGTTCCCACCACCAGGGCTGCCCATTTCTGACCAGTGGTGGGGACTATCTGACTGGCAGCCAGGGCAAGGTCGTCACGGCCGCCCTGCACGGCTATCTTGCCAGTCAGGCGGTATTCACGGGTGGGGAAACCGCGTTGGTTGAACTCATAAAACATGGCCTCGGCCATTAATCTGCCCAGAGGTGAGGATACATTGGTATTATTCTGGTCAACAAAAGACGTGGGCATGGCCACAAAGCCCTGCAAGGCGTTGTTGGGCAGGGTGGCCAAAAGCTGGTCTGCCAACTCGCGACACTTGAGCTTGACTTCTACAGCATCAATATAGCCGGAATCGGTGGGAGTTGCTGCACTACAGGCGGGCAGCAGAGGCAACAGAAGCAGCCAGAGCAGGATATGAGACTTCAAACCGTGCATAATAACCTCATGAGGGTAGTACCGATACTATCGGCTGCCGTGCCAAAAAGTTGAGACTTTTCACGCAGGACTGCAAAAAATACCGTACGTCAAAATTTTTGCAAGAGCCATTCCAAGACTTGGCTTGTCCAGGAAAATAACATACAAGATGGCAGTCGGTATCGGCCGTGTGCCGACACGGACAACGGGGGAAACCATGTCCATATCTACAAGCCGTGCCATCTGTTTGGGCAATTTGCGTATTGGCGGCGGTGCCCCGATCATGGTGCAAAGCATGACCAATACGGATACCCGGCAACCGGGCCCAACGCTGGCACAGATAGCCCGGCTGGCCGCACGGGGCTGTGAGGCTGTACGTTTGGCTGTGCCGGATGAGGATGCGGCTGCCGCCCTGCGGCAAATCCGTGACGGCACCCGTCTGCCGCTTATAGCGGATATACATTTTGACTGGCGATTGGCCATAGCAGCACTTGAGGCCGGGCTTGAGGGGCTGCGCATCAACCCGGGCAATATCGGAGGCAGCGGACGGGTGGACAGGGTAGTGGACGCTGCCAAGGCCCACAGGGCCGTCATCCGTATCGGTGTGAACTCTGGCTCCTTGGAGAAAGATCTGCTGCACAGGCATGGGGGGCCTTGCCCGCAAGCCTTGGTAGAAAGTGCCCTTGGGCATGTACGTCTGCTGGAGAGGCGCGGCTTCCAGGATATTAAAATTTCGCTCAAGTCTTCATCGGTGCTGGACACCATCGCCGCATATCGTCTGCTGCGTACTGCCTGTGACTATCCCCTGCACATTGGCATCACAGAGGCCGGGGGGCTGGTACGAGGAGCCGTCAAGTCGGCAGTGGGTCTTGGCATCCTGCTGGCAGAGGGCATTGGCGATACCATGCGGGTTTCTCTGACGGCCGAGCCAGAAGAGGAAATGACTGTGGCATGGGAGATTTTGCGGGCCCTTGGGCTGCGCTCCCGTGGGCCGGAAATAATTTCCTGCCCAACCTGTGGCCGTACGGAAATAGACTTGCTGGGCATGGCCCGTGCCGTGGAAGAACGATTGGCCGATTCCACAGCAAATATCAAGGTTGCTGTCATGGGCTGTGTGGTCAATGGGCCTGGCGAGGCACGCGAGGCCGATATTGGTCTTGCCGGCGGGCGTGACAAGGGCATCATTTTTCGCAAGGGCGAGGTCATCCGTTCTGTGCGTGGACAGGAGGCCCTGCTTGCCGCCTTTATGGAAGAGCTGCAAACGCTCTTGCAGGAAGAGAATTTTTCTGCCTGACAGATGTCGGGCAAAACAGTCAGGAAGGAATTTTTCATGCGCTTCACTGCCTCTTATATCCCCACACTCAAGGAAAGCCCGGCTGATGCCGAAGTTGTAAGCCACAAGTTGCTGCTGCGCTCCGGTATGGTGCGCCGTCTGACCTCTGGTCTTTATATCTACCTGCCGCTGGGACTCAAGGTTCTGGAAAAGGTTTCACGCATCGTACGGGAGGAGATGAACGCTGCTGGTTTTCAGGAGTTGCTTATGCCCATGGTGCAGCCTGCTGACCTTTGGAAGGAGACCGGTCGCTGGGAGCATTATGGTAAAGAATTGTTACGTTTTGTTGACAGGCATGCGCGCGAGTACTGCCTTGGTCCCACTCATGAGGAAGTCATTACGGATCTCGTGCGCGGCGAGGTACGCTCGTATCGCCAGTTGCCTGTACGCCTGTATCAGATCCAGACCAAGTTCCGTGATGAAATCCGTCCACGTTTTGGGCTGATGCGCGGTCGCGAGTTCGTGATGAAGGATGCCTACTCCTTTGATGCGGATACGACAGGTGCAGAAACCAGCTACAAGCTGATGTACGATGCCTATTGTCGCGTCTTCAAGCGATTGGGCTTACGCTTCCGTCCTGTGGAAGCAGACACTGGCTCCATTGGCGGTAATTTTTCGCATGAATTTATGGTGCTGGCCGATACGGGAGAGGACACCATTGCCTTTTGCCACAACTGTGACTTTGCTGCCAATGTGGAGCGGGCTGAAGTGGCATGGCGTGGGGCAGCTTGTTCTGAGACTTGTCCAGCGGTAGAGCAGGTTGCCACCCCCGGCGCACATACGGTGGAAGAGGTCACGGCTTTTTTGGGCATTGGGGCAGATCGGCTGATCAAAACCATGCTCTTCCGGGTGGATGGTAATGTCGTAGCAGTGCTGGTGCGTGGCGACCGGGAAGTCAATGACATCAAGCTCAAGAATCTGCTCAAAGCTCAGGCTGTAGAGCTGGCAGATGCCGCCACTGTACAGGAACTGACCAAAGCCCCTGTGGGTTTTGCCGGGCCGGTGGGCCTTGGCATACCTGTCTATGCAGACCATGAGCTGCAAGGAGGTACGGACTATGTGGCCGGAGCCAATGCCGCTGATGCACATGTGCTGCATGTGGACTTGCGGCGGGATGTTGCCATTACCGCCTGGGCAGACCTGCGAACAATCACACCTGCCGATGCCTGTCCCCGTTGTGGTGGTTCGGTCAGCCTTACCCGTGGCATCGAGGTTGGGCACATCTTCATGTTGGGCCTTAAGTACAGTGAAGCCATGCGTGCGGCCTTCCTTGATGAGCAAGGCAAGGAAACACTGATGATCATGGGCTGCTATGGTATCGGGGTTTCCCGCGTGATGGCATCGGCTATTGAGCAGAACCACGACGAAAATGGTATCGTCTTCCCCCCTCCGCTGTCACCATTTGATTGCATCCTGCTCAATCTGGATGCGCGGGATGCCACAGTCTCGGCCCAGGCAGACGCTCTTTACCAGGAATTACGCTCCCAGGGCATGGATGTCCTGTATGATGACCGGGAGGAACGGCCGGGCGTCAAGTTTAAGGATGCCGACCTTTTGGGTATCCCCATGCAGCTGGTGCTGGGGGGTAAGAGCCTGGCTCGCGGTATCGTGGAATGTAAGGATCGGCGTACCGGGATGAAGGGTGAGCTGCCGCTGGACGGTTTTGCCGCTGCTTTTGCCCAGTGGGCGGCAGAAGTACGGCAGGGCTGGGAAGAACGCTCCTGAGAGAGTTGCGCTATGCAGGGGACCGTCCTTACAGTTCGCGCCCTAACGGAGCAGTTGCGAAAGCAGCTGGAAGGACGCTTCCCTTTTGTCTGGGTGCGCGGCGAGGTGAGCAATCTGTCCCGCCCGGCATCCGGACATGTTTATTTCAGCCTTAAGGACAGCGATGCCCAGCTGCAATGCGTATGGTTTCGTGGGCAGCAAGGGCAGGCCGCACAGGAGCAGTCCTTTGACCCGCTGACGGGCGAGGTTTTTGAACCGCCGCGCCCGTCTCCTCTCAGTCTGATGCGCAATGGGCTGGACTTGCTGTGCGCTGGCCGCATCAGTGTGTATCCGGCCCGGGGGCAGTACCAGCTTGTGGTCGAAATGGTGCAACCCGCTGGTGAAGGCTTACTGGCACAGGCTTTTGAAGAGCGCAAGCGGCAATTGGCTGCCTTGGGGTATTTTGCGCTGGCAAGGAAACGCCTTTTGCCGTGGAATCCGCAACGGGTTGCCCTTATTACCTCGCCCGGTGGGGCCGCTGTGCATGATTTTGTCCGGGTGGCACAAGACAGGGGCTGCCCGGCGCAGATACGGCTTTTTCCCGTTCCGGTACAAGGGGAAGAGGCTGCACCAGCAATCGTAAAGGCACTTGAATGTGCCAACAGTCAGGGCTGGGCGCAGGTCGTGGTGTTGATACGTGGCGGCGGTTCTTTGGAAGACCTTTGGGCTTTTAACGAGACTGCCTTGGCAACCGCTGTTTTTCAGTCAGCCTTGCCGGTACTGGTTGGAGTGGGGCACGAAGTAGATGTGACCCTTGCTGACATGACAGCCGATATGCGTGCTGCCACGCCCAGCCATGCAGCTCTTTTGCTCTGGCCTACGCGGGAAGAATTGCGTCAACGGGTGGATGAGGCAGAACAGGCCTTGCAGCGTACCATGCTGGCACGGTTGGAGAGGGCAGAGCAAAGCCTGCGGGAACTTCAGGCCCGTCTGTATCGGGCATCACCTGTGGCCCATCAGATCCGTCTTGCAGAAAAATGTACCATGCTTGAAAAAGCATTACGAGCCGCAGGACGTGATTTTTTGGCCCGAAAGCAGCATGACCTGACCTTGCTTGAGCAGGCCCGACTTGCAGCTTGGAGTCATGCCCGGTTGAGCATACGCCAAGGGCGGCTGGATCTCTTGCAGAGCAGACTTGGAGCTGCCGCTCACTGTCTGCTGACGCAACAGGAACATGCTCTGCAAACCAGGACTTTGCGCTTGACTGCCTGTGACCCATTGGCCCCACTCCAGCGTGGCTATGCCCTGTTGCGGGCGGAGGACGGCCTTTTGCTGCGCTCGGTCACGCAGACGAGACCCGGTGAGCGTCTGGGAGTGCGGCTTGCGGATGGAGAGATGGCCGTTGAAGTCGTGTCGGTGCGCTCGTAAAGCCCACAAGGATAGCCATGCAGAGGATACGCGTTTATTTCAGGATGTTGGGTCTGCTTTGTTGTCTGGCCCTGACGCATACATGTATAGCACTGTCTGCAGAGAAGGTTGTGTCTTCTGTTTCTCCCTTGGGGTTGGACGTACCCACCGTGGCTGTGCGAGGTGAGGCAGTGCTTGCCACGGGCAACAGCAGGATAGCTGTGGACGTTTTTCTCTTTCACTGGTTAGGCAAAAAGTATCCCGCCAAAGCCATACAACTGGCTGACGGAAGCTGGCAAGCCAGTATCCTTTTGCCTGTCCCTCTGCAACATAAGAAAAAGCAGGAACAACTTGCGCTGACCACTGTTCCCGCAGGACACCAAGGGCAGGGGCTTCTGCGTGTTGACAGGCTCGTACATGTGAAAGACAAGCAGCGTCCAGTGCAATCTCTGAAGGTGGATCGCAAATATGTGGAGCCGCCTGCCGCAGTTCAGGAACGCATCAAAAATGACAGAGAAAAGGTACGCCAGGCCCTTGCCAGCATAACGGCAGGACGCCAGTGGACACTCCCCTTGGCCCGTCCTGTGCCGGGTGCGGTTTCCAGCCAGTTCGGGCTGCAGCGGGTTTTCAATGGCAAGCCGCGTGGTCTGCACCGGGGGCTTGACCTGCGGGGAGCGGAAGGCACACCCGTGCAAGCCTGTGCCGATGGTCAGGCGGTGCTGTGCGACAATTTGTATTTTGCGGGCAATTCGGTGTATCTGTCACATGGGGAAGGTGTGTTCACAGCCTATATCCATCTTTCAGAGATAGTGGTCACTCCTGGGCAGCAGGTCAGGCGTGGGCAGGTCATCGGCCGTGTAGGGGCTACCGGGCGTGTTACAGGCCCGCATTTGCACCTTTCACTCTTTGTACAGGGGCATACGGTAGATCCGTTACCTTTGCTGTCTGAACGATACATACACACATCTGATGAAGCACTGGGACACACTGCGCGCGTGGTCCCAAATGGGGTAAAGCCATGAGCACAGCCCAAAAAAATCTTTTTGAGAAAAAAATGGCTCGGCTCGAGGAAATTGTCAGGGCACTGGAGGCTGGCGATGTCCCTCTGGAGGAGGGGATGGCTCTCTATAAGGAGGGAGCGGAGTGTTCCCGCCTTTGCCGCCAGCAACTGGACAAGGCTCGTCATGAATTGAGCCTTTGGCAAGACGGACAGGAAAGCCCCTTTCAGCTTGAGACCGTCACCGGGGAGGAGCAGGAAGCATGATGAGCGTAACCGCCATGAAAGAACGCCTCGCACAGCGGGGGAGGATGACGGAAGATTTTTTGTCCACCTGCCTTGACGGACGCCCGTTGCCGCCGCGATTGCGAGAGTCCATGCTTTACAGCCTGCAGGCCGGTGGCAAGCGGCTGCGCCCTGTACTTTGCCTGACTACAGCCGCCCTTTGTGGCCTGGACGTGCATAAGGCCCTGCCTTTTGCTGCCGCCATCGAGATGATCCATACCTATTCACTCATCCATGATGACCTGCCCTCCATGGACGATGACGACCTGCGACGGGGCAAGCCCTCCAACCATAAAGCTTTTGACGAGGCTACCGCCATCTTGGCCGGGGATGGACTTCTTACAGACGCTTTCTGGATCCTGGCACAAACAGGAGTTGAGCCTGTACGCCTTTTGGCGGCCATGAAAGAGCTTGCTCATGCGGCTGGTTCTGCCGGCATGGTTGGTGGGCAACAATGGGATATGCTTTATACCGGCAAAGAGAGCATTTCCCTGCAAGAGTTACAGACCATGCATGCCATGAAGACCGGAGCACTCCTACGGGCATCCTGTCACTGCGGGGCAATCCTGGCCGGAGCTGACCAGAATGTGGAAACAGCTGTGGCAGCCTATGGTACGGCGTTAGGCGCAGCCTTTCAGATTGCCGATGATATCCTTGATCTTGTGGCGGATACGGCAACACTGGGCAAGCCAGCTGGCAGCGATGCCGAGCAGGGCAAAAATACCTATCCATCCCTGTTGGGTCTTGAAAAAAGCCGAGAGATGGCCATGGGCAAGGCCGCTGAAGCCCGGAAAGCCCTGTCAGGCCTTGTTGGTGAAGAGGCAGATTTCCTGTGTGCTCTTGCCGATTACACGGTTATGAGGACGGCCTGATATGGCGCAGCATACCCCCATTACCCTCGACAGTATTATGGATCCGACCCAACTGGGCCGTTTGACTGAACCCCAGCTGGCCACGTTGGCCACCGAGGTGCGAGAGCGCATCATCGATGTCGTTTCACGCACAGGAGGGCATCTTGCCCCTTCACTTGGTGTGGTGGATTTGACCATTGCCTTGCTTTCCTGCTTTGATCTCTCCAGAGACAAACTTGTCTGGGATGTGGGGCATCAGGCTTATGCCTATAAAATCTTGACTGGTCGTGCGCGTGAGTTTGAAACCCTGCGCACGATGGGGGGCATTTCCGGCTTCCCGCGCATTACGGAAAGCCCGTATGACCATTTTGGAGTAGGACATTCCTCCACCTCAATTTCGGCCTCTCTTGGTATGGCTCTGGCTCGTGACCTTTCGGGCTTGAAACACCATGTCATAGCCGTTATCGGGGATGGTTCGCTTACTGCCGGGGAAGCCTTTGAAGGCCTGAACTTGGCCGGACATATGGGCCGCCGCCTCATTGTGGTATTGAATGACAATGAAATGTCCATCTCTCCCAATGTTGGCGCGCTTTCGCTGTTTCTGAGCCGTACCCTGTCACGCCGCTGGGTGCGGCAAACCCGGCGAGAGGTGCTCAATTTTTTGCGTTCTATTCCTCGTATCGGGCAAAAACTGGCATTATATGCCATGCGCGGTGAATGGAGCTTCAAGTCCTTCTTTACGCCAGGTATGCTTTTTGAGGCATTCCGCTTTGCCTATATCGGCCCGGTGGACGGACATGACATCCCGGCCTTGCGCCGTCATTTACAGATGGCCGCAGCCATTGAGGATGGCCCGGTGCTGCTGCATGTCCGAACGCGCAAGGGTAAGGGCTACGAACCGGCAGAAAAAAATCCTACGGAATTTCATGGTGTAGGCCTGTTTACCCCGGAAACCGGTTTGCCTGTTCCCTCCAATACCGATACGCCTACATACACCCAGGTTTTTGGTAACACCTTGCTGGAACTGGCGGCTGAGGACAAACGCATTGTAGCCATCACAGCAGCCATGCCTGAAGGGACAGGTACGAATCTTTTTCGGGAACGTTTTCCTGAACGTTTTGTGGATACCGGCATTTGTGAACAGCACGCTGTTACCTTTGCCGCAGGGCTTGCTATACAGGGCTACCGCCCGGCCCTGGCGATATACTCTACGTTCCTGCAACGCGGCTATGATCAGGTGGTGCATGATGTCTGTCTGCAAAAGCTGCCGGTAACCTTTTGTATCGACAGGGCCGGACTGGTGGGCGAGGACGGGGCCACCCATCATGGTGTTTTTGACATCGCCTATTTACGTCACATCCCCCATATTCAGTTGCTTGCGCCGCGTGATGAAAGCATGCTGCGACACTGTCTCAAGACAGCCTTTGCTGCCGATGGGCCGGTGGCTGTGCGTTACCCGCGTGGGCTTGGGATAGGAGCTTCCCTCAAGGAGCCCATGCGCCATCTGTCCCCGGAGCAAGGGGAGATCCTGCTCCAGGGTGAAAAGCTGGCCATCATTGCCGTTGGCAGCCGTGTCTGGCCAGCTATGGAGGCGGCACAGACTCTCAGACAGGAGCTTGGTTTCACTCCTCTGGTGTTTGACCCCATCTGGCTCAAACCCTTGCCCCGGCAGCAACTGGCCCGACTGGCACAGGACTTTGACCGTATTCTCTTTGTGGAGGAAGGCTCCCTTGCCGGAGGCTTCGCCTCGGCAGTGCTGGAGGCATGGTGTGATGCCGATCTGCTACGGGGGCAAAGGATAAAGCGACTTGGTATCCCTGATGTCTTTGTGGAACATGGCAAGCAGTGGCAACTGCGGGAGCAGCTTGGTCTGCGCAGCCAGGGCATTGTCAGTGCCGCCCTGGAACTGATGCAGAAATGAGGCATGTCCCAACCGCAGGTACTGTGCCATATCCACAGACCGCAGCAGTTGTCCTTGCGGGAGGACTTTCATCACGGCTGGGACAGGACAAGGCCCGGCTACGCCTTCCTGCACAGGACGGCCATAGTCTGCTGGAGCGTACCCGTCAGCTTGCGCTGCATTTTGTCCCCCACTGTTGGACAAGCTGCCGATCAGCCCGGCAGCGCGATTGCGAGGCAGATGTTCTTGTTGATCTCATGCCTGACTGCGGCCCGGCCGGAGGTATCTACACAGCTCTGACCCGAGCGGCAGGGCAGGGCTTTCGGGATATTCTCGTTTTGCCGTGTGATTTGCCATTTTTGGACGAAATAACCCTGCAAAGGCTTTTTCTGACCCATGCGACAGCCCCACCGCAAACCCTCCTGACGGCATATGCAGCAGCCGAAAGTGGTCGCATGGAAGCCTTGGTGGGCATATATGACGTAACGGCCCTTCCTTTTTTTGCAAAGGCCCTGCAGGAAGGGCAGCGTGCTGTCCGCGATATCATACCAGCTCGGCATCAAAACCTGATTTTTTACACGAGTGCAGATTCCCGTTCCTTTCTGAACCTGAATACACCTGAGGATCTGTACACTGTGAAAAGCTTGCTGGCCTCCTGTCGCTGATTGCGGCCTGTGAGTATTGCTGCATTCTTATTCTCCATCCTCCCCGCTGCACCTTCCCCCGTGTTTTTACCTTGGCGCGTACTTTGCAACTCCTGCCCCAAGTTTATGGCAGACCAGCTATCGTGCGGTTCAAAAGCCATGAGCTTATTGTATGGACTGGAGAAAACCCCTCGGAAAACGGGCAGAGCTACTGCCTTTGGAAATGGCAGTAGCTCTGGTGGATGCGAGAGCGGACGGCCTCATTCTGATCCGCATTCACCGGTCTGTACAAGAAATATCCACATGTAAAATTATTGGACGACTTCCGATACAGGTATGGTCGTTTGCAGGAGAAAATATGTTCCATCCTATCTGCCGACAAATTTTTTTGTTCAGCCTTGGCATGTTCCTCTTTGTTGCGGTGCAGAGTGTTGCCGCACAGGAGGATAGGGCCGCTGAGGGCAAGAATCTCTACGAGCTGCGTTGTGTTACCTGCCACGGTATCAAAGCCGAGAAGCTTGCCGGTAAGCCCACCGACTATCTGGAGGATCGTATGCAGAGCTTCAAGGAAATGGATGATCCTCTCTTTGAAAAGGTTCGCCGAATGCAGGCAGCCCTCGCGCCCCTGAGTGACGAACAGCTCAAGCATATCGCCATCTATCTCAACGGCCTGAAGTAACCTGATACCAATGGAGGGCAGCCCTATTGCTGAGGCTGCCCTCCAATACCAAGTAGCACAGTTCCCTTATCAACAAGCAGCAGTCTGTAGACTTTGCCACAGCTCGTCCATGCCCAAGCGACTCGACGAGGATGTCAGCATCGGCCGTGTCCCGAGGATATTCTGCCATTCTTTTTGTCGTGTGGCCCGTTCTCGCTGGCTGCATTTGTCTGCTTTAGTCAGCACAGGCAGGACAGGAAGACTGCAGGATGCGGCGAAAGTTGCAAGTTCCAGGTCAAGTTTCTGTGGAGTAAGACGACAATCCAAAAGCAATGCAAGAGCCTTGAGGCTTTGGCTTTTAGTGAGGTAGTGCTCCAGAAGACTGGCCCATTTACGGCGCTCTTCATGGCTGGCCCGTGCATAGCCGTAGCCTGGCAAGTCAACCAGATAAAATCCGATTGGGACGACCCGATAAAAATTGACAGAGCGGGTCTTACCGGGTGTTGCGCTGACCTTGGCAAGCTTTTTGCGCCCGGCCAGGGCATTGATAAGAGAAGACTTGCCAACATTGGAGCGTCCTGCCAGCGCGATTTGCGGTTCTGTCAGGGCAAGGAGTTGGTCTATGGTATAGGCAGTGTTTTCAAGGACAAGTTCCATGCGGGGGCTTCCCTGTAACTAGGTGAAATTACTTATTAATACTCTATAGTTGAAGTTTTGCTTGAACTATTTTGCTTGACATTGCTATCACCTTGGATAAATATACCCTGTTCTAAACAGGCCAAACCCAAGGCACACAGGTTAGCCATTCTTTCTATTCTTGGCAAATGGTTGCATGACCTTGACCAGACTGCCCGCCGCAGGAGGAAACATGTATTCTACTACAGATTTTCGGAAGGGCCTCAAAATTGAAGTTGAAGGCATCCCCTATGAAATAGTTGACTTTCAGCATTTCAAGCCCGGCAAGGGTGGGGCAATGGTTCGCACCAAGCTGCGCAATATCCTGACTGGTCGTATCCAGGATATTACTTTCCGTTCGGGTGAAAAAGTCGGTAAACCCGATATGGAAACACGTGATATGCAGTTCCTGTATCGGCAGGATGAAGAGCTTATTTTTATGGATCTGACCACCTACGAGCAGTTGCAGATGGCAACCGAATCCAGCGGTGGCAAGGAAGGCTTCCTCAAGGACGGGCAGGAATGTCGTGTGCTGCTCTATAAGGGGCGGCCGCTTGATATCGACATCCCGGTGAGCCTGGTGCTGGAAGTGACCGAGACCGAACCCGGTGCCAAGGGCGACACTGTCAGCAACGTGACCAAGCCCGCTACACTTGAAACTGGTCTGGTGGTGCAGGTACCCATCTTCGTCAATATGGGCGATCGCATCAAGGTTGATACCCGTACCAAGGAATACCTCGGCCGCGAATAGCCAACCGCTGTATCAGGAGGATACTCCTACGGACGCCTACAGATTCGGCCGGGAGCTTTTCGGGCTTTTCCTGCTTTTCTGGTCACTTTTGCTTTTGCTCAGCCTGTTCACTTTCGATGCCAATGACCCAAGCCTCAACCATGTTGTGAGCGGCAAGGCCGAAATACAGAACCGGGCAGGGCTGTTTGGGGCTTATGCTGCGGGCTTCCTCAATGATGTTTTTGGCGTGGCCGCCTTTCTCTGGCCTCTGGCCTTTGGTGCGCTGGGGGCGGCCTACGTCTCTTCTTCCTATGCCATGCACTGGTGGCGATGGTGTGGTTTTTTCCTGCTGACCCTCTGCCTTCTGGTCCTCAGTGCCTCATTGGACATGAGCCTCGGTGACCTCAAGGGTGGTGGCATGGTGGGGGATGCCCTTTATGGCAATTCCAGCCGTTATCTCAGCCCAGGAGGATCTGGACTTGTCTGGTTCTTTATCTTTTTGGTAGGGATTCAGCTGGTCTGTAACATTTCCTGGTTTTCCCTGATGGCCCGTGCATGGGATCGTATGCCCGGTAAGGGAGGGAACAGCGAGCCCGCAGCAGAGTCTGCCCAAGGGGAGGGGAGAGCTGCCAGTAGTATCACCCAGGTGGAAACGGCAGACAGTGCATCTGACCAGCCTGAAGATGCAAACAAGGCTCTCCCAACGGGCAGTTTTATCCAGCGGTGCAAAGTCTGGATGGGCAAATGCTTGCCCCGGTCTGCTGACAGTTTTGACATCAGCACATCAGAAGCCACGGCTCTGCCTGTCACCTTAGCCAAGGCTGCCGCAACGCCCAGTCCACTCTCAGCAACAACAAAAAGAGTGGAAGAATGGGACGATGAGCCTTTTGCCCAAAGTGAGGATCTGGAAAGTCCCCTTGCGGCCGCTCCTGCTGTCCATGCTGTGGAGCAGCCTTTGAGTAACGTGGTCAGCCCTTCGGTCAAGGCAGCCCAGGCAGCCCCATCCCCCAAGGCAGCACCGTCTCCTGCACCTGCCCCCTCCGACACCAAGGTGGATCAGTCCGCAGAGAGTCCTCCCCCCACTGCACCCGGCAAAAAAGCGGCTGTCCCCTTGCCTCCGCTGGACTTGCTCATACCACCAGTCAAGGCAGATAAGGGAGGCAAGAACAGTCAGAATGATGATGTGACAGCCCGTGCCGAAGCTCTGATGGCCTGTCTGTCTGACTTCAATATCCCTGGTGAATTGATGCGGGTGACTCCTGGCCCTGTGGTGACCATGTACGAGGTACTTCCGGCCAAGGGTATCCGTGTCAATCGCATCGTAAACCTGGATAATGACCTTGCCCGTGCCCTCAAGGCTGTAGCCATACGTATCCAGGCCCCCATCCCCGGTTCTGACACTGTTGGCATTGAAATCCCCAATATACGGCGTGAAATGGTCAATTTCAGGGAGCTTGCCGCCACGGAGTCCTTTGGTAAGAGCAGGGATCCCCTACCCATGATTTTGGGCAAGACTATTACCGGCAAGCCCTTTATGGCAGATCTGACCACCATGCCGCACATGTTGGTGGCCGGGGCGACCGGTGCGGGGAAGAGTGTTTGCCTCAATGGTATATTGATCAGTCTGCTCTACAGGGTGCAGCCCGACAATTTGCGCCTGCTGCTGATAGACCCCAAGCGTATTGAATTGGCTGTTTACGCCGATGTGCCGCATTTGGTGCATCCGGTGGTCACGGAAATGAGCGAAGCCAAGAATGCCCTGGATTGGGCCGTGCATGAAATGGATCGCCGTTATGACGCCATGGCACGCTTGGGTGTGCGTGATGTCAGCAGCTACAACAAAAAGCTGGCAGCTTTCAAGAAAGAACTGCCACCGGATTTTGCTGATTTAGAACACATGCCCTATCTGGTCATCGTGATCGATGAACTGGCCGACCTGATGATGACGGCTGCCCGTGAGGTGGAGACATATATCGTACGTCTTGCCCAGTTGGCGCGGGCAGCGGGTATTCATATGATTTTGGCCACACAGCGTCCCAGTGTGGATGTTGTCACCGGGCTTATCAAGGCCAACTTCCCCTGCCGTATTTCCTTTCAGGTTTCCTCAGCGTATGACTCCAAGACTATCCTTGACCAGAAAGGGGCAGAGCAGCTACTGGGACGGGGGGATATGTTATTCAAGGACAGGTCTGGCCGTTTACAGCGGTTGCATGGCCCCTTCTTGAGTGATGATGAAGTACAGGCCGTTGTGGCTCACTGGAAGCACTATCTGCGGCCCAGCTATAAAGTAGATTTTGGACAGTGGGGTACTGATGGGGCTACCGGGCAGACCTCAGGTACGCCTGACGCCGAAAGTGACCCTCTCTATACGGAAGTTTTGGCTTTTGTACAGGAACAGGGCCGGGCCTCCATCTCTCTGGTGCAACGCCGTTTCAAGATTGGCTTCAACCGCGCTGCCCGCCTGGTAGAGCAGCTTGAACAGGATGGTGTTATCGGCCCGGCTGACGGGAGTAAGCCCCGTAAGGTAGTGAGCTGACAATGAAAAGAAGGATATACGTCTTATACTGTTTTTTGGGGATCGCCTGTTGCCTGATTTGGCAGAGTCCTGCTCTGGCTACAGGTGTTGTGACAGCCATACAGCAGCGTTATGAGAGGCTTGCCTCTTACGCAGCGGATTTTGAGCAAACCATTACCCACCGGGAAAGTGGCAGCACAGAACGCCGCCAGGGTAGGCTATTGTTCAAAAAGCCCTTGCTGATCCATTGGCAGACGAACAAGCCCCATGAGGAGCTTTTGCTGGTGACAAGCAAAGAGGTATGGAACTATCTGCCTGATGAGGAAATTGCCTGGCGGTATCCCCTTTCTGTCATGCAAGGTTCACAAGGGGTTATACAGGTCTTAACCGGCCAGACCGCCCTGGACAGAGATTTTGAAGTCAGGGAAGAAGGCCGGGAGGATGGGTTTCGTAAACTGCGCCTCTACCCCAAAGAGCCCAGTCCGCAGATGGTTGAAGCACTCCTCTGGGTAGATAACAATGCCTTGATTCGCCGGGTATCTGTTCTGGATTTCTACGGGAACGGTAATGATGTTCGCTTTACCTCCTTCAAGGCTGATGCCCCGGTTCGTGCCGCAGATTTTACTTTTCAGCCCCCAGCTGGTGTGGATGTGGAAAATCGTGACGGTACGGAAGGTGTACAATTTTTTGATTGAGCAGGAATATCCCTTCGCTGCCTGCGTGGAGGAGTTCCGATTTCTGTCAGGTTTCAAACGCATCAGGCCGCTGTGCAGAACACAACGGCCTGATGCGTTTAGTTGATACCGCTATTGCTTTAGAAACGTGTCATTTCAAGATACCACGGCAGGGTAAAAGCCGCTGCCAGGCAAAGTGCTGCCAAAAGCGTAAACTTGTGCCGCAGGGCAATGGCACTGCGGCAGACCATTGTCCAGAGCAGGGCAGGTATCAGCCAGAGCAGGATGCGGGAGCTTTCCAGAATAGCCTCCTGTTGTCTGAAGCCGCCACCCTGCCATGTGTGCCATATCTGCATCCCGGCTGATGCCAGCAGCAGAAGCCACAGGAGCATCCAGCCATTACGCGCCCAGGCCGCACACCATGGGATCATGGTATTGTAATAGTCCCTCCCGAAATCGTCCCTGTTACGGCGCAGCACCAGCCAAAAGGCCCCTAGGGCGGCCGGCATGGTAAAGACCAGTGGCAGGGTATAGATGACGCTCGTCCAGAACGGAGCTTCCCACTGAAGAGGGAAAATACGATCCATACCAATGGTGGCAGTGTCTGGATGAGCAAAGGCGGCCAAAAAGCGCAGGCTTATAATGGTGACGCCAAGAGCCACACAGCCCATGACCCCGCTGAAAATCCCAATGGTCATGTGCAGGACAGCCATATTCTTCAAGATACGCCAGAGCACAAAGAAAATACTGCTCAAAAGCACAGCAAGACTGAGCAGCAGCCAGCTCATTTCCACAAGATAGGAGGGCAGACTGCCAGCGGGGAAACGTTCTGCCTGGAAGTAAAGCCAGATACGGCTGGCTACAAGCAGTAGCCAGCCAAGTCCCATCCCGCAGAGAGCCAGTTGGCGGGCACATTTTTCATACGCGCTGCGCTGTCGTATAACCGCAAGGATGCGTGCTGTGGCGGCGACGAAGCCCATCCCTGCAAAAGCCAGTAAGAGAACTGCGGGGATGATGACAAGAAGCATGTCGGCGACTGCTTGCAAGGCTGGAGTTGCAGCAATGAAATGCTGTACCGCCCCTGCTATATCCTGTAGACTTGACATGATTTCCTGCAGTAGGCTCATTCCCTGTCACCTTTGTCTGAAGTGCCTCTGGGCCTCATTTCTGCCCCCTCTGGAATCTTGCGCTTTTGGTTGGTATTGGGCTATCGTGCACCGAACATCACTTAGATGTTTTTGCCTGAAAATTGTTGACCTCGCAAGTATTGCCTTGCCCGGTTTTCATAAGGAGCCATTCATGACGTTAAAAGCCAAGGGCTGTGCAGTGTGTTTGCTAACCCTGTTGTTGACTGGTGGATGTGCCTCCACCAGTCAAAGGACGGAAGACGTCACGCAACGGCAGTTGCGTGAGACCGAGTCCCGCCTCAAAATATTGGAGGGACAGGTGGCCAGCCTGAACGGTCAAGTGGCCCAACTTGATACCCGGGAGTATGAGGTTCGCAATCGCAGTGGACGGAAGACAGGTATGACGGCTGTCCCGGTACGCCCGCTTGCTACAGCAGGGGCAGTTGCCCCGACAGACAGGGGGAGTACACAGGCCAAGCCACAACACAGCCTGGCTGCAGCCAGCTCACAAGCTCCCAAGGGCAGAAAGATAGACCCTGCCACCTCTTCGTCTCCACTGTCCAAGACGACAGCGGCTCATAAACGTCCAGACACTGCATCCCCTCGGCCCGGCACCGCCACACATTCGGCACAGGCAAAGCAAGCCGTGCAAGAGGCTCAGGGAAACTCTGGCCCCAGCGGGCAAATCGGGCGTCCTGAATCTGCGGCTGGGCCTTCAGGCCAGCTTGCTGCACAAAAGACTCCCCAAAATGTTCCAGTCCTGCCTGAGGGGCTGGCCTTGCCCCCAGTGGAAGCCCCTGGTCTTGTCCCGGCTCCAGCTCCGATCCCTGCCCCTGTCGGCGCACCAGTCGGCCCAACTGGCAGTGATGTGCCGGTGCCGGATATAAAAAGCCTCGGACTGACCCTGCCACCTGAAGATGCCCTTTCCGCCGGGACTCCTTCCAAGCAGGGGCCGCAAGAGGATCTACCGCCAGCCCAGCCTGCTGCCCCGACACCAGAACAGGCCGTTACTGTAAATCCAGCTCCGGCTGTGGCGCAGACGAAGCCCCCAACGCCCGGTTCTACCAAGGATGAGGAAGCTGCCTACAAACGTGCTCTTAATCTGGTGCTGGCTGGTCGCTCCAATGAGGGGATGTCCAGTTTCCGGGACTTTTTGCAAACCTACCCCCAGGGTCGTTATGCGCCCAATGCACATTACTGGTTAGGAGAATCCCTCTATGCACAGGGTAAATTCAGTGAGGCATTTGCCCAGTTCCAAAGTGTATCCACAAGCTTTCCCAAACACCATAAAAGTGCCGATGCCCTGCTTAAAGCAGGCATGAGCCTGGGCCGAATGGGCGACAGGCAGGGGGCAGCCGCGCAATACAAGTTGCTGCTTGAGCGATTCCCCAAGTCTGAGGCAGCCCGTCTGGCCCGTACCAGAGGCCTGGCCCGGTAATGATGCGGCAGGACGCTCCATCATCCGGTTGGGCCGGGATGGATGCCCAGGCCAGAAAGGAATTTTGGGCCAGTCTGGCCTTACGGCACTGCAAGGGTTTGGGGGCACTTTCAGCTGCCCGCCTTCTGCAAACCTTTGGCAGTGCCCATGCCGCCTTCCAGGCGCGTGATCAGTGGCACAAGGCCGGTTTGCATCGAGGGCAGGTTGCAGAGATGGCAACAGGTTCCTGGCGTGTCACTGCCCGGGCCGAATGGGAGGCTGCCCAACGTATCGATGCCCGTATCCTGCTCTGGCATGACAGCCAATATCCCGAACGTCTGCGTACATTGCCCGATGCACCTGTACTGCTGTATTGCAAGGGAGATTTGGAGCTTTTGTCCACTCCGGCGGTTGCGGTAATCGGAACGCGCCAGCCTTCTCCTCATGCGCGGACGGTGGCGGTACACATGGCACAAAACTTGTCTGCGTGTGGCATATGCGTGGTGTCGGGCATGGCGCAGGGGATTGATGGACTGTGCCACAGTGCCGCACTGGCAAGGGTGGGCAAGAGTATCGGCGTACTCGGTACAGGCATTGGGCAAGTCTATCCTCGGACGCATCAGGAACTTTTTGCCAGGATGCGCAATGAGGGCTTGCTCGTTTCGGAGTTTGCCCCAGGAAGTCCGCCTTTGCCGCAACATTTCCCCATCCGCAATCGCATCATCAGCGGGCTGGCTCTGGCGGTGGTGGTCGTGGAGGCTGCCATCCGCTCAGGCAGCCTGATCACAGCTCGTCTGGCAGCGGAGCAGGGGCGCGAGGTCTATGCGGTACCCGGCCCGGCACTGGATGAACATTGTACAGGCTGCCAGGATCTTGTACGACAGGGAGCCAAGGCTGTTTTTGATGCCGAGGACGTGATTTATGACCTTTTGGCACTACTGCGTCCCTATGGTATCCCCAGAGCCTCCCTTTCCCTCTCCTCCGCAGCAGCACAGGGCGAGGCCCATGAGCCGGAGCCACTCTCCATTTCGCAGACTGCTCGACACGAGTCTGCCCCAACGCCAGTCCCGTCCCCTGTCAGCACGGGTATGCAAACACTGACACCCGATGACAGCCGTGCGGCTGTCTTGCAGTGTCTGCACGAACACGGCCCCCTGCACCTTGACGGTCTTGCCGACAAGCTGGGGATGAGTGCACAGGATTTGAACAGTCTTTTGCTTGGTCTTGAACTCATGCAGGAAGTCCGCCGCTTACCTGGCGCACGTTATGAGGCCCTAGTATGAAAACAGTCCCCTTACACACAGAGCTTGCAGCGACTGATGCCTTGCAGATAGAAGCTTTTACAGCCTGGATCACCATCCAGAAAGGCCTGTCAGAAGCGACACGCCTGGCTTATGAACGCGATCTGCGCCAGTTTGCGCAATTTTTGGAGGGGCAAGGGCTTGCTCTTGCCAACCCGGAAACTGTCAGCCGCAAACATATCCAGTCCTATCTGGCCCATTTGTTTCGTCAGGGGGAGGCCAAAAGCTCCATGGCCCGCAAGCTGTCGGCCCTGCGTTCTTTTTTTCGTTATTTGCTGCGACTTGGCAAGGTCAAGGAAAATGTAGCCGCGCAGGTGCGCAATCCCAGGCAGGAAAAACGTCACCCCCGTGTCCTCACGGTCGATGAAGCCTTTGCCCTGCTGGATACGCCGCAGGACATGGGACAGGATGCCCATCGTGCCCGTCTGCACTGTCGGGACATAGCCCTTGCCGAGTTGCTGTATGGGTCGGGCTTGCGTATCTCTGAGGCCCTTGGCCTGGATCTGGATGATGTCCAGCTTTCATCTGCTGTGCTGCGGGTCATGGGCAAGGGGGCGCGGGAGCGCATGACCCCGCTTTCGGATACATCACGCCAGGCATTGGCAGAATGGCTGGCAGAACGCCCACTTTTAGCCTCAGCCAATGAGCAGGCGGTATTCGTGGGGGCGCGGGGCAAGCGGTTGGGGCGGCGTGAGGCCGGGCGCATCCTGAACCAGTTATGCAAGGCGGCAGGATTGGATGCCCCAGTCGCACCACACAGTTTGCGACATTCCTTTGCTACCCACCTTTTGTCCGCAGGGGCGGATCTGCGCAGTCTGCAGGAACTTTTGGGCCATCGCAGATTAAGCACTACCCAGAGGTACACCCAGCTTAGCCTGGATCATCTGGTGAAGGTTTACGATGCCGCCCATCCGCGTGCGAAAGATCAAGAATAAGCGCATCGTGTGGAGTAGGGCAGCCTTCAGGGGCTACAGGCATAACAGAAAGTTGCCACTGCCAGGGATGGAGCAAGATTTATTTGCATGGCCCTCTTGGCAGACAGAGGAGATTGTGCTAAAGAGAACAAGGACGAAACTCACGTCAACCATCACCACCATTCAGGGAGGAAAACCGTTATGTCCGCATTTGTTATTGGTCACATGAATCCTGATACCGACAGCATCGTGGCTGCCATCGCTGCTGCCGACCTTTACACCAAACGCGGCTTTGACGTGGTTGCCGCAGCCCAGGGTGCACCGACCCCCGAAACCGAATTCGTGCTGAAAAAATTTGGGCTGACCGCCCCGCAGGTCATTGACGATGTGGCTGGCAAGGATCTCTATCTGGTTGACTTCTCCGATTTGCCGCAGGCCCCCAAGGGGATGGACAGTGCTACCGTGCTTGGTATCGTTGACCACCACAAGCTTGGAGATGTGACCACCACCTCCCCGCTGGAAGCCTGGATCTGGCCTGTGGGCTGCACCGGCACTGTGCTCAAGAACATGTATGACTTCTACGGTGTGGAACTGCCCAAGGGTATCGCCGGTGCTCTGCTGTGCGCTATCCTGTCCGACACCGTTATCTTCAAGTCCCCCACCTGTACCGAAGCTGACAAGAAGGCTGTGGAAGCCCTTGCCAAGATCGCTGGCGTGGACGATGTGATGGCCCTTGGCATGGAAATGTTCAAGGTGAAGAGTGCCGTGGAAGGCGCAGCCATGAGCGATCTGGTCTTCCGCGATTACAAGGACTTTGACATGAACGGCAACAAGGTCGGCATTGGTCAGCTTGAAGTGGTTGATCTGTCCATCCTTGAACCCGTGAAGGCCGGTTTGCAGGCTGAAATCGCCAAGGTGAAGGGCGAAAAGGGCAATCACAGTGTCTTCCTGCTGCTGACCGACATCATGAAGGAAGGCTCTGAGATGCTTATCGTTTCGGATGATCCTTCCGTGGTTGAAAAAGCCTTCGGCGTCAAGGCTGAAGGTGAATCGGTGTGGCTGCCCGGCGTCATGAGCCGCAAGAAGCAGGTTGTCCCCAACTTTGAAAAAGCCTTCAAGTAATACTTGAGGTCATAGTAAAACTGACGGAGGCCTTGGTATTACCGGGGCCTCCTTTTGTACTATCATGCAGGTTAATCGGCTAGAGCGAACTGCCATTGAAAATGGTAGTCGCTTCGCTTGCCTTTACAGCAGACGGCTTCAGGGTTGTCTTTTTTTTATGACATTTGTCCTGTATCCATGAATTTTGGTAATGATTCTTGTTTTATTCCTCATAAAACTCGCATGGGGCACAGAAACGTGCAAAGTTTAACTATGGTACAAGAATTGCTAATTACTATAAGACTTTATTTGTTCGGTTCCCTCGTGGGAGGGGGCCATCCCTCAGCCACGGAGAGAAATCCATGCCGTATCCTCGAAAACGCTTCTGGATCACGAGCGGCATAGTCCTTGTGGCGTGCATTGTGCTGGCAGGCGCGGGAATGTCCTATACGTCCCGCAATGAATTTTGTCTGTCCTGCCATGAGATGCGCGTCTATCAGGATGAGCTCAAGCTCTCGTCCCACGCCAGGGATGCTGAAGGCAGGGAGATTGGCTGCTCGCAATGCCACATCCCCGCCGGTAACGTCCTGCGGATGGCTGGTGCAAAGATTTGGCTTGGCATCAAGGACGTCTGGGTACATTCGGTACACGGGGGCGATGATCTTGACCGCGCCGCCATGCAGCCTATTGCCCGCCGCTTTACTGATGATGCCAACTGTCTTGCCTGCCATGCCGACTTGAGCAAGAATGCAAAGAATGACGGCCCCATCTCTCGCGAGGGACAGTTGGCACATGACAATTATCTGGGCAAGAACGGACAGGCCCGCAGTAATTGCGTAGGCTGCCATCGCAATCTGGCCCACCTGCCCGTCTTTGACGAGCGCATCCCCCGCAATGCCAAGTTTGCACAGAAACTGAAGGAGAGCCGGTCATGAGATCCTGTAAAACACTGCTTTTGTCCCTGCTGGCCATTGCCGTGCTGGTAGGCGGCTATTTCATGTATATGGCTTGGGCTTTCCCCACCGTGCGCTGTGAGGCTGCCAAACATCTTGAGGCTCCCAACATGGATGGCGACTGCTATACCTGTCATGTCAAGGCCACTCCACGTGATGCGCAGGAATGGTATGAAAGCAAGCATGGCATCACCCTTGTACGTTGCCAAACCTGTCACGGTATGCCCGATGGCAAGGGATCCCAGCCGTTCACCCGTACGCCTGGTGTTGATGTGTGTGCTCGTTGCCATTCTCTTTCCATTGAGCGTATGGAAGCCAAGTTTGGCAAGCGTAATGACTGCGTGACATGCCATCCGCACCATCAGAGCCCCATGCATGGTGAGGCTTACCAGTACCGCCTGCCCAGCACAAAGACGGAATTGTAATCGCCGCGCTCTGCCCGGCATATTTGATACGCCAGCAATAACGAGGTTGACCATATGAATCCTTCCCGTCGTGAATTTTTGCGCTGTTTTGCCATGTCCGCCGCAGTGGCTGCGGCTTCGGGCGCGGGCCTCTCCAGTATGGCACAGGCTGCTGATACCAACACGCCTGACAAGTGGGTCAAGGGCGTGTGCCGCTACTGTGGCACCGGCTGTGGCGTGATGATTGGTGTTAAAAACGGCAAGGCTGTTGCCATCCAGGGAGATCCCAACAACCACAATGCCGGTCTGCTTTGCCTTAAGGGATCCATGCTTATCCCGGTGCTCAACTCCAGGGAGCGCGTGACCCAGCCCATGATCCGTCGGCAGAAGGGGGGACAGCTTGAACCCATCAGTTGGGATGAAGCTCTTGACATCATGGCAAAGAAGTTCCGTACCAGCATCGACACCTACGGGCCAGACTCTGTAGCCTGGTATGGTTCGGGGCAGTGCCTGACTGAAGAAAGCTATGTTGCCAACAAAATCTTTAAGGGTGGCTTTGGCACCAACAATGTGGACGGCAATCCCCGTCTTTGTATGGCCTCAGCCGTTGGCGGCTACCTGACGAGCTTCGGCAAGGACGAGCCGATGGGTACCTATGAGGATATTGACAGGGCCACCTGCTTTTTCATCATAGGATCCAATACTTCTGAAGCCCATCCTGTGCTCTTTCGCCGTATTGCCCGCCGCAAGCAGGTGGAGCCTGGTGTCAAGATCATCGTGGCTGACCCGCGCCGTACCAACACATCGCGCATCGCCGATATGCATATAGCCTTCCGTCCCGGCACGGATCTCGCCCTCATGAACAGTATGGCCTGGGTCATCCTTAATGAGGAGCTGGACAATCCGCGTTTCTGGCAGCGGCATGTCAGCTTTATGGGCCTTGATGGCAAGCCTGCCGACTTTGAGGCCTATAAAGCGTTTCTTGAAGATTACCGGCCTGAAAAGGTTGCGGAAATTTGTAAGATCCCTGCTGAGCAGATTTATGCCGCTGCCCGCCTTTTTGCGGAATCTGCCGCTACCATGAGCCTGTGGTGCATGGGTATCAACCAGCGTGTGCAGGGGGTAGCTGCCAATAACCTCATCCATAACCTGCACCTCCTGACCGGGCAGATTTGCCGCCCTGGTGCTACCCCCTTCTCGCTTACAGGGCAGCCCAATGCCTGCGGTGGTGTGCGTGATGGTGGTGCTCTGGCGCACCTCCTCCCAGCCGGGCGTATGGTCGCCAACCCGCAGCACCGTGCCGAAATGGAAAAACTTTGGGGCTTGCCTGAAGGTCGCATTGCCCCCAAGATGGGCTATCATACAGTGGCCCTGTTTGAAGCCTTGGGCAAGGGAGATGTGAAGTGTATCATCATCTGTGAGACAAACCCGGCCCATACCTTGCCGAACCTGAACAAGGTTCACAAGGCCATGTCCAATCCAGACTCTTTCATCGTCAGTATTGAAGCCTTCCCCGACGCCATAACCTTGAAGTATGCAGACCTTGTGCTGGCTCCCGCCTTCTGGTGTGAGCGGGATGGTGTGTATGGCTGTGGCGAACGGCGGTACTCGCTGACAGAAAAGGCTGTGGAGCCACCGGCCCAGTGTCGTCCCACCGTGAATACCCTGGTGGAATTTGCCAAGCGTGCAGGGGTGGATCCCAAGCTGGTCAATTTCAAAAATGCTGAAGATGTCTGGAATGAGTGGCGTATGGTGTCCAAAGGCACTACCTATGACTTCTACGGCATGACGCGCGAACGTCTGCGTAAGGAATCTGGTCTGCTGTGGCCCTGTCCCAGTGAAGATCACCCCGGTACACTGCTGCGCTTTGTGCGCGGTCAGGATCCCTGCGTTCCGGCAGACCATCCGCACCGTGTCTTCTTCTACGGCAAGCCTGATGGCAAGGCTGTGGTCTGGATGCGCCCCTACAAGGGGGCAGCGGAAGAGCCGGATACCGAATATCCCCTTTACCTGACCTCCATGCGCGTCATTGACCACTGGCACACCATCACTATGACTGGCAAGGTGCCGGAATTGATGAAGGCCAACCCCATCGCCTTTGTGGAAATCAATCCTGAAGATGCACAGAAGGCCGGTATCAAGCATGGCGATATGGTTATGGTGGAAACGCGGCGCGACAGCATGGCTCTGCCGGCGCGTGTCAGCGATGTCTGCCGTCCCGGACTGATCGCTGTTCCCTTCTTTGATCCCACAAAGCTGGTGAACAAGCTCTTCCTTGACGCCACTGACCCTGCCTCGCGCGAGCCGGAATACAAAATCTGCGCTGCGCGTATCCGCAAAGCCTGATAATGGGCCGCCCGCCGTTGGCAATGCTGACGGCGGGCGGTTTTTTCTTTTTTGGGGAGGAAACATATGGCCATAGCCGGTATCTTACTCACCCTTGATGCTGGACAGGAGTCCCGTTGTCTTGAAGCCCTGCAGAATCGGCCGGAAGTCGTTGAAACCCGACAGGTGGACGCGGGTAAACTGGCGGCCGTGGTGGAGTGTTCCTCGTTGGATATCCAGAAGATCCTGGAAGGTATGGCAGGTATGGAATCAGTATTGCAACTGGATGTTGCCTATATAAACTTTGAGGATGATATGGACAGCGATGGATGTATCGCCTGTCCTCCACATCATTCCTCTAAACGGGCAAAGGATGACAGGGGGCTTGTGTGAGTCTGTTCCATTCTCCCCTGCGTCCCCCCGGTGCAGTTGATGAAACGCTTTTTACCAAGCTTTGTGTGCGTTGCGGACAGTGTATGACGGCCTGTCCATATGGTGCGGTGGAATTGGGTAGCGGTTTTGGGCGCAACAGATCCTTGCCAAGTGTTGATCCTCGCAAACAGCCTTGCTGGCTCTGTATGAAATGCCCGCCAGCCTGTCCAACAGGAGCACTGGATCCCGAACTGACAGATCTCCGGCAAGTCCGCATGGGCAGGGCCTATATCCTCAAGGATCGTTGCCACAATTATACTGGTGGCATCATGTGCTGGACCTGCTATGACCGCTGCCCCCTGCGGGGACATGCCATAGTGCTGGAAGGCGGTTT
Source organism: Desulfovibrio sp. (assembly GCA_017415765.1). Lineage (GTDB taxonomy): Bacteria > Desulfobacterota > Desulfovibrionia > Desulfovibrionales > Desulfovibrionaceae > Desulfovibrio. Next base: position 9,873 of record JAFQED010000028.1, on the reverse strand, counting down.
GACACCGGCGATAACAACAGCCTGTACCGGCTGTGGGGTCTGTGAATATGTCTGTCCCATCAAGGCTGTGAAAACCGTTCCTGAGGACGCCCCCGTCCCGGCCTCTGCCTTGCCGACCCTTAAGACAGGAGGGGCATGATGTCTCCAGCCTCTTTACATATGTTGAGGCGAAGCTGTCAGAGTGGTATTTTTTTGTTGTTCGCAGCCCTGCCATGGCTCAATGCCGCAGGGCTGCATCTGATGACAGGCAGCCTGTTCGCCCTTGATTTTTTTGGTATCCCTTTTGCTGATCCGGCCTCGGCTGTCCAGGCAATGGTACTTGGCGTGGCAGCGGGCATATCCCCTGGGTGGCGGCTTGTTGCAGGTGGCGGCCTGGCCCTGCTGTTGGCCCTGTTGCTGGGGCGTGTTTTTTGTGGTTGGCTTTGCCCCTATGGCCTTCTTTCTGAGCTTGCCCATCGGCTGAGTAGAGGCAGCAGGGGATCTGCTGCAAGGACTGGCCGGGAAAGACAGTTTTTTGCCTCCAAGGCGGGGATTTTTATACTGGCCCTTGTGGTTTGTGCCGTGAGTGGATATTCTTTACTGACCCTGCTTTCCATGCCGGGTGAGCTTTCTCTTGTGCCCATGCGGCTTTGGCAAGGGCTGACAGCCATGCGGGTGGCAGAACAGCCTGTTGCATCGGGATCGCTGCTGGCTGTGACAGGGCTTGGGCTACTTGTGCCTGCTGTGGCTCTGCTTGCGGAAATCCTGTTTGGCAAGCGTGTTTGGTGTCGTTACATTTGCCCCCAGTCGGTCATGTTAGGGCTGGCTGCTTGGCTTTTGCCCAAAAATTGGCCTGGGCTGCGGGTAGGCTGGAATCCGGCAAGCTGTACATGCAAGGGCGAAGTTCCGTGCCGTGCAGCCTGCTCACTGGGCTGTGAGCCGCGTCACAAGGCTGGGCCCAGTCGGCGTGATTGTATCATGTGTGGTGATTGTGTGAAAGCGTGTTCCCGCAGGGGGGGAGCACTGCACTGGCAATGGCGAGTATGAATCCTTTTCTGAGCTGAGAGCATCATTGCCGCAAGTGGCGGTTACAAGGATAGAGCATGAGTATTGGTCAATGGTCACATCAGGAATTTATCCAGCAGGTATTGCAATTCCACGGACATGCCGCTCCCGGAGTCATCATTGGTGGCTATATGGTCGAAAAAGCCCGCCGTGCCTTGCCTGAAGGCATTCTCTTTGATGCTATTTCGGAAACCGTACAATGTCTGCCCGATGCGGTACAGATGCTGACCCCCTGCACTGTGGGCAATGGCTGGTTGCGTATCTTTAATTTTGGCATCTACGCTCTCTCCCTCTATGACAAATATACGGGCGAAGGGGTGCGAGTGCGCCTTGATGTGGATAAGCTTGACCGCTGGCCACATACCCGAATTTGGCTGCTGAAGGAAAAGCCCAAAACCGAACAGGAACCGGATTTGCTCAAGGCAGAGATGGCAGAATCTGCCATGGAAATGCTGAGTTTGAGCAAGATCCAGATCCGCCCGGAACTCCTGCACCGCAAGGGCAAGGGGGCCATTGTGCGCTGTCCGCTCTGCGGAGAATGGTACCCTGGTACGTTTGGGCGTATTTGTCGTTCCTGTCAGGGGGAAAGCCCCTATGAGGAGGGGCCGGGCCTTGCCTTCCAGGAGCCGCAGCTGACCTCCGTGCCGGTGGAGGAAGCCATTGGGCAGCATGCCCTGCACGATATGACCAAAATAGTCCCCCAGTCCTCCAAGGGGGCACTGTTCAAGGCTGGGCAAAGTCTTGATGTGGGTGATATTTGCCGTTTGCAGCAAATGGGGCGTTACCATATTTATACCCAGGAGTCTGTAGGCGATGACCCCAATTTCGTCCATGAGGACATGGCCGCCAGGGCCTTTGCCGAGGCCATGCCCGGTGCGGGCGTCAGTGTTGAAGGAGAACCCGCCGAAGGCAAAGTCAACTTCAGGGCAGAGCAGGATGGCCTGCTAGAGGTGGACAGTGAACGGCTGGCAGCTTTCAATCTGTTGCCCGATGTCATGTGCGCTACCCGCCATAGCATGAGCGTTGTCCGTAAGGGGGCGCGTGTGGCTGGCAGCAGGGCTATCCCTCTCTTGCTGCCGCGTCCTGCCTTCCTCAAGGCCATGACTTTACTGGATGAAGGGCCGCTGTTCCGGGTCTTGCCCATGCGGGCCGCCAAAGTTGGAACGCTTGTGACAGGTACAGAGGTTTTCCAGGGTCTGATCCAGGATCGTTTTGCACCTATTATCCGGCAAAAGGCCGAAAACCTTGGTTGCAGCATTGTGGGAGAGCGTATAGCCCCGGATGATACCAAGGCTATTGGTACAGCCCTTGACGAGCTGCTTGCAGCCGGAGCAGACCTTCTCATCACCACTGCGGGACTTTCTGTGGATCCCGATGACGTGACGCGCAAGGCCCTTCTGGCAGCTGGCCTCAGTCATGTCAAGTTTGGCTTGCCGGTTTTACCGGGTACCATGACACTGATTGGGCGCATCGGACAAGCCCAGGTATTGGGCGTGCCTGCCTGTGCGCTGTACTATAAAATTACCGCATTGGATTTGATTTTGCCGCGTTTGCTTGCCAATGTGGAAATCAGACGGACTGACCTGGCTCGTCTTGGGCATGGTGGTCTTTGTCTTGACTGCAAAACCTGCCATTTCCCCAAATGTACGTTTGGCCGCTAAGGCTTGGTATAGACAATTTTGTTGGGAGGGGGATGCCAATGCAAATGGCATACCCCTCTTTTTACTATGAAAGAGTGGAGGTAGATCATGCTGCATATGCGTACTGTCCTCAAAAATATATTTGATGCTGCTCTTGCGGCAGTGGCCCCGGACAATGCCCTGCTGCGCCATCTGCGGCTGGACAATGGCTGGCTGTACGCCGATGCACAACGCTGGCAGCTGCAAGGCCGCATGGTGCGGGTGCTGGGCGCAGGTAAGGGAGTAGCCCCTATGGCCCATGCCGTAGAAAACTTGTTAGGAGGCTGGCTGCACGAGGGGCTGGTGGTGGTCAAGTACGGGCATGGTTTGCCGCTGGAACGTATCCGTCAGCTTGAGGCAGGACATCCCGTACCGGATGCCAACGGGGTTACGGCCACAGCAGAATTATTGCGCCTGGCTGCTGCCTGTGGGCCGGACGATCTGCTGATTTGTTTGCTCACCGGCGGAGCCAGTGCGCTGACACCTGCGCCGGCCGATAAGCTGACTTTGGCAGATTTGCAGGAGACAACACGCTTACTGCTGGAGTGTGGTGCTACCATCCAGCAACTTAATGCCGTGCGTAAGCACCTTTCCTCTTTCGGAGGAGGCCAGCTTGCGCGTGCGGCCAACGGCGCAGAAGTGTGCAGCATCATTGTGTCCGATGTGGTTGGAGACCCGCTGGATGTGATCGCGTCTGGGCCAACTGCCCCTGATCCGTCAACCTTTGCTGACTGCCAGCACATTATAAACCAGTTCGGACTGGAGAATCGTTTGCCTGGATCTGTGCGTCAGCGATTGGCAGAGGGACTGACAGGACAGTTGCCAGAGACCCCCAAGCCAGGCGATCTCCTTTTCGGACGTGTGCTCAATGTTCTTGCCGCCACCAATAAACAGGCCCTGGATGCTGCTGCCCTTGCGGCAAGCGAGGCCGGTTATGAACCAGTTATCCTGACAGATCGCATGACTGGTGAGGCCCGTCTTAAGGCCGCTGAATTGGTGGCAACAGCCAAGCTGTGGCAACAACAGGCCAAGCGAAAGCGTTTCTGCCTTCTGGCCGGTGGGGAGACTACTGTGACCATCAAAGGAAACGGCCTGGGAGGGCGCAATCAGGAGATGGCGTTGGCGGCAGCCTTGGCCCTTGAGGGGAACAAGGGGATTTGTGCCCTTTTTGCCGGTACTGATGGGACTGACGGCCCTACGGATGCTGCTGGCGGTTATGCCTTTGCGGACAGCACGATGCGCATGGGCGGGCATACTGCGGCCACTGCTTTTCTGGAAAAAAATGACAGTAATGCCGCTTTGAAATGTTCGGGTGACATCCTGCTGACCGGGCCGACCAGGACCAATGTGATGGACTTGGCAATCTTGCTTGTAACAGAGGATGACAATCTGTCTGCTTATTGAGAGTTGACAAAGCACTGTGATAACAATAATATTTCCCAAACATTGGGAGCTACGAATGTCTCAGATTCAAACCAGAATGACACGGCAGCGGGCCGTGATTTTGGAAGAACTCCGCAAAAGCAGGAGTCACCCCACAGCAGACGAGCTGTACAGCATCGTGCGTGAACGTCTGCCTCGTATCAGTCTTGGTACTGTGTATCGCAATCTTGATTTTTTGGCTGACAGTGGTGAAATCCGTCGACTGGAGTCCGCAGGAACCATCAAACGCTTTGACGGCAATATGCACCATCATCAGCATGTACGCTGCGTATCCTGCGGTTGTATTGGCGATGTGATGCCCCCTTTGCCAACTCCGGATTTTGACGAGATGACAGTAGAGGGTTTTTCTGCCATCCACAATGCGCGAGTAGAGTTTGATGGCCTGTGCGATGCCTGTGCATCCCGCCAGGCCGGATTGCAATAGCCTACTCATACAAAAAAATGTGAAACCAGGGGGACGGGTGCGCCGTCTCCCTTGCCTTTTTTGACAATAGGTTTACTTTTGCACAGAGCGTATCGCCAGATCCGTTAGTGAACACTGCCTTTGAAAAAAGCATTTTCTGGCGACAGCAGAGCGCAAAAATACTGCAGGAGGATTCCCATGACAGCTGAAAAAGAAGCAAACAAGGCTAAGGTCATCGAGGTTCTGAACAAGGCCCGCAGCATGGAGCTGCATGCCATCCATCAGTATATGAATCAGCATTACAGCCTGGACGATCAGGACTATGGCGAGCTGGCGGCAAACATGAAGCTCATTGCCATTGACGAAATGCGTCATGCAGAAAGCTTTGCCGAACGCATCAAGGAACTGGGTGGCGAGCCTACTGTGGAAAAAGCTGGCAAGGTCAAGACCGGCGAGGCTGTACTTGACATATATGTCAACGATGCCGCCCGTGAAGATGATACCATCTATGCTTACAACCAGTTCATCAAGGTCTGTATGGACGCGGGTGACATCATTTCTGCCCGTCTCTTTGAACGCATTGTTGACGAAGAACAGGCCCATATGAATTACTATGACAACACTGCCGGGCATATCAAGAATCTTGGCCCCACCTATCTGGCCAAGATTGCCGGTACTCCTTCCAGTACTGGCCCCTCCAAGGGCTTTGTGACAAATGCCGACTCCGCTGATGCCTAGAGCGACGGGCCTTTGTACCAAAGCGCAAGCGTACAGGAAAAATTTTTCAGGAGGAATCTATGGCTGACGCAGAAAATATGTGGCGCTGCCAAATGGTCAACTGTGGTTACGTTTATGATCCTGACCGTGGTGACAAACGCCACAAGATACCCGCTGGTACCCGTTTTGAGGACTTGCCCGACGATTGGCACTGTCCGGTTTGCGGTGCCGGGAAAAAAGCCTTTCGCCGTTTGAGTGACGAAAGCTGATGCAACTCAGAGTGCCGCCAACAAGGGCGGCACTCTTGCTTTGGGGGAAGCATGCCCAGAATAGTTGTAGGGGTCAGCGGTGCCAGTGGTATGCCCTTGATTTTTGCCGTGCTGCGTGCGCTGGCAGAAGTGCCGAAACTGGAGGTGCATCTGGTAGTTTCGGCAGGGGCGCGTAGTGTGCTGCACGCAGAGGGCGCGATACGGGAGGAGGAACTCCATGCCTGTGCCCGGCATGTGTATGACCCTGCGGATATGGCTGCGGGGCCTGCCAGTGGCTCGTGGCAGCATGACGGTATGCTGGTCTGTCCCTGCTCTATGAGTACCCTGGCTTGCATTGCCCTGGGGACAGGACAGAATCTGCTCCATCGTGTGGCAGATGTTTGTCTCAAGGAACGCCGCCCGCTGGTTCTCTCCCCGCGTGAGACACCTCTGAGCCTTATCCATCTCAAAAATATGCAGAGGGTTTGCGAGGCTGGGGGCATTGTCATGCCTTTCTGCCCAGCATTCTATATCGGGCAATATGATCTGTCCGCACAGGCCAGACACTTTGCCGGACGTGTACTGGATCAGATGGGTATAGAAAACAACTTGTGTCAACGCTGGGCCGGAGGATAAGGGAAGGCGGCTGTTTCTCCGGTAGCGTCAACCAGTACTTTGGGGCAGCCCAGATAACATTTTGGAGTTAGAGCGAAATACCATTTTCAATGGCATTTCGCTCTACAAAGGAAAACCGCTCCAACGGAGCAGAGCGGTTATAAAATGGTGTACACTTGAGCAGAATCAGGCATTGCGATGTTCTGGGGGCATTTGCCCGGCAGAGGAGGGAGAAGGCTTCTCCTGTACCTTGCCCATCGCTGTGTGCATACTGAACTGAGCAGGGCCATCTATATTTTGCGGGATCTGCAAACCGATGCGGGCCTCGTGATTGATAAAGATTGGCCCGGTAAGGTTGAGGGTGGCATCCTGCGGCTGCCCGGCCGGGATAGAGACAGTGACCAGTACGGCGGCATCTTCCAGCTGGTTTACCTGAAGCTGTTGTATTTCTGCCTCGGAGGCGTTGACCGTATATGCCTCCATAAAGCTGTAGGGGTCTGCCACCAGCAGACCTACCAAGGGGTTGTGGACGCTTTGCAGAATGAGCAGCGGAGCTTCGGGACGGATTTGCAGGAGGATAAACTCCCGTTCGCTCTCAAGCCCGATGAGTCCGTGGGGGAAGTGGATGACCTTACCCGTATCAATGACGCGTCGGCCGAGGCGGGTGTCAATTTCTACTTCGTGTTCTAGTTCCATAATTCCGCTGCCACCATGAAGTCTTCGTTGCTCGCCGCAAGGGCGCGACGATTTTCCTCAATGACCCGTTTGTACACTTCTTCCCGGTACACCGTGATGTCGGCGGGGACATCAAGCCCCAGTTTGACCTGCTTGCCCTGCATACCCAACACGGTTATGCGTATATTTTCGCCCAGGCAGAGGCTTTCGCCGGGGCGTCGCGTCAATATCAGCATGGCTTGCCCGCTGCGTTGTGGTTATACATAGTTGGCAAGACTCAAGTTCATGATCATGGACGAAGACTGCAAAACCGTCTGATAGGTCAATTGCTGCCGGGTTAGTCTGGTCAGCAGCTCCGTCAGATCAATATCTTCAACATAGCTCAAACGTTCCTGCTGATCCAGCTTTTGGAAGTCCAGCACATCCTGCGCCAGGGAGACGCGGTTTTCCAATCCGCCAACCCGTGCCGCCTGTGAGAGGATATGTTCCTCGGCAGCAGTCAGGGCAGCCAGAGTTCGTTGACAGCCTTCCTGATTATTCCATTCCAGATAGCCGATAAAGCTGCCTACCACTTCCAGAAGATTACTGCTGCCCTCCAGCGCAGGGGCATTGTTGTAAATGCCGCCAAAGACGTCCTTGCCCACGTTGTTCACGTCGATATAGGTGTCTTCGAGAATTTCGTACTCCAGGTCAGCCCGCGAGGGATGCACCATGACCTGTGTACCAGTACTGAGTGTTTTATTGGTTATATTGGTGGCGTCCATTTCCAGATAGCCTCCAGGAATGGGCAGGCGCAGTGTAGCGATATTGTTCGCAGGATCTCCGCTGGTTTGTCCCTTGGCTGTAATCCAGTTGGCCCCTCCATCAGTGCTGTAGGACCAAGTGAATGGTTGTCCGTTAGATTCCAAGTTTACAGCTTCATCCATGCGCACCAGCACATTGGTTCCAAAATCACCAACGGCTTTGACCGGAAGATCAGCGGGGCCTGTCATGATAGTCACGTCCGGCGGTGGATCCTTGTGGTCGCCCTGATAGTAAGCTCCGGGACGAATATAGAGGGTTGTGCCGTTATTGGCACTGGTGTTGAGTGCCTCGTCATAGGCTTCGGTACTCCACTCTATGGTATCCGTAGTATCGTTGGGGTCTTTTCTGGTCTTGAGCGATATGATTGTGCCACCAGCTGTCAATTCTAGGTCATTGGTGACCGCATTGCGAGAGACTTTCCCTTGATTGTCCCACGTTTTCCCGCCGTCATTTGACCAACGATATGTTGTATCAACAACAATATCACCGCCGCCACCAGTAAACTGCACCATAATCGTCTCTGGCGAGGTTCCCGTAACAGAGGCATACCCGGCGTTCAGATTATCTTCCCAGCCCTCATCCCAGGTGGTGATGCCCATGCCTTCCTCAAAGGCACTCTTGTCATAGCGATGCCCGGCAAAAAGCTGCCTACCCTCAAATTCGGTATTGGCAAGGTTGAGCAACTGCCCCCAGTAGGCGCGGGCCTCGTCTGCCATCAGCTTGCGCTGCTCGGCAGTATAGGTGCCGGTAGATGCCTGTTCGGCAAGGCTTTTCAGCCCGGTAATGACATTGGGAACTTGCGTCGCCAGCACATTATCGGTCAGTTGCAGCCAGCCCAGTGCCGTATCGGCATTGGTCTTGCGCTGTTCTATGTCGGCAATGGTGTTGCGGCTGGTCAGGACGCGATAGGTACCTGCCGGGTCGTCAGAAGGGCGGTTGATGCGCTTCTGGGTGGCCCCCTGCTCATTACTGGCCATGTAGTCAGAAAGGTTCTTCTGCATCTGGCTGACCATGCTGTTATACATGGTGCTTTGGGTGACGCGAATGGCCATACGTCCTCCTTGCCTACTGCTTCAGGCCCAGCAGGGTTTGCAGCATCTGGTCGGCGGTGGTTATCATCTTGGCCGCCGCTGTGTAGGAATGTTGGAACTTGATGAGATTGCTCATTTCCTCGTCCATGTTCACGCCAGAAACAGAAGCCACACGCTCCTCAAGGTCAGCAGTAAGCGTGCCGTGGTATTCGGCATTGGTGGCAGAACGCCGCCTGTCTGCACCCACGGTGGTGACGAGGTTGGCATAGTATTCGTTGAGGCTTTGTTGCGTCTCTATATGCCAGAAGGTGGTGATGGTCACATTCTTGTCGGAGAGCGCGCCAATCTGAACCGCACTGATATTATCGCCCACGTTGGTCTGGAACTGCCCGTTGACCTGCCCGGCCGCCACCAAGTTCACATTGGAATGTACCTGTGTGTTCACGGCCAGAGTATCGGCATTGTGCCCGCTGAAAAAGGTATTCAGGCCCAGAGCGGTCATCAGACCGCTGCTGTCCGCACCAAGGGCGAAATCTACCTTGTCAGTGGTAACTTCAATAAGCAGCTTACCATCTTGGATACTGGCATGGAGCGGCCTAGTACCGTCTTCCAGCTCCATAACGTTGATGGCCTCTACCACATTGTTCAGTGAGTGGATGCTGGGATCAAAGTTGCCGCTATCCGTACCAGCAAAAGAGAGCATACTGGAATCAAGATAATCGCCCGTCTCGGTATCATAAAAATGGAAGTTGACGTTACCGCTTTGGAGCCTGTCCGAGAAAGGCAGGATGGATTGCGCCGATCCAAGGGGCTGTGCGCTGTCCTCCACCATCTGGTCGCCCTGCAAGTAGGTGAGATGCTCAAGGCCCGTACCCTGACTGTGGATGCGGTTGACCTCCCAGATCAGAGAGGAAACCACCGCATCCAGTTTGTCCATATAGCGACCGCAGTTGTCATCGCGGATGGCGTAATAGGCTGCCAAGCTACCGCCAGTGACACGGTTCTTGTTATCCGTGCCGTTGAAGTCTATTTGCGGGGTAATGTTTTCCGGCCCTTTGGTGGGCTCTATCCAGTACAGGCCGTCCTTGGGTACGATGTCAAACTTGTCACCTACGTTAAAGTCGGTGGAGCTACCCTTGAAGGATATTTTCAGTTCCTTCACCAGCACAGGATCCGTATTGCCATCGCCGTCTTTGTCCGTGATGTCAAAGTGT
>JAFQED010000027.1 GCA_017415765.1 Desulfovibrio sp. | reverse complement strand
GAGCAAAAGGTTTCACTTTGCGACAAGCAGGCAAACCCTACGAAATCCAGCGAACCACCACCGCAAATCGGGGCTAAACTGTCCGATCCGCATGACCAGGAGGAAGATGTCATTTGTTCTGATCCACAGGCAAAATCGGTGGATAGGGGACATCCCCTGAATAGACGCGACCCGAAGCAGAGGCTGGCTGACCTCTTTGACCTTCCGGCTGATAAATTGCCACAGCACTTGGGTGAAGTTCTGACCAGGAGTTTGGAAGTACGCGGAGGGCAGCCAGGACATTGCAGGGTCAAGGTTGCTACCAGCGGCCACCGGAAAGCAGCGTGTTTCAATGGCACAATGTTCTAATAGCGTTTTTTGATACAGGCTGGGCATTGTCCTGGCTTTTTTTCGTGGCTCTGGGGGCATTTGTGGAGCGTTGCGGCCTGTAAAATCTGCCCTTGACAAAAACAAAAAATTTGATAGTATATCTTTTGTTGTTTGACATTTTGTGGAGAGGTGTCCGAGTCGGCCGAAGGAGCTCGCCTGCTAAGCGAGTATACGGGCTTAAACCTGTATCGAGGGTTCAAATCCCTCCCTCTCCGCCACAAAATCAACAAAATCAATGGGTTACTAGATTGTAGCCCATTGATTTTTTTTATGTCCGCCGGACTGAAAGATCAGGCTTTATGCACGCATACACACCGACAAACATACTTCTTGGCGAAAGTCTGTCAAAAATCAGGACATAACTGATTGCCCTTGCCTGATGGGGGGGAGGACACTATGAAAAAGTATCTGGAGCTGCTGACGTGTCTGTTCGTGATTCTGGCTTTCCTTGCGACAGGCACGGTCTGCCATGCTGAAGCGAAGAACCCCGGCAGCAGAGAGGAGAACAGGATGCACCCATCCCAGCCTGCACTTCAGGTGCCCGTATCGCGGCAGTTACTGTCCCTGCTCTGGCAGGGGCCGCATGGTACGCCATCCTATTTACTGAGCATCAGGCAGGAAGACGGTAGGCTCTATCTGAAACGCCAGCATGGTCAGGAAGTTTGCGCGCACTATGTACACCCCGGGCTGCTTGCACGCCTGGAAAACATCATGCAGCAGCACAGGCTGGAACAATGGCACGATAACAGTCCCGTAAAAGAGAACTGCAAGTTCGATCTTCTGCTCTGGTTTGATCATTCACAGACGATGCAAATCCGAATCAGGGAGGATGAAGATATACCGCCCGGCTTTGCCAGAGCCAGAGATGAACTTTTGCTGGCACTGGAAGAAGCCCTTGCCCCCTCGACCAGCAGCGGGAAGCTGTCTGTCACCACGCTGTACGAATTTTCCTTTCGCACACTGGCCATGCTGCCAGGGCCGAATATAGTGCTTTATGAACGACTGGACAGCAATGGCCCTGTTTTCGTGCTGCAACGCAGATATATGGGCAGTACCCGAGACCAGTGGCAGGAAGCTATCGTTGACGCTGATTTCCTGTCCTCAATGGAGTCTCTGCTCCATAGATATAACGTACAGGGCTGGGATGGTTTTGATGGACGACCTTTCCTGAGAGTGGATGACGGTAAGAGCTTTGATCTCTCCATCCGCTTTCAAAATGGGACAAGGGTGGAAGCCATGGGCTATGCAAAATTCCCCCGGGGCTTTTCGGATTTTGAGAAAGAACTTTACCACTTAGTCACGACAGCCTTTGGCGATCCCTGATAATATCTGTGTTTTTCATCCCTGGGAGGATAGTTTTTTTCAGCCCATACGGTACAAGAATAGGAAGCATTGGAAGACCGTACCCTGTTTTGCTATTGGAGGAGGCATGAAAAAAACTGCTTTTTTGCTTTGTGCGGCGGCTGCCCTGTTGCTCAGCACAGGTTCAGCCTGGGCTGCCAGTTTTCTTGTCGTGCGGGAGACCCCACTGCGGGCTGCACCTGCCCAGACTGCCAAGGCCCTGGCAATGGCGGCTCCCGGTTGGCTGCTGCACGCTTCCCCAGCGGAAGGGGCAGCAGGCTGGTACGCCGTTTCGGAATTGCAAACGGCGAGCGGAACGGGCTTTGCCTACGCATACAGGCTCTGGCCCGCGAGCGGCGGCCTTATCCATATTGCGGAAAACGCTCTCATGCCTGTGCCGGAACAGGGTGATATGATTTTCCCTGCCGAGGATGCCTATACACCACCTGCCGACTCCGAAGGGCTTGTGCCCTATGGCCTTGGCGACAGCAGGCTACCACTGGGGAGTAACAGCCTCCAGAAAGCCGCTCAATTTGATTTTGGCCTTGTGTTCATGCAAGGGGATTCATTCGGCACTGCCAGTGGCAGCCCACTTTCCTTCAGTGTCCTTTCCATCAACAAGGATCGCGTGAACCCGTGGAAGTATATGGTGGACGCCGAAGTGCGGCTTGATGCGCGAACAGTCAGGATGGACGGGACCTTTACCCTGAAAAAAGCGGCGGATCTTGTCCAGCAGGGCCAAGGCATGAAGCTGGCAAGCAACAATCAGCAATGCAACAGCCAACTGCATGACACGCCCAACGGCTTTGTATCGGTAGATGTGGATCTGCGCGAAAGGGGCGGGGCGGCCGAGCTGCGCGGCATCCTCACGGCCTACTTTCTGTATGCAACGAATCCTCATACCAGGGCTTTGCAGGTTGCGCTCAACGATATTCCAGAGCAGCAGGAGAACCCGCACTATCGCAATCTTTTCTTCAGCGGTATATGGCAGGAGGCAGCCAATATGACAGGTTTGGCCCGTGGCGGTGCAAATCCCCTGCAAAACTTCCCGGATATTGACGGCAAACTCTTGCACAAGGTGGATTTTGAGGACAGTCAGGGAGACAGGACTGTTATCCTGACACATTCGGGCATCTATCCCACCAGCTCGACAAGCGGGCAGGGAAATGCCGACACGTATAATGCCGATTTGTATGCCTACGGCTATGCCGATATTTACAGCAATACTCCCCAGCGTCTCTGGATGATGCGGGATCATGTACGCCACTGTGAGGCCAGCGTTACTGCCGAATTTGCAGAAGTCAGCCCTGTCATTACAGATCTGGATAAAGACGGCAATGCAGAGGTATGGATCATCTACTATATCGGCTGCCGGGGCGATGTGAGCCCTGAAGGTATGAAGATACACCTTTTTGACGGAGTCCGGCGATTCTCCATGATTGGCGAGACCCTTGTCCGCACGCCCGATACAGAAATGGGGGGCGGCTACAAGATGGATCCCGTCTTTGACAAATGGCCGGCAGTCTTTCGGGAATTTGCTGTTGAACTGTGGGCCAACAATCGGATCCGTTGACCCTGGGCAGGGGGAGCAACATGACGCATATCCTGCGCACAATGGCTGCCATGCTGCTTCTGGTCACCTTCGGAGGGAGTTTGATGACAGGGCAGAACAGTGTCGCAACAGAAATCGAGGAGGACGGGGGAATCCGGGACCACAGTGATCCTGATGCTCCCAAGGTCATCCATTCACGCGAGATAGCGGGGCTGGCTGTCCGTTTCTGGTTGTGGGATGAAGCCGGTGGTCAAGGGAGCAGGTATGTCTGTGAGATAGGCAAGAGCAATGATGCTGTTTTTTTCCTGACCATGTCTGGCGGGGCAAAAGGTTCGGTACGCGTTGATGCGGCCTTTCTGGGCAAGCTGCAACAGCTGATTGAACAGCATGGTCTGGTGCGGCTCAATGGTATCAGCCAGACGACTTCAGGCCTGCCGGTGGAATTTTCTCCCTGCTCGCTGACAGTTGACTATGCCTCAGGAGAGAGACTGTATTTCTGCCTTGACAACGATCCCGAAGCAGAATGGGCCAAGGCTATGCGCAGTCTCTTTCTGCAAGCCTTGGCCGAGGGAGCATAGGATTGACCATACAGACCGGGTTATGAGGGATGCCATAACCCGGCCTGCTTTTGGAATTGCAATCTACTTCAGCCCTGCAGTATGCTTGCCTGCTTCCAGCCATTCCCTGACTCTGCCTTCCGCCTCACCGAAGGAAAGAGCCTCAAATGCTTCCAGCGGTATATCGCCCAGACGACGTATGCCTGTTGTGCCATAGGGGCTGAATACCGGCAGAAAGGCTGTGTCTTCATACCGGAAAATACCAGAGAACAGCAGCAATGGCGTATTGGCAGGAATTTCCACTTTTGATTGAGAAGAATAGCTCTGAAGAAGCACAAGCGGCTGTTCCAGACTGAACTTGAGCAGGTTTGCAGGAGAGATGTCCAGAATACGGAACTTGCTCGCAGCCACACGTTTCCTGTCCAGATCGCTCAGGGGAGCAACGCGTACAAGATCACTGCGAACGTACGGGGAGGGATCCTGCTCAAAATAGCCTGTATCTTCCTGTCGCTCCACAGTATATATGATTTTGTACCAGTTTTTGCCTTCTGCATCCTTTACCATATCTGGCGAGGCCAGAAAGCTGAGCCGCCCCTCGTAGGTCTGTCCCACGCTCTCAAATGTCGTGCCAGGGCCGGAGCGCAGATGTATGCCATCCTTTTTGGGATTGAGGCGTACAAGGCCACTCAGATAGGCATTGACCTCCTCTTCCAGAGAGGAAGCCTGGGCCGATGCGGTACACAGGGCAAGGGCAAGCAGCAGGAACAACAGTTTTTTCATGGTAACCTCCGTTTGCAGGCGAACATCCTGCCCTATGGCTGCTGCGGGGCATTCAGGTCTGGCAGACTCTGCGGCATGAGTTCCTCAGGCGCAGTGTTGGTCACAACTGGCATTTCCTGTGCCGGGGGTGCGGCAGTCTCTCCCTGAGCGGCCGGAACAGGGGATGCCGGGGCAGGTTCTGGCTGCGGCGGTTGGGCAGAGGGGCTATCCGCCACAGACTGGGCGATCGGCTCTGTGTCAAAGTCGGCATCATGAGCGTTGCTGGGTGCCTTGGGCTTGCGTACCAGCAGGTAGAGCGGCGCATTATTGTCCACATACCACAGGCCGTCATGGTTCAGCAGCCAGACGGCATGGGTACTGTCCGCCCCGGAACTTTTCACATCCAGCTTGAGATAGCCTTCACTGTTACGCTTACGCACGATGTTGACGCTGAAATCGTCAGGCGACATGGCGTAATTGTTTTCCGGGCTGGTGCCTTTGCAGTAGCTTCTGAAGGTATAGTGGCACTCCGGGTCTTTCATGCGTTCTACAAAGGTGCTGTAGTTATAGGACTGCTCCAGTGGCTTGCTCAGATACAAGGAATAACGCAGCATTTTTGAGGCTTCACTGCGTGTTTCAGGATTGAGATAGCAAAAGATGGCCTCCATGTGCAGCTTGAGCGCACCTTCGGGCGTTTTGCCTTCTGTCTGATAGCGGGCCTTGAATTCCGCATAGGTTTTGGGCAGCTTGGCAGAGGCATCCCCGATACCCATGCCGAGTGTGAACAACGCTGTCAGGAGCAGTAGAACAAGATTTTTCATGGCGATTCCCTCTCCAACCTGTTAGTCAGAATACCATACATACTGCAAGTTCTGGGCAAGCTGCAATGAGCTGGGATTGGACACGCTTTTCTGCTCAAACATATGCACATACAGATAATAGCCTGGAGCCAGCTTGACCTTGCAGGCACTGTTCTTCTGCCCTGTTTTCAGGTTGTACAGATCGGGTGCTGCATTCAGGGTAAGTGCCCCAAAGAGATCCAGATCATCCCCGGCAAAGCAGTAGCCTTCCATGTCGCAGCCGGTGCATTTGATACGTTGGAATTTGGCCTTGATGGCACCACCGCCGCTTTTGAGTATGATATACTGGTGGATATTGGCACGGATGATGAAGGCAGAAGTGTTGATCTTTTCCTTGAGCTCAAGGAAGTGCCCGCCGTCCCCCACCATGGGGCATGGAGGAATGGCTTTGTTGATATCTGCGAGCATCCCCCAGTTGGCCTTCTGGTACTTCCCATCCTTGTTGTCTGCCTTGCTCTTGCCGGCCAGATCATCCGGTTCAAAGCTGAAGAACTGTTTGTCGCAGCTGAAACATTCCCAGCGGATGACCGGGATCGTGCGTTCATCGCCGGAGTCTGCCGCCAGAGCGACATCCTGTATCCCCAAGCCAAGGACAACCAGCATCAGTGCCGTTGCAAAAAAAACGTTCTGCCATAGTTTCATGCTATTCTCCCTTTACGGCGATCAGAAAAATACTTCACCAAGTTAGCCTTTTTCATATTTTTACGCTATCACCCCAAGGATGAAATGGCTGCAAATCCAGCGCAGACCGCTCGCTTCGTCACGGGCTGACAAAGATTGATGGCTGTTTTTCCTTCCCGGAGTGATACCCGACAGCCTTCCTTTTGCGTATGCTTTCAGCGTATATTCAGCTTGGCATTCACCATATCTGCACCCCAAGGAGGCCCTTTCATGCAAAAAAGCAAGCGAAGACTGCTCCCCATCCTCTTGCTCTGTGCTCTCAGCCTTACACCCATTCTGCCTGGGATGCTCTACCAGGAGGTTCTGGCTGAGCCTGTGGAGATGGATGAGCCTTCTCCTCCGGCGCATCCCCTTACACTGGAGGAGCGTCTTGTCCTGCAAAATGCCGTATGCGTCCTGTGGCAGGATGCCGCACTGCAAAAGCCCGAAGCCTTGCAGAGCCTACAGCTGACTGCATTGGATATCCCGCGCGATATTTTTGTCGATCCACCCAATGACTTCTTTTACAATGGGGATGACACTTGGATATTAGAAGGAATGGTACGCCAGATGGCTGCCCAGCCAGATGGTATTGAAGGCATCAGCAAAATGCAGTCATTCCACATGCAGGCAAAGCGACAAGCTGACGGTTCATTCCGTATTGTTTCCATCCACTTTCCCCCACTTGACAGATGACAGGAGTCCGTCATGACAAAGAAAGCTATTTTTCCTCTCGTGCTGGCCATCCTGCTTGCTGTAGCCCCCGTACAAGCAGTATCCGCCGCCCAGCCCTCGCCTGACACCCGGGAGGTGCTGCTCCTGCGGCAAAGCCTTTTTACTCTCTGGCAAATGGGATTCAGTTTTTCCAGACCCCTGGATGCACACGAACTGTGTGACGCGACCTTGCGTTTTTTGATCCGCAATCAGTTCATGCACAGTGCTGCGTTTCGAGAGGATGCACCAGCACGTTTCGCCAATATCCCTGAAAATTACAATGTATTCTTTGACAAGGCGTTGGTGGAGCAGACTGCCCGCTATATCTTTAATGGCTGGATAGATCAGAACGCCCTGTGTCCCGGCGTTTTTCTGGGGGCTTCAGGCTACTATGTGGACATGGAGCGTTTGCACCGTGATATTCCCATCAATGATGACACCTTCCTGCCGGGCTATGCCTCTGTGGAATCCCTCCAGCAGCAGGGTGACGGAACACTTATCATGAGCGGCAAGTTTCGGCGTTTCAAGCTGAACGAGGACTCCGGCAAGGAAATCCTCTGGGGGGCAGCCCCCTTCATGGCCCGTTTTGTACTGGAAGACGGCAAATGGAGGCTTGTCTCCTTTATCATTACAGAGGAGGCTATGGGCTAAGCTGCCAACAATGGTAATCTTCCCGTGAACAGTGACTCCCCCAACGGGTGGGGCGTAAAGCCTCAGCCTGCTGGGGGAGTTTCAGCGGGAAGCTACTTCTTGCACTGTGCGCCAACACCGCCAAATTTTTTGGCAAATTCGACAGCTTCTGTCCTGTAGTCGAACTCACCCAGCATATATGTACTGCTGCCGCGTGCGGACTTCATCTGTTTGACATCCCGTGTGTCAACTTCTATCTTTCCATTGGCGCAATAGACACGGTATTTGTCTGCCAAAGCCTCAGAGCTCCACAGGATGGTCAGCAACAGAAATACCAGTGCAAAGCCAAGCCTTTTCATCCTCTACCTCCTTCTTTTACAGTTTTGTGCTGCTGGACAGCACTTCACGCACCTTGTGCCCTTTGACCTCAAAAACATGGTGCGTACGATTTGTATGCGATGCCGTTCCTGTAATGATTTCCAGCGTGCCGTCACCGTTCAGATCTGCAAACTGATACAGTTTAGCAAGAACTGGTAAGGGATTTGCAGTACCTGATGCGGCTGTCTGTGCATGGATATACTCATGCAGGGGCAGTTGTACGACTTTTCCCCCAGCGACCTTCCGCAGGAGCAGCACGGAATATGCCCCCTTGAAGGCACGGCTTGGAAACGTACTATCCACATCAAATGCTTTGTCTGCTGCCCAACCTGTATCGTGCTTGAGCAGATTTTGGGCGTAGATAAGCACTTCATCCACCCCGTCCCCTTCCAGGTCTATCTTGCATAATTGCACAAGCTGTATCCTATCCGTACGCAAACCCTTGGCTGCAAGATAGTTCTTTATGATACCCTGATAGGTCGTATTGCCTGTTTGCAGCAGGACAGGGCTTCTGGGCTGTATGTTCCAGTCACACAACACAGTGAGAAAACCTGAAGGGGCAGAGATGCCCCCTGTAGCAGTATGTACCTCAAAGCTGGGGACGTCCGCCCGTGCAGCAGGGGACTCATCCCCATGCTCATTGTGTATGGCTGTGATAATTGCATTGTCTTCCACCAGGCCGTGCATACCGAAGACACGACAGACTTCACCGCCCCAGATACGGAAATCATGAAAGCGGGCATCGTTTTGGAGCTGCTGCGCGTTCAGCCAGCCCTGCTGCGGACTCCAGCCACCCATCAGGATGTTGCCAAAGCCGAAACGGGCGGTGACGCTGGAAGCACTGTGCTGGCCAGCAGGGACGGCAAGGGAGGACGTCTCCTCATCTGCTATTGCCTGGCTGAAGGGCGTGAATTCTGCAATCTGGCACTCCTGTTGCATTGCATCAGTCCGTGCCGTAAACAGGGCTTCATCCACTTCTTGTGAACGGGAAATGTCCATCTCCCCTGTAGTATTATGAAAAAAGCCCATTCCCCATTCCGGGCTGGCCTTTTCATGGGTAAACCAAAAGTCACGGCAGGTGAGGGCCGTAGCGTCAGGCGTCAGGGAAACAATGGCGAAAATGCGGCGCATCCCCCCACCGGAGCCCGTCTGGAAAAAGCGTCCATTGCCCATGAGGCTAAAGGCATTGCGTAATGTCCCCTCCTGCGTGAGATGGGGCTTGCCATCCTTGAGTGTGTACAGAGCGTATATATCTCCGCCACGGGATTTGCCGTCCGCATCCTGCGATACTGCCCCAACAAGCAGTTCGGGGATGCCATCGCCACTGAGATCGCGTACCAGCCAGCCCACAGAACGCAGAGCTTCCGGCCCTTCCTGCCCTGTCATGGCTTCCATGACGCCATGTTCACCGTCTCCGCGTTCCCTCCCTTCCAGCCCATTGGCAAGGATATGCTGCAAGTTTTTCAAAATGGGAGCATAGGCCGCTGCCCCCGCAGGAAGCACAGCGGCCTGTCCACTTGCAGCCATGGCCGCAGGGGCCGCTAACATCGTGAAACAGAGAAACATGAGAAGATTTTTACACAGACAGACAAAACCCATACCCTTCATATCCGTTCTCCTTGCCCTGTCAGCTTCAGAAAATCTGTCCATTATGTCCAGTATCCCACAAAAATGAGGAGAGGGACAATCATCCCCAGGATGAAATAGTTTCTGTACGGCCTTTTCATCCACGCGAGAATTGCATTTTGCGCCTGTCAATGTAGGATATCTTGTACGGAGGTATGTCATGGTACAACGTCTCGTTTTCGTAGCGGTGCTGTTTGCAGTCTGTGCCTTCTCCGGGGAGGCTCTGGCCCAGAACAGGCAGAAAAATGAAGTGATCCCCCCCGCAGTGGCAACTGTCATGCTTGAGCGTCTGACCACACTTTGGGAAAAAGGATGCCTTCAGACCTTTGCTGCGCTGGATGACAGCATACTGGATGCAGCAGTTGTGCAGACGTTTTCGCAGGGGGACAGCCCTGTGGCTGACCGTCTGCTCACCCCCCAGACCAGGCCGGATATTTTCGCGGCTGCCGGCAGGATCGATGGTATGCAGCCTGATGTGGCACTGCACCGTCGAGATGCTGCCGAGATAGCCCGATTCTATTTTGGACGGCCAGCCCGCTTGGCTGGCGTGCAGGGGGACTATCTTTTTGGGAATATGGCCGATGGGCCACGCATATGTCGTGCAGCAACAGCGGGCATCACTGCCGATGCAGCGGGGGGCGTTGTGGTTACAGGCGATATCCTCTGCATGGATGACCCTGAAACGGAAGCACTGACCCTGTGCGCCTGGCTGCGTGTACTGCTTGTGCAGGATGCCAGTGCCCCTCTTGGCTGGCAGGTTCAGTCCGTAACAGTAAGTGAGCCTACCAGTGGCGATTATGTGCAGGATACAGCCCTTGGCGTGGTTTGGGCCAGAGATCTGCCGCCCGGTACGCAGTATGAAAGCCTTGCGCTGCATGGGGCTGCACCCCAGGTCAGTATCGTCCTGCTGCCCAGACGGCCCGTACAGGATCTGCAAGTGCTCAGGCTGGAGTTTGAAGGCGTGGACGATGCGGGCAAGCTACGCTTCAAAACGCATACGCTGCACAGCCGCCCCTCCCTGATGCCCGAACAGCCGCTGGTGCTTGGTATGAACTTTTTTGAGAGTATACCCCAGTATGGCATTGCCTATCGTGAAGCCGATGGCACACAGCGGCAGTTTGCCATACAGGAAAACGGCGGGGACGGTTCTTTGGAGCTGATTGCATTTTAGAGCGAAATGCCATTGAAAATAGCGATCGCTGCTCTACGGGCATCCGCCATCGCTCTCATGCCTGGCGATCATTTTTCTGTCACGCTACGTTCACCCTTGTCGCTGATGAAAACTTCAAAACTGCGCTGTCCCTGTCCGTGGCTGGCCAGCACCCCGCCACGCAGGGCCAGTGCCGCGCTCTGTACAAGACCCAGCAGGTCATCCTGCGGGCCGGTCACGCGCACCCTGGTGCGCCAAAGCTGCGCCCCCTTGCCGACAGCGGCCCGTGAGGTCGGACGGGTGAGGCACTCCAGGAGAAGCACGGCTGTATGGAGAGTGTGTGAGCTAAGTACTGGCTCCTCCACCAGGATGTACTCTGTCCTGCCCCTGCGGGTAATGGGCCGATAGCGGCTTTCGTAATCCATATAGTAGATGGTTTCTGGTTCTTCCAGGCCAAGGCTTACCCGTGTTTGCAGCGCGGCGGTACTGGCATCTGTCGGTGGGTAGCCCGCCTCCTCCAGGGCCGGAGTCAGCAAGCGGCACACCTCCCGAAAAAGCAGGTCATCCTCCGCCAGGGCAGCATCACCAGGCAGCAGCAGACAGGGCCCGCTCCCAGCCCCGGCCGCACGCAAAGAATCCACCTGCACCTGATGATAGCTGCCGCAACCACCCAACAGCAAGACACAGCAACAAAGAAACAGGAACGCCGCTCTCATGGCACCTCCGAATTATAGCAAGTCTATGGCAGTACGCGGCGACTGTCCAGATTCTGCACAGCCTTTCCGCAACAGGCCCGGCCTGCATGGAGCAGGTCGGGCCTTGCAGTTTGGCGGCATACTCACGCCGGACTCATCCGGCAATCCAAGTTATTCTAGTTCTGCACGACCTTGACATTGGGGCCAAAGCCCTTCAGCTCTGCTTCGGGGTACACTCCCTTGCTCACGGTCACGCGCTTCAGATTGGGCAGCTTGTGCAGCGGGGCCAGGCTGGTCATGCCCTCGGTCTTGGTGATACGCACATTGGTCAGGCTGGTACATTGGGCCAGAGCTTCAGGATTGCTGATCTTGCACTGGTCGATGTGCAGGTTTTTCAGTGTGCTGAGTTTGCCCAGAAAAGCCAGGCTGAGGCCCTTTTCGGCCTTCAGATTGGCCTTGCAGATGCGCAGGTCTTCTATGGCCTTCATGCCAGCCAGCCCATCACTGTTGACGAATGTTGCATCCTCAAATGCGGCTTTTTTCACCTTGTCCCATTTGGCTGCGGCATTCATGTCAAAGGCTTCACCGCCTTTCTTGTTATAGCCCTGGATGGTGATCCTCTCCAGATTGATCAGATTGGACAGGGACTTGCTGTTGCTGGCACCTTCCACATCCCAGAAAGTAAGCTTCCTGAGACTGACAGTCTGGCCGATAGCCGCCACATCGCCCACAGGGACACGCATATTCCAGACCTGGAACTCTTCCACCTTGCTCTTGCTGAGCGGACTGTAATCAGTCACATATTCAGCAAATACATCAAAGATGCGCAAGTTGGTCATACCGGCCAGCCAGTTGATATTATTCATCTTGGTCAGGCCGCCGTTCAGCTCAGTAACCTGGGTGAGCTTGCCCAGGGTGCTGTAGTCGGCACTTTCTGTACCGTAATAGGTGAGCTTTTCCAGTTTCGGGCAGGCCGCCAGAGGAGAAAAGTCCTTCACTGTCGCGCCATAGAGGTTCACGTCTGTCAGGGATGCCAGCTTGGCAAGGGGGGAGAGGTCGGCGATCGTGGCCCCCCGCAGTTCAATGGTCTGCAAGCCGGGCATGGCCTGTACCAGAGGGCTGAGGTCGTTGATTTTCGCATTGAGGAACATGGCCTCCTCCAGCTGCGGCAATGTGGGCAGCCCGACTAGCGAAAGTTCGGCCTCAGAGTCAATGGTAACGTACTCCAGTTTGGTCATGCCGCTCATCCAGGTGAGATCCGGCCCCATTTTCGGCGACTCGGCACTTATC
This sequence comes from Desulfovibrio sp., assembly GCA_017415765.1. Lineage (GTDB taxonomy): Bacteria > Desulfobacterota > Desulfovibrionia > Desulfovibrionales > Desulfovibrionaceae > Desulfovibrio. Next base: position 14,592 of record JAFQED010000027.1, on the reverse strand, counting down.
TTGGTCAGCCCGGTCAAACCCTTCAGAGGCGAAAAATCAGTGGCAGCAACTTCCAGCAACAATTCCTTGAGATTGCTGAGCTTCGCCAGCGGGGAGAGGTCAGTCACCTTCTCGCTGCTGACTTCCAGGTTGACCATCTGGGGACACAGCCCGCAAATCTTGGCAAGATCCTCATTGCTGATCTCTTCAAGCTCAAAGGCCAGTTCTGCCATGTTTTCCACCTTGCCCAAATCAGCCTTGATCTGGGCAAGGATCTGGTCGTTTACCGCCTCCTTGATAGTAAACGTACTGTCGTCCAGCTCAACGCTGGGTTCGGCCAGCACCGGGGTAGCAAGCAGGCAGCCGGTCAGAGCACCGGCCAGGATCAGACTCCATTTCATCGGCACTACTCCTTAATGTTGCACCACAGGCACAGCCAGCCCTTTTGCCTCTGCCAGCCTGCGGCATTGTGCCCATCATTCTACCGTGTATCAGCAAACAAGGGTATCACCCCATGAAGGAATTTACGCCAGCTTGCAGGATATGTCCCGATCCCAGAAGTGGGGGGAGTGACTAAAACGCTTTGCAGTCCCTTGATTTTCAAGGAAAAGCCCGTTTTTCATCCTTGGGGTGATACCCCTGAAGGGCGTTTGTCGATAGGCTGGAACACATCAAACAGGAGGATAACTGCATGTCTTACACGGAAACGACGACGACCAGCTGGTTTTCCCGTCTGGGGAGTTCCTTTTCCGGCATGGGGCTGGGGCTTGCGTTGCTGATCGCTGGCACAGTCCTGCTGTGGTGGAACGAAGGCGATTTTGTGGCCACGCGTGATGCCCTGAATGAGGCACAGTCGGTAACGCAAAAGGTCAGCGACATCAGCCGGGTCGATCCGGCACTCAATGGCAAGCTGATCCATGCCTCCGGCTTTGCCGATACGCAGGACGTGCTGCAAGACCCTGTCTTTGGCATAGCAGAACGGGCCATCGCCTTGCAGCGCAAGGTGGAGTACTATCAGTGGGTCGAGGAAAGCAAACAGGAAAAACGCCAGAAGCTGGGCGGCGGGGAAGAGACCATCACTACCTATACCTACAGCAAGCAGTGGGTGAGTTCTCCCGTGGATTCCTCCGGCTTCCGCGAGCCTGGCGGGGCCGAGCGTTATGCCAATACCGTACACATGTCGCTGGAGGACAACACCCAGCGCGCAGGTAATGTGTCCTTTGGGGCATACCGTCTGCCCGACTTTTTTATCAGTTCCATGAACAGGTTTGAACCTGTGCGGATCGAGCTGGCCCAGGAAGTGCGTGAGAACCTGAAACGCCAGCTGCAGCCGGGGCGCACGCCGTACGCCGCCAGTGTGCCGGGCAGCCTTGCCCTCAACAGCAATGCCAGATATACGCCCGGACCCCGGCCCATTGAAATCGTCAGCGATGGCAGCACCATCTATATAGGCCCGTCGCCCACCACACCTTCCGTGGGGGATATGCGCGTCACCTTCCAGAAGGTCATGCCCGCAGACGTCAGCATCCTTGCCCAGGTCAATGGATCTACCTTTGAACCCTACTATGCGAGCAACGGGGAAACCGTAAGCGCATTGCGCATGGGCAGGGTGAGTATGGAAAATATGTACGGTGCCAAGCACAGCAGCAACAGCACCATGACCTGGATCTTCCGCGCTGGCGGTGCGCTGCTGGTCATCGCAGGGCTCAAGATGCTGGTGGCTCCCCTGACCGTGCTGGCCAGTGTCATCCCCCTGCTTGGCTCCATCGTGGGGGCGGGTACGGGCCTTGTCTGCACGCTGCTGGGCGCGGCCTGGTCGCTCATTATCATCTCCATCGCCTGGCTGCGTTTCCGTCCTGTCATTGGCGGGATCATGCTGGGCATCGCGCTTGTGCTTATCGTTCTGCTCTACCTCAAGGGGCGTGGCAAGAAGGCGGCGGCACAGGCCCCAGTAGCGTCGTAGCAGGAGGTCGTATGCACGTTCGCAGCCTCTGTGCGCTTCTTATCCTGGCAGTTTTTCTGCTCTCCACCAGTGCATATGCAGCGGAGCGGGAAAAGGTACTGCTCGACACCGATATGGTGGAGTTCTTTGATGACGGCGTGGCCATGGTCATGCTGGCCAGTTCCCCCAGGGTGGAGTTATTGGGCATAACCACTCTGTCTGGGAATTCCTGGGTGGAAGAGGGCACGGCCTATACTATCCGTCAATTGGAGCTTTTGGGCCGTACGGACATACCAGTGGCCATGGGCCTTGCCTATCCATTTCGCCCACAGCGTCATGAGCTCTTTGAAGTGGAGCGCATGACGCAGGGCATGGGGCATGATGCCTGGTTGGGATCCTTCGGGCTCAAACAGCCAGCCAGTTGGCAGGAGTTTTACCGTACTCATTATGGTAAAGAACCTACATTCGTCCCCGTCAAGCAGCACGCAGTAGATTTCATTATTGATACGGTGCGTGCCAATCCGGGGCAGGTGACTATTGCCGCCATAGGGCCGTGCGGCAATCTTGCCATGGCGGTACGCAAGGCACCTGACATTATTCCCCTGATCAAGCGGGTTATCTATATGGGCGGTGCTTTTTTCCAGCCCGGCAATGTGACGCCCGCAGCAGAATTCAACTGGTGGTTTGATCCAGAAGCCGCCAAAATAGCTGTACGCACGCCCTTTAAAGAGCAGATTGCCTTTGGGCTGGACGTCTGTGAAAAAGTCGTCTTCCGTCAGGAACACTTTGACCGGTTCCTGCGTGTTCTTGGCGCAGGGCCCATGTCTGCAATGCTGCGTGGTACCTTTGTGGGGCAGATGTTTGCAAAAGACCCTGGCTTTACCCACTATGTTTGGGATGTGCTGGTGGCAGCGGCCATCATTGACCCAACCCTGATTACCAGGGAAGTGCGCCAGCGCGTGGACATCAATGATCAGACTGGCCTGTCATATGGTCAATCGCTGGCCTATCCCAAGTTTGCGCCCAAAGGTTGTCAGGAAATGCGTATCGTGCTGGATGTGGATGTTGAACGCTTCTGGAATATGGTGGCTGACCCGGCCTACTGGTCTCAGAGCCATAAGAAGTAGCATATGTGACCTGCTATACATCTGTTGAGGAAGTCATGATAGGCAGAAAGATCCGTTCAATTATGCTGCCCATGTTAGTTCTGGGCTCGCTCCTTATAAGTGCGTGCGCGACCAAGGCCCCTGTGCCCGAGAAAGTAGCAGGGCTTGAGTTGCTTATCCTGCACACCAATGACACCCATGCGCACGTGGCAGGTATCGACAAGTACGGTAATGCGGCATTTGACACGGCCAAGAGCCGTGGTGGCTACGGTCGCATTGCTGCGGCCATCAGGAAAGCCAAGGCAGAGCATGACAATGTGCTTGCGCTGGATGCAGGCGACCAGTTTCAGGGCAGCCTGTTTTACAGTGTGAACAAGTGGCCCTTGCTGGCAGACCTGGACAAGCTGATGCCGTGGGACGCCATGACCCTGGGCAACCATGAATATGACGAAGGCTGTCTGGAGCTGCTCCGCTTCATGGAGACACTGCGCTTTCCCGTGCTGGCGGCCAATCTCACTCCGGCAAAGGGCTGCCCGCTGCTCAAGGCACCAGTGCTTCCCCACATCATCCGGGAGGTGCGCGGCGTCAAGGTGGGCATTGTGGGGATCGCCAACGATGAGGGCGTGACCCTGGCCAGTGCCTGCAAGCATACCCAGTTTGCCGAAGCTGCCGCGACGCTGAGACAGCAGGTGGCGGAACTGAAAGCGCAAGGGGTGGAGCACGTCATTGCCCTGACCCATCTCGGCCTGCCTGCTGACCGTGCCCTGGCCCGCGCAGTGGACGGCGTGGATGTGATCATCGGCGGGCATACGCACAGCTATCTGGGGGCGGATTCTCCCGAAGGGCCCTATCCCATCGTGGAACGTTCTCCCAATGGTGATCCGGTGCTGGTGGTTACTGCCAAGCGCGCCACCCAGTATCTGGGCACATTGCAGGTACGCTTTGACGCCAGTGGCGTACCCCGGCAGTGGGAGGGGGCTGCCGTTGAGCTGGCCAGCCATATGCCGTCCGACCCTGCTGTGGATGCTGTCATTGACAGATACACGGCCAACCTGGATGCGTTTCGCAAAACCATGGTGGGCAGCCACAGCATAGAAATGGCTGATGGTATGGATCTATGCCGCGAAGTGGAATGTCTGGGAGGTATGCTCACGGCTGATGCCATGCTTGAGGCCGGACGTCCTCTGGGTATGGAAATTGCCCTGTGCAACGGCGGTGGCATACGCGCTGCCTTGCCCAAGGGGGAGATCAGCCGGGGCGACCTGCTGACCGTACACCCCTTCGGTAATATGTTCGTGCTGCGAGAGTACAGCGGCGAACAGATCTGGGAGGCTCTGGAACACGGAGTGTCCGAAGAAGGTGCCAAGGGGCCACGCCTGCTGCAAGTGGCAGGACTGGCCTATACCGTGGACAGCAGCAAACCGGTGGGGCAGCGCATCCTCAAGGCAGAGGTGCTGGATACCACTGGGCAGTCCAGACCCTTGCAGCTCAAGGCCCGCTACGGTGTGGCCATTTCAGACTATCTTGCCAATGGTGGTGATGGCTTTGAAATGCTCAAGAACGGCAAGGCACTACCATCACCAGACCCGCTTGTGGTGGATGTGCTGGAACAGTATATACGCAAGCACAGCCCCTTGAACAGCATACAGACAGGACGTATCAAGCGTGTCAGATAAGGCACCCTGACTGAGATACGGATCTGCAGGAGATAACCCGGCCAAATATGGTCGGGTTATCTGTTTTTTGCACTATTGGATGGTTTACATGTCAATGCAGGATTCTATTTCCGAAAGGATTTTTGAGAGCTTGATATTCAGGGCAGAACACAGATCCATCAATACGACAACAGATGGTTTCCGATCTCCACGCAATACTTCGCGCAGATATACAGGCGTTATCCCGGATAATATGCTGAGGCGACGTTTGGACATACCTATGTCAATACGCCGCTGCTCCAGTCGGCAGGCGATTTTTCTGTACACCTCTGTTTCTGCATCCATGGGTAACCTTTAGCACCTTTTCTCTTGACAAATCAGTGTCACAGTAGAAACCATAGTCACAACTGTAACCTTGAGGGCTGTTGTTCTGCGGGCAGGTATGCCTTATCAGCGGCAGTGCTGGCTTTTGACCGATTTTCATCCTTGGAATGATTCCATTTTAGGGTTAAGCTCTGTGCTGGCTCAAAGGGGGATGGTCCTCTTAAGGGGGTGCTACATGCGGAGCCATTGGAGAATCGTCATACTCTTGCTGCTTGTCATGACACTTGTTGGCTGCGAAAAGCCTCTGCTGGATCCGGCCAGGCCGGTAAGCCTGACTTTCTGGCATGTGTATGGCAGCGTGGCGGACTCTCCCATGAATGACCTGATCACCCGGTTCAACCAGACGGTGGGGCGTGAAAAAGGCATCATCATCAATGTCACCTCCATGTTCACCACGACCTCCATCCATGAGTCTCTAGTTGCCACAGCCCGTGCACGGCCCGGGGCAGGCCCCGCACCGGATATGTTCATGGCATATCCACGGGATGTCCTTGCCATCGGGCCGGAGAGGCTGCTGGACTGGCGCAGCCGGATAAGCCCGGACAGACTGGGGGAATATGTCCCCGCCTTTCTGGATGAAGGTACGCTTGATGGGCGGCTGCTCATTCTGCCCATTGCAAAATCCACCAGTGCCCTCTTTGTCAATGATACGATTTTTGAGGAGTTTTCCCGTGATACCGGCATTGACTACGCTTCCCTTGCCACCTGGGAAGGGCTGTTCAAAGCCGCTGCTGTCTATTACCAGTGGTCTGGCGGCAAGGCTTTTCTCAAGCACGATGACTGGATCCACTACTTCCTTCTGAATACGGCTGCACTGGGGGGGACATTCCTGAAAGATGGAGTCATCGACCAGAATGACCAGCATTTTCAGAAACTCTGGAACATGCTGGCAAAAGCCGCTGTGGCTGGTCATATCTGCCTGATGGATGGCTATGCCACAACAGCCATGATGACAGGAGAAGCCCTTTGCGGCATCGAGTCCAGCGCATCCATCCTGTACTACAAGGATTGTATGACATTCCCGGACAATACGCGAAAACCCCTGCGCCTGAGGATACTGCCCGTCCCGTATTTCAAGGATACCAGTCCCCTGGCCATCCAGCGTGGTTCCGGCCTTGCCGTGTATGCAGGTGATGCAAGGAAGGAGCTTGCCGCCAGCATTTTTGCGGAATGGTTGACGGAAACCGAGGTAAATATCCCCTTTGTTGTCCAGACAGGGTATTTGCCGGTCAAAAGTATTGCCTATGAGCAATTTCTTGAAAAAAAACAGATCCCGGCCAATACTGAACGCGAAAAGGAATTGTATGGTGCTGTCAGTGAGATATATCAAAAAAGTGATTTCTATATCCCCCCTTATTTCCCAGGCTATGGTGAGGTAGAAAAGAAATTCCGCAGCGTACTGCGAAAAATTTTTCAGAAATATCGGAAATCATATAAAATGACGCAGACAGATGATACTATTGCAGATACCATGCTGGCTGAATTTATGGCAAATATGGATTGATATACTGACACTGCCATGAATCCTCTGAAAGAACTTATATTGAATATGCAGATGCGACTCTGTTGCCTGGATCTGCGTTCCAGGCTCTATATGTATATTGCAGTCCTTGTCACGATTTTGTCTTCTTGCATATGTCTTCTTGTCATTTTTATAGATATTTTTACATTTCCAAAGGATGCCATCAGGAATGAGCTTGAAAAAGGCCTCAATGCTTACAAGAGCAACCTGAGTTCATATTTTTCAAATACTGCTGCACATGGGATCAGGTTTTCAAAAATATCTGTATATGAGATTGAAAAGCTCTTGGAAAAGAAAGAGATTTCTTTTTCTGAAATTGCAAACAATTCTGTAATTATAGATACTTTACAAAAAAATATATATGACTTGCTGTACAGAAGTATGATACTTGCAAATTGCAGCGGTGCATTCATCATTTTTGATACGACGATCAATACAAGGCTGCCTGATGCTGCTGATTCCCGTTCCGGGATGTATCTGAAACTTCAGAATCTCAGGACACCCACCCCAGAGAATTATGAAATGTTCTGGGTACGCGGTATCGCCCATATCGGCACAGAGAACGGCCATTTTTTTCATAACAAGTGGGAGCTGGAATTTTCTCTCAAAAAGCTGCCATTTTACAGACATCTCAAAAACATACACCCCTCCCACAGTGAAGACGTTTACTTCGTTACGCCCAGGATAAAGTTGCCTGGCACCTGGGAGAGTATGGTTTTTCTGTGTGTCCCCCTTGTGGGCAGCAATGGAGAATTTTATGGCATCTGCGGTTTTGAGATCAGTACCATGTACTTCAAGCTCGCGCACAAGGCGGGCAATGGCGATGATGAATGTGTAACGGGGCTGGTGGCGCACCGGCAACAGCAATGGCTTTTGCCGGGTACGGGCCTGGAAAGCGGTTCTGCCTCAGGATATTATGCAGGACTGGATGATACCCCCCTGCGTGTCGAAAGTCTTTCCAGAGGACTCAATCGTTATGTATCGTCCAACCGCGTCTTTATCGGGGTGGAAAGCCCCATCACGCTCTCGCCGCAGCCCTTTGGGGAAAATTGGAGCGTTGCCTATTTCATCCCGGAAAGCACCTATACTGCCAGGCTCAATGAGTGTTACATAAAAACAGCTCTGGCCTGTACCATTTTTATCCTTGTTGCATTGGCAGTCAGCTATCTGCTGACAAAACGCTATGTGACACCCCTGTTGAACGGCATTGAGGCTGCCAAGAAAGGGGCAGCAATGCAAACGAATATCGTTGAGATAGATGAGCTTATCTCCCATCTCAGCCAGAAGGACAAAGTCAATGCCGCAACGGCTGAAGCTGATATGAGCGGCTTTTATCAATTCAGGGAGAATATAAAAAAGCTCAGCCAGGCCGAGCGGCTTGTTTTCGATCTTTATCTCAAGGATTATTCTGCCCAGAAAATCGCTGATACCCTTTTCATTTCCATCCATACAGTCAAGTCACACAATAGGAATATCTACGCCAAGCTGGGTGTCTCCTCCAGAAAGGAGCTGATGCTCTACATCAGGATGTTGAAAGGACACTGTGGAGAGGAGCGCACTGCCGAACAGGAGTAGAACGATATCCGAGCGACTACCCATGATATTCATTGCCCCCTCATTCCTGGGATGAATTCATGCCGTTGCAGCAAAGTCCCCCTTTTTCCCTCGCCGGGCGTATGGTATCATCAGGGTCAAAGAGCTATGAAGTGAGCTGCTTATTTCAGGCCATATCCCTTATGCCCCCTCATGAGGCAGATACGGCCCGCAGACATGAGCTAGGAGCGAGGAGGTCATGGTGATGAAGCGAATTATCCTGAGGATGAGTGGCATCTGTTTGCGTACTGTCGGCCTCCTCTGCATTGCGTGTGCCCTGCTGGCAGTAGAGGTGCAGGCCGGGCCATCCTATCGTCGTCTGGTCACCAGCGATCCTGTGCGCGATGTATGGAGCGGCGGCTTCAGCATTACGATCGAAGTGGATAGGCAGCAGTGCCAGCGCGCCTATGGGAAGAAGTGGCCGCATGAATGTGCTGCCCCCCCTGCCGGGCGTGAGGGACAAAGGGTCGAGGGCATCAGTATGTCTCCTGCTGCTCCCGGTATCTGGCGGTGGGAGAGTGGTACTTCCATGCGTTTTGAGCCGGAAGGCCATCTCAAGCCCGGCACACGCTATACAGTCTCGCTGGAAAAAACGCCTCTGCCTACCCGCTACAGCCTGGCGGCTAGGACTGTCACCTATGTCACGCAGACACAGGCTGTACATGTGGGCAAGGAAACATTCTGGATCGACCCCTCCCACAAGGGGCAGCATGTGCTTTCTGTGCCCTTGAGGTTTATCTGGCCTGTCAACAGGGCCGCCATGGAAAAGGATATTGCCATGACGCCTGTGGATGGCAAGAGTGGTTTGAGCCTGGGCGCACCTCGTTTTGTCTGGAATGAGGATGGCGATGAGGTGGTGATCAATGTGCCTGTGCACCAGCTTTCGCAGCGCAGTGCCGCTGCCCAGACAGAGATCAGGGGAATGCCTGCCTATAGCTATGGCAAGAACGGTCGGCGTGAGCTGAAGCAGGGCAAGACCACGGGCAAGAAAGGGTCGGAAGCAACAAGAGTGCGCTTTGGCGTCAAGGGTTCCACAGAACTCATGGATGTGACGCAGATACGCATTGTACCGGCCTATGGCCCTGACTTGCAGAGGGAATACCACCTGGAGGTTCACACCAGCCTACAGACCAGAGCAGACGATGTCCTGCGGCATCTTGACCTGCGGCTGCTGCCACGCAAAAGCCAGGCCACGGCCGGGCGTGACTGTGACTGGACAGCCATGCCCGCCATCAGTGCCGAAGACATGGAGCGGGCCGAACGCCTGACGCCCGCCTTGCTGCAACCCGGACAGGAGGCTGCCACAGTCATTCGTCTGCGTCTTCCGGCTGAGGCCGGGCGCGATCTTATGGCTGCGGCCAGTGTCGGACTGGCTTCCACCGGCGGACTGAAGCTGGACAGGGTGCGCCGTTTCATCCTCCACGTGCCTTCCTTTGAAGCCGAAATGCACATCCTGCAACCGGGTAACATCCTGTCCCTCACCGGCTCGCAGCATCTGGACATACACAGCACAGGGCTGACCTCCATCCACTGGCGGGCTGAACGCGTCCGGGAGCCATTTCTGGCCCTGCTGGCTGCCCAGACGGGTTTTCAAGATCCACACGAGGCAGACTTTGATACCCTCGGCACAGCGGTGGAAGGCGTCTTGACCACAGCCAGAGGCAAGGCCGGAGAAGCAGCTTTTACCAGCCTTGACCTGGCCAAACTTGCGGAGGGCGCGCAAGGCCCATATCATGGACTTTTTCGCCTGACGCTTACAGGCTATGACGGGGAAACCCCCCTCTGCCATGAGACGCGTCTGCTGCTCTCCACTGATTTGGGGCTGATGGTCAAGACGGCTGCGGATGGCTCCCGCAGTGTTTTTGTACAACATCTGGGCAGCGGGCAGCCAGCCGCCAATGTTGTGGTACGTTTGCTGGGGGCTAACGGTCTGCCTGTACTGGAGGCGGTCAGTGATGCCACGGGCCGGGCCGATCTGCCCTCGGCAGCCGGACTGGAGCGCGAGCACCGCCCTGTGGCTGTGGTCGCCGTACCCCGGTCAGGGCAAGGCACAGACATGAGCTGGCTTCCTCTGAATGAGCAGTCTCGTTGTGTGGATTACAGCGATTTCCCTGTCAGCGGCCGTGCCACGGCTAAGGACGGCCTTGTGGCCTCTGTCTACAGCCAGCGGGGGCTGTACCTCCCCGGCGAGACCCTGCATTTTGGTTGTCTTCTGAGACAGGGGGACTGGCGGGAACTGCCGCCTGATCTGCCCCTGACGGCAAGGTTGTATTCACCTGCCGGCAGCACGGTGCTGGAAACCACATTGACCGTGGGTAAGGAAGGCCTTGGCAGCCTGTCCTGGCCCATCCCTGCCGATGCTCCCACGGGCCTGTACCGTTTGGACATCCATATGGCTGGCCGCCATGCCGCAGAAGGGCCTGTGCTGGGCAGCACAGCCGTGCGTGTGGAGGAATTTGAGCCGGACACGCTTGCCCTGCGGGCTTCGTTTGAACCTGCCCAGGCTGCTGGCTGGATCGTCAGCCAGGCAGGGGGGCAGGTCGCGGCCACGGCCCGGCTTGACAACCTGTATGGAGAGCCGGCTGCCAATCACCGGCTGCGGGCCAGACTGCGGATCAGCCCGGCTGCATTACGCTTCCCCGGTTATGAGGATTTCACATTCCCGCAGCTGGCTTCCCCTGTGCAGGAAAGTGAGCAGGAGCTGTATGAAGGCTATACGGATGCCAGGGGCGAGGCCCGCATCAGTCTGCCCCTGCACAGTTTACCGGCAGGCGTCCTCAGCGGCACCCTCCTGTTGGAGGGCTTCGAGGCCGAGGGCGGGCGCGCTGTTACCCGCAGCGTCAGTGCCCTATTCGCGCCACAGGGGATGGTGCTGGGCTACAAGCCTGAGCATGGAGCCAACAATCTGAACTACATCCCGCAGGATACGCAGGCGGCTCTCAGGCTGCTGGTGCTGGACAATACACTGCAGCCCATCTCCCTGCCCGGTGCTTCTGTGGTCTTGTCTGCACGGCGTTATGTCAACAGTCTGGTCAGCGATGCCCGTGGCAACTACCGCTATGACGCCACCCCTGTGGATACGGAACTGAACAGACAGTCGAAAGATATTCCGTCCACGGGGCTTTCCTGGCCATTGCCCACCGCAGAGGCAGGGGATTTCCTCCTGACCGTGCGCGATGGTCAGGGGCGGCTCCTGGCTTCCATCCCGTACAGCGTGGCCGGGCAACGTCTGGCAGAGCCTGAGCAGCTTACGCCCGATGCGCTGAACAAGGGCGACCTGCGTCTCAAGCTGGAAAAGACAGACTTTGCCAGCGGCGAGACCATGCGCTTTCGGCTTTCCGCTCCTTTTGCGGGGACGGGCCTTGTGACCATCGAGCGCGACAGGGTCATGGCCCATGCCTGGTTCCGGGCCGAGGCAGGTGAGAGCGTACAGCAAATCACCATTCCGTCTGATTTTGAAGGCAGGGGCTATCTCAATATCTCCTTTGTGCGGGATGCTGGCTCTGAAGCGATCTATATGAAGCCCCATGCCTTTGCCGTGGCCCCCTTCAGCGTGGGCGTGGCACGGCGCGACATGGGATTGCGGCTGGAGGCACCTGCCACAGTGCTGCCGGGACAGGAACTCACCTTGAAAGTCCATGCCCGACAGGCCGGGAAAGTACAGATCTTCGCAGTGGATGAAGGCGTCTTGCAGCTGACGGATTTCGCCACCCCGTCACCCCTGCACGACCTGCTGCTGGATCGTGCTCTGGCTGTGGACAGCAGACAGGCCTTTGACCTGCTCATGCCTGACCATGAACGTCTGCGCGGGCGTATCCCCGGGTATGGCGGCGGTATGGATGCCGCAGGCGGACGTTTTTTCAATCCCTTCAAGCGGCGTAACGAGCCACCGCTGGCCTTCTGGTCTCCTCTGCTGGAGGTGGGGCCACAGGCGCGGGAAGTCAGCTTTGCCGTACCTGCCTGGAGCAGCGGCAAGATACGCATCATGGCTGTAGGCGGGACTGCGCCCACCCAAGGCCCTATGGCTGTGGGCAGTGCGCAGGCCGACACCCATGTGCGGGGGACACTGCTGCTCAAGCCGCAACTGCCACTGGCAGTAGCTCCGGGTGACATTTTTGAAGGAGCCCTGACAGTGGCCAACACCGTGGCGGGCAGCGGCAAGGGAGCGCAGGTCCTCGTGCGTATGGAACTGCCCCAGGGGCTGAACCTTCTGGAAGGCAAGCCTGAACAACGACTGACCATTGATGAGAATGCCGAAGCAAGCCACCGTTTCCGTCTGCGGGTCGGCCATGTGCCGGGAGTAGCCGATATTCGCTTCACTGCCCAAATGCAGGATGGCGGCCAGCCAGTGGAACGCCGGCAAAGTTTCTCCATCAGGCCCATGAGTCCCCGGCTGCGCAGTGAAAAGGCCGGAGAACTGGCCCCCGGTCTTCAGACCATCCCTGTGGAGCGTGTGCTCTATCCTTTTGACGCGCAGGTACGCCTCTCGGTAGCGCAAGCTCCGGTGTTGGCCCTGCGTACACTTTTGCAGCGGCTGGAAGAGTATCCCTACACCTGTACGGAACAGAGCATCAGCCGTGCCATGCCCCATGTGGCACTGTGGAACGCCCCTGGATTGCAGGCCCAGGTCATGCGTCTGCCGGGCCGTAGCCCGCAGGAATTGCGTGAAGCCCGCGATGCCGCTATCAACCGGGCTGTGGCAGCCATCAGGGCCGCCTTTTCACCCTATGCCGGTGTGGGCCTCTGGGCCGACAGTTCGGCTGACCTTTTTGTTACAGCCTATGCGGCGGATTTTCTGGTAAGTATGCGTGAAAACGGCATGGCTGTCCCCGAAGGGCTGACGGCTTCCGTGCTGGATTGTCTGGAACGCCATGTCAATCGTACACCCGATGATCTGACTGACGGGCGTTACAAGATATATGGTGCATGGGTACTGCTGCGCGACGGGCGCATCATGACCAGCAGTCTGGACATGCTGGAAACCTGGTTCAGGGAGCATACCAATAGATGGGAGCAGGACGTCCTTGCCGCCCTTCTGGCAGACGGTTTCCAGATGCTGCGCCTCAAGCGGCGTGGCAGCCAGCGTCTGCCCGCAGGAGAGGTTCAGGGTACGGGTGAACGCCTTTTCTCTACGGCCATGGCCCGTGCCCTGCACGCCCTTGTCCTGCACCGCAGCTTTGGGGAACATCTGGATCGCGTATCCATGCAGTCCCTGCTGGATGCAGCCTTCAGTGAGAGTGCCACCACAGTGGATATGGCCATGACTGCCCGTGCCCTTGCGGTGCTGGCGCAGGATACGCCCCAGACTGCCGGGATACGCCTGACCTGTCAGGAATATGCGCCAGACCATGCCGGAGACGCCCAGCCCCTGACAGACGATCCAGGCCATGTACTGGATGCTCCCGGCTGCCGACGCTTTGCCGTGGAAGGGCAGGAGGGCGTACCGGCCGGGCTGTACTGGCATCTGATGGAGGATGGCTTTGACCAGGGGCTGCCCGCTCCTGTATCAAAGGGTATGGAGGTACGCCGCCGTTATCTGGATGTTGACGGCGAAGCTGTCACGGAACTGCGCCTTGGTCAGCTCGTCACCGTGGAGGTCTGTGCCCGCGCTATCGGTGAACCCGTCAAGGACGTGGTGCTTGTGGATCCCATGCCGGGCGGCATGGAACCCGTGCTGGAAAAGGAGGCTGCAACGGATGCTGTGCCGGGCCTCGTGCGCCGTGAGCGACGTGAGGATCGGGGGCTTTTCTTCGTGGATCTGGGCATGGAAGAATCCTGCTACCGCTACAGGGCGCGTGCAGTGACACGCGGCAGCTTTGGTCTGCCCCCGGTCACGGGACAGGCCATGTATGCTCCCGAGCTGCGGGCTGTTGACGCTGGAGGTTCGTTGACTGTCCGATGACCAGTCCGATGAACAGGCCGGTGAACAGGGCCCGAAAAGAGGAAGGAAAAGCCGCCCGCAGCCGTGTGTATCGTCTGTCGCGCATGCTGCGGGCGGTGGGTCTGTCAGTGGCTCTTGTCTTCGGTCTGCTGGTCTGCGTCTGGGCTGTCCTTGCAGTCACGCCCTGTCCGCACCCCCTGGAAGGGCGAGGCTTTTCGCACTATGTCACTGACAGGCACGGCGAATTGTTGCGCCTGTCCCTTGCGCCTGACCAGAAATATCGTATCCGCATCAGTCTGGCGGACATACCGGCCGAGGCACTGACCGCCATCCTGGAGTATGAGGACAGGTATTTCTGGTGGCATCCAGGGGTAAATCCCCTGTCTCTGCTGCGGGGGGCTGTGGGTATGGCCCTGGGCGGACGGCGCATGGGCGGCTCCACCATCACCATGCAGGTGGCGCGTCTGGCTTACGGGCTGAAGACGGGTTCGCTGTCGGACAAGTTCAGGCAGATATGGCTGGCCCTGCAT
>JAFQED010000001.1 GCA_017415765.1 Desulfovibrio sp. | reverse complement strand
CCCTTGGCGTGTCTTAGTGCATTTTTTGATTGAAACACTCTGTGTTTCAATCGTCACGCTGCCTACGCTTCGCGGGAAAAGCGCGGTTTCCCAGCGGGCTGGACAAGTCCCGCTTGATTACGGCGCGGGCGTCCGCTCTCCCAGCGAAGCTGGACAAGCGCGTCCGCCAGAGCGACTGCCATTTTCAATGGCATTTCGCTCTATGACCATTGCCGGGCATTTCGTGAGCTGCCCCTTGCCAAAACTGCCCTGTGGACATATTTGCAGCAGATGATACCCCGGCAGTCTGTTTTGCGTTTTCGCACGGTCAGCCCCGTTGCTGCCTGCGCTGTGCCGCTGTCTCCCGTGAGGGAGGACGGCCTTGTCTGCCGTATGGGCCTGCTGTGTTTGTGCTGTTTGCTGCTGCTCTGTACGCCCCTGCGGGCAGAAGAGCTGCCTGATGAGCCGTACAGTCCCGCTCAGGTGGGTTGGCAGCGGCTGGAGGAAGGGCTGGACAGTGCAGACATCATAACAGGCTCCGGCTGGCCGCTGTTTGCGGTGCGGATAAGCCCGCAGCAGTTTGATTTTGTACTCTGCGCCAGCTCTGAACACGGCAGCCCCCGCAGCCTGGCACACTGGAGCAGTGACTTTGCCCTGGTGGCAGCCATCAACGCCGGTATGTACCTGCCCGATGCGCGTACCAGCGTGGGCTATATGCGGCAGGGGCAGCACATCAATCAGAAGCGACTGGCCAATCGCCCTGGTGCTTTTTTTGTGGCCGGGCCGGATAGGTCAGCCAGGCCGGACTTGCCCGCAGCCGCCATACTGGACAGGGATGACCCGCGCTGGCAATGGTTGGACAGTTTTGCTCTGGTCGTCCAGAATTATCGTTTGATCGATGCCAGCGGCAACATCCTCTGGCAGCGGGGCGGCCCAACCCATGCCATTGCGGCTGTGGCCGAGGACAGGCAGGGCAGGATACTGTTTTTATACGCACCCGGCCCGCTGGATCCGTATGAATTCAGCAGGGAATTGCTGGATCTGCCACTGGGAGTACGCACGGCCATGTATGTGGAGGGCGGCAATCAGGCCGGGCTGCTGATGCGGGCAGCCCCTGATGCGGCAAAGCCTGCGGATGGGGCATATCCAGCAGGTATGCGCGTTCTGGGCGGGCAGGGCAGGGCCTTGCTGCCCGCACTGGCCGAGGGGGCTGTTTTGCCCAATGTGCTGGGTGTGCGCCGCAAGGCCCCCGCTGAAGGGCAAGCTGACGAACTGGGCCGGAAGACCACGGAGAATAGTCCTTGACCGGAACAGTTTTTTGGCAGAAACTATATCGTGCCTCTGGGGATGGTGTTGCACCATTCCTGACATAACACTGTAAAAAATCATTGCAAGGATACCAAAATGCCCAAACAGCTTGAAGTTTACAAGTGCACCCGTTGTGGAAATATCGTGGAAGTCCTGCGCGGCGGTGGTGCCGACCTGATGTGTTGCGGCGAAGCCATGAAGCTCATGGCTGAAGGCTCTACCGATGCCGCTCAGGAAAAGCATGTGCCCGTTATCGAAAAGATCGACGGCGGCTACAAGGTCAGCGTGGGCAGCGTTGCCCATCCCATGGATGAAATGCACTATATCGAATGGATCGAGCTGCTTGCCGATGGCAAGAGCTACACCCAGTTCCTCCAGCCCGGTCAGGAACCCGTGGCCGTGTTCATGGTGGATGCCGAAAAGGTCGTCGCCCGTGAATACTGCAACCTGCACGGGCACTGGAAGGCAGAAAACTAGGCTGTTGGTACTGCCCACGGGCAGCAATAGATACAAACCCTCTCTAGCAGGGGCGGTATCGCCCCAAGGAGCTTACCATGCAGAAGTATGTTTGCGGTGTTTGCGGCTATGAATATGACCCGGCAGAAAACGACAATGTCCCCTTCGACCAGCTGCCTGATGACTGGACCTGCCCCGTGTGCGGCGTAGGCAAGGATCAGTTCAACGCTGCCTAAAACCCATCTTCCCCCTTTTGCCCCGCCCCTGGCCGCTTGCGGCAGGGCGGGGCTTTTTTGGACAGACTTGGAGAACTCCATATGAAGCCTGTTGAAATAAAGAAAGATATTTTCTGGGTGGGTTGCGTGGACTATGACCACCGCGACTTCCACGGTTATTCCCGTTCACCTGAGGGTACCACCTACAATGCCTATCTGATCAAGGACGAAAAGAATGTCCTTTTGGATACGGTCTCCCCCGGCATGGCTGGCACCCTGCTTTGCCGCATGGCCAAGACCCTGCCCCCTGAAAAGGTGGACTATATCATCTGCAATCACATGGAGCTGGATCACCAGGGCGCACTGGCCCAGATCGTGGAGCGGGTACAGCCGGAGAAAATCTTTGTCTCCCAGGCGGGCCTCAAGTCTCTTGAAGGCTATTTTGCCGGTAAGGACTGGCCTGTGGTGGGGGTCAAGAACGGCGAGACCATCAATATCGGTCGCCGCAACATCGTGTTTTACGAAACGCGCATGCTGCATTGGCCCGACAGCATGGTCTCCTATATTCCTGAAGACAAGCTGCTCATCAGCAACGACATCTTTGGCCAGAACATTGCCAGCTCTGCCCGTTTTGCAGACGAATTTGGCGATGACGCCGAGTTCTGGAAGCGCATCAAGGAATACTACTACAACATTGTCCTGCCGTTCTCGCCCATGGTGCTCAAGGCCCTGCCCGCGCTGGGCGGCCTGGATATCGACATGATCGCGCCTGACCACGGCCTTATCCACCGTGGGGAAAAGGCCGTACAGTCCATCATAGAACGCTACCGTATGCTGGCCGAACAAAAGCCCCAGCAGCGTGCCCTGGTCATCTATGATACCATGTGGCATTCCACCGAGCACATGGCCTACGCCGTGGTGAGCGGGCTGGAAGAAAACGGCGTGCCGACCCGCCTGATGTCGGTAAAGCAGAACCACCACAGTGCCGTCATGACAGAGCTGGCTGACTGCGGCGCGCTGGTGGTCGGTTGCCCCACGCACAATAACGGTATTTTGCCGGACATGGCTGCCCAGCTTACCTATATGAAGGGACTGCGTCCGCTGAACCGTGTGGGTGGTGCGTTTGGCTCCTATGGCTGGTCGGGCGAAGCCCCCAAGCAGTTGCAGGAAATGCTGGCCGACATGAAGATGGAATTGCCGGCAGAAGCTGTGCGCTGCAACTGGGGCCCGGGCAAGGAAACCTTCCGCGCCTGCCATGAGCTGGGCCGGGCTGTGGCCGAATGTCTGAAGCAGAAATGCCAGGGCTAAGGCCGGGCAGAGATTACAGGGAAGGGGCGTCCGCAGGGACGCCCCTTTTGCGTTTGACAAGCGGGCTTAGAGCCTTTTTTGATTGAAACACAGATTGTTTCAATCAGAAAATGCCTTAAGGGGCTACAGCGTCTTTGCCGTAACCCCTTGATTTTATTGGCGCGCCCGGGAGGAGTCGAACCCCCGACCAAGAGCTTAGAAGGCTCCTGCTCTGTCCAACTGAGCTACGAGCGCAATGCGTGTAAGACGTTGTAGGCGGTACGCCTTGCAACGTCAATATCTTTTGCGGTTATACCCCAGTTTGGGGCACATGCGCTTGGGCACATATGTGATCCCATGAGCTTGTCTACCCTATCAGCGTCCAGGCTGTCTGCGACCATCCCGACTCCAATAACAATACCCAAAAACCGTATTGCTCAGGCCCCGGCCTGGGTCTTGGCTGCATGGATAAATTCCCGGAAGAGCGGATGCGCCTGCATGGGACGGGACTTGAATTCCGGGTGGAACTGGCAGCCAAGGAACCACGGATGGTCGGGCAGCTCCACGATTTCCACAAGGGAATCATCAGGTGCAGTCCCGCTGAAAACCATGCCCTTGGCTCCCAAAACTTCCCGATAGGCGTTGTTGAACTCATAGCGGTGGCGGTGCCGCTCGTCCACCTGAGCCTGCTGATAGGCAGCGTGCGCCCGTGTTCCCTCCACAATGCGGCAGGGATAGGCTCCAAGACGCATGGTGCCGCCCTTGTCGCTGCTGGCGTCCCGCGTTTCAAGATTCCGGGTGCGGAAGTCGAACCATTCTGTCATCAGGTAAATGACCTTGTTCGCGCCCTGGGCGTCAAATTCCTCGGAATTGGCATCAGCCAGGCCTGCCACGTTGCGTGCAAACTCGATGACTGCGCACTGCATACCCAGACAGATACCAAAGAAGGGGATTTTTTGCTCGCGGGCATGGCGGATGGCGGCAATCTTGCCTTCCACCCCACGGTAACCAAAGCCACCCGGCACAAGGATACCGTCACAACCGGCAAAGACGCTGGCAGCATTGCTGTCATCCACGTTCTCCGAATTAACGTAGCGCAGCTCCACTGCCACCCTGTTGGCGATACCACCGTGGATGAGGGCTTCGTGCAGGCTTTTGTAGGCTTCCTTCAAATCAACGTACTTGCCTACAATGGCAATGGTCACCTTACCGTGGGGGTTGGCCGAATCGTGCACCAGCTTTTCCCACGATTCCAGATGGGCGTTACGCGCGGGCAGGCGCAGCATGATGGCCACTTTCTGGTCAAAGCCCTCTTCATAAAACTTGAGCGGTACTTCGTAAATGTTGCTCACGTCCACGGAGGAGAACACAGCATCCTCGTCCACATTGCAGAACAGGGCTATCTTTCGCCGCATTTCCACAGGGATGCTCTGTTCGCAGCGGCACAGGATGATGTCCGGCTGGATGCCGATGGACAGCAGCTCCTTGACACTGTGCTGGGTAGGCTTGGTTTTGTGTTCTCCGGCGCAACGCAGGTAGGGAACCAGGGTCAGGTGGATATTCAGGCAGTTGTCACGACCGATCTCGGTACGCAACTGGCGGATGGCTTCCAGGAAGGGCAGCCCTTCAATGTCCCCCACCGTGCCGCCGATTTCAATGATGGCCACATCCGGTGCGGTATCACCCTCGGCCAGCGAAAGCACCATGCGCTTGATTTCGTCCGTGATGTGGGGGATGACCTGCACCGTGGCCCCCAGGTAGTCACCACGCCGCTCCTTGGCAATGACGTGATTGTAGATGGCCCCGGACGTGGTATTGTTCTTGCGCGACATGGGCACATTGAGGTAACGCTCGTAATGGCCGAGATCCAAATCTGTTTCTGCGCCGTCGTCCGTGACAAAGACCTCACCATGCTGGAAGGGGTTCATGGTGCCGGGATCCACATTGATGTAGGGGTCCAGCTTTTGGATCGTCACCGTGAGGCCGCGTGTCTGCAGGAGCGCGCCAAGCGATGCAGCCGCCAGCCCCTTGCCCAGAGAAGACAACACCCCGCCAGTAACAAAGATGAACTTGGTTTTCATGAATACCCCTTGTTGGCAGCCCCCCTGTCAGGCGGCCCCAGCCTTATGATGATCGTGCACGCTGGATAATGCCCCAAGCGACCCCGCCCTGCAAGCCAAAAGCCGACAGATCGCGACAGACGCCATATCAGTCTTTTGGGGCTTGGCTTTCCATCTCGCGCCCCCGTGCGTCCGCCGCCAGCACCGCATCCACCAGCAGTCCGGCCAGCCCTGCCCTGTCAAGCTGGTTGACCCCGGCAATGGTCACCCCCGCCGGAGAACAGACGTCATCCCGCAAGCGCAGCAAATGTTGCGGGCTTTGCGCGGCCATGACAGCCGTACCCTCAAAAAGAGCCGTGACCATCTGCCGGGCCTCGCGCTGGCTAAAGCCAAGGGTCACCCCGGCCTGCACCAGCCCCTGCATCATGGCAAAAACATAGGCCGGGCCAGCCCCTATCAAGGCCGTAAAGGCAGCAAAACGGCTTTCCGGCAATTCCAGACAATGCCCCAGCGCACCAAACAGCTCCAACAGCTTGCCCTTGTCTGCCGGGGGCAGCGTGTCATCACAACAAAAGGCAAAGACTCCCCGTCCCACAAGTGCTGGAGTATTGGGCATACAGCGCACCACAGGGCAACGGCCCTGTACGCCCTGGCGCAGCCAGTCCAGGCCAAGGCCAGCCGCCACGGACACCACGATCTTGTCCGCCCCAAGTTCGGGCAGCATGGCTTCCAGCACGGTACCAACCTGCTGTGGCTTGACCGCAAGGATGATCACATCGCATTGCCGCGCCAGAGTCGGCGCGTCCTCCGCAATCTGGATACCACAGTCACGCAGGGGAGCCAGGCGTTCCGTGCTGCGATTGCAGGCATAAAACTGGTACAGCTTATCCCACGCCGCCTGCATACCTCGCAGGATGGCCCCGCCCATATTGCCACAGCCCACACAGCCGATATGTCTGCCTCTGCCGTGTTCACCCATGCCTTACCTCGTTGATGCAGGCTTTGCCGCAACAAGCCTTGTCAGGCCATGCCACTGCCCTGTGCCGGGGCATGCGCCCGTGATCCCCGGTCAGTTTTTGATCTGACTCAGGGTGGGCAGGGTTTTGACCATTTGCAGGGCCATCCGCAACTGATTGTCACGGGCAAGCTGCTCCCTGACCTCGTCCGCATCCTTGGACTTGCTGTCCTTCTTGCTGTCCTTGCCGTTTTCCAGATGGCGGTTAAGATCCTTCTCGCGCAGGAGGAATCGCTGGGCGTCCTTGTCCTCCTTGGGCGGTTCAAACAGCACCTCAAGGTCGGGCGCAATGCCCTCGGCCTGGATGGAGCTGCCATTGGGCGTGTAGTACAGCGCAACAGTCAGCTTGATGCCGGAACCGTCCGACAGCGGGATGATGTTTTGGACAGAACCCTTGCCAAAGGAGCGTTCCCCCAGGATCAGGGCGCGCTTCTGGTCACGCAACGCACCTGCCACGATTTCCGAGGCAGAGGCCGAACCGGCGTTGATCAGCACCACCATCGGCACGCGCACATCACCACTCTGCGTCTTGGCCTTGTACACCCGGTCAGTATCACTACGGCGGCCCTTGATGGAAACGATGTCACCCTGCTGCAAAAACATGTCCGACACGCTGACAGCCTGATCCAGCAGCCCACCGGGGTTGTTGCGCAAGTCCAGCACCAGTCCCTTCAGGCCACCACTGCCCTTGCTGGCCTTTTCTGCATCGTTCAGGGCCTCGCGCAGCTCCTCTGTGGTGCGCTCAGAAAAGCGCGTCAGGCGCACCCAGTAATAGCCGTCTTCCAGCTTCTTGGACTTGACACTGACAAGGGGGATGGCATCACGGACGATACTGACGGTTTGCGGTTCCTTGGCATTCTTGTGCAGGATGGTCAGCTTGACCTCGCTGCCACGCGGCCCACGGATGCGCGAAACGACCTCCTGCAGAGAAAGCTCCTGTGTGGCCTGTCCGTCTATGGTCAGGATGGTGTCGCCCGCCTGGATGCCCGCCCGGAAGGCCGGGGTGTCCTCAATGGGTGTCACCACGATCACCATGCCGTTTTCCAGCGAGATCTCTATGCCCACACCAAAGAACTCGCCGGTGGTGTTCTCCTGCATTTCCTTGTATTCGGTGACATTCATGAAGGAAGAATGAGGATCCAGCCCCTGGAGCATCCCCTTGAGCGCACCGTTGATGAGTTCGCCCTGCTTCACGTCCTTGACATACAGCTCTTCCACCAGATCCAGCACCTGACTGAACCGCTTGAGGGCCTCCCGGTCAACTTCCTTGCCGGGCAGGGCCTGCACCGGCCAGACACCAGGCACGACCAGACAGCCCAATACCACTATGCTCATCGCGCAAAGGTGCTTCAAAGCACGCATAACTTGCCTCCGCTGCGGGCCTGACTGGCCCGCCAAGATGTCAGCCCGCAGCCCGAAGCGGCGGACAGGGTGCAGGGATACTGCCTGTTTTTGGCTGGAAAAGCAACGCCCTGACAGGGGACTGTCCAGGGCAGATAGTATCTTGACAAGGCTTCAGGCTGGGGCCATACACAACGGGTATGGCGGTTTCTACCGGCAGCTTCCAATCTTCCTTTCGCCTGTCCCTGCCGCGCCATGAGCGCAGGCATGGCTGGCTTTCGCTTTTGCTGGATTGCTACGCCTGTATTGACGCCAGCGTGGCCGGATCCATTGCCGCAGCGCAGGAACCTGTAGCCTGTCACGAAGGCTGTACAAGCTGCTGCCGGCACAGCATCCCCCTTTCCCCGCTTGAGGCATTGGGCTTGGGCTTTTGTGTGCGGGAACTCCTGCCGCCAGCCGCGAGGGCGGCCTTGCAGGCCCGGCAGGGGCAAGCTGTGCACCCCGGAGATTTGTGCCCCTTCAACCTTGGTGGCTCCTGTTCGGTCTATGCCCTGCGGCCCATTGCCTGTCGCCGCTATCTGGTATGCGGGCAGCCCTGCCACGCCGGAGAAAGCCCCTTGCACACACGCCCCCAGGCTGTCCTGCATCCTTCCCGTATCAGCCTGCGCCGTGCCGTAGCCCTGACCATGCCTTTCTATGCTGCCAGTGGGCACAGGCTGCAACCAGGACAGGATCCGCTGGATTTTTACCTTGCCCGGAATATCTCTCTTGCCGAGGTCTGGCCCGGTCTGTGTTCTGGTTTGAGCTCTGCCCCGGCAGGTGGAGGGGAGAGCT
>JAFQED010000026.1 GCA_017415765.1 Desulfovibrio sp. | reverse complement strand
GCGTCATAATCCCTTTATCAATCAGGTCTCTTTCTTCATTGTTCGCAAAGACAACAAATTGCCAAGGCTTTGGAAGCCGTCATAATCCCTTTATCAATCAGGTCTCTTTCTTCGCTTAAACTATGTCAATTAGAATGACACTGGAAAATGTCATAATCCCTTTATCAATCAGGTCTCTTTCTTCCTAACTGGCATCGGCTTCAGCGCATTTACCGTGCGTCATAATCCCTTTATCAATCAGGTCTCTTTCTTCAAATCAATGCAAGATATGACAATGAATGAAAAGGATTTTTGTCATAATCCCTTTATCAATCAGGTCTCTTTCTTCACGTATGGCTAAAGCAAAGGCTAAGGCTATGGGTTCTTCGATGTCATAATCCCTTTATCAATCAGGTCTCTTTCTTCAAGTTCTTTTCATCGAAGGCAACAGGAACGGCTATACCCGTCATAATCCCTTTATCAATCAGGTCTCTTTCTTCATATAAGAAATTCAACAAGAACAAAACCGAAAGGAGAAAGCGTCATAATCCCTTTATCAATCAGGTCTCTTTCTTCTCAACAACAACCAAGGGGAAACCGCATGAAGAGATTTTATCGTCATAATCCCTTTATCAATCAGGTCTCTTTCTTCCCTTCCTCCTCTCTTTCCTTGATTACCAACAGGCTACCGACTGTCTTTCGCGAACCTCTGCAAAGTTTGTCAGATTTGGTAGTGTCATGCAAAAAAATTGGTATAACATTCTGGGATCACAGGTTTTTTTCATGCGCGAACCTGTTTTGTCGCAGACTTGTAACATATTGAAAACACAGGGTTTTCTAAAAAAGGGACACGCTGCTCACAGGTTCGCGCCTGCTTCATGCCAAAAGGGCCGCCACTTCCTTGACCTTGGCCTTCTGCTTTTCGGACTGTTTGCCAGACCATTTGCCCAGTGCTCTCCAGCAATCGCGCAGGGCTTCGGCGGCCTTGCACTGCATTTCCGGGTTCCAGCCGTGCATCTCTTTGTATATCTCCATGGAGAGTGCCTCAGAAGGTGCAACAGCCAGCTGGAGCAAGCGTGCTTCTTCCGGTGAAAGTTCAGCCATACGTTGGGCAAGTTCCTGCTGTTTACGTTTTTCTTCTGCGGCCCTCTGTGCATCAGCCAGTTGCCGTGCCTCCTTCTGCCGCGCAAGTGTAACAGCCTGTTCGGCCCTGGCTTCCGCTTTTTGCCGCAGGTGCAGAAGGTGTTGTGTCTGCTCATGCACAGCGGCGCGGCGCAGGGCTTCTGCCTTTTCCAAGCCCTTTTCGTATTCTGCCATACTGCAAAAATGCAACAGCACCCAGCCAAAGGGCAGTTTGCCGTTGGCCAGTGTGCGGGTAGTGCCAAAAGGCATGGGGCTGCCGTTTTTACCCTTGCGGGTCTGGGGCTGATTGTTTTCTACAGTTACACATTCCACATGGCTGTAATGCCCCACACGCAAAAGCAGGGTTTGCCCATCCAGTGCCAGAACCCTGGCCTCCACATCACGGAGTGCGGTGCTGACTTCCCTCAGATGTGGCAGACTGTAGAACTTGTTTTTCTCCTCCAGAAAGCGTTTGCCATAAAAGGCGTTGCAGTGGCGGATAATGTCCGGCAGAGGGATGTTTGTCCCGTTGGGCAGGGTGATGCAGGGTGTGCCGCCGGCACTGTCCAGCATAAGGCGGCCCCACATCTCACCGCTGCCGGGCAGGATGACTTCGCACGGCTTTTTGGGGGTACCTTTCTTATCCGGCTTGCGGCTGCGTTCCTTTGCCCGCACCACGGCGCAGGCCGCAAAGGGAGCGACCACGTCTGACACTTTAAGGGCCTGCATGGCATGATCGCTGATGGAGCCAAACATTTTTTCCATCTGCTTTGCAATCAGGCGATTTTCCATGCGCCGTTCAGTGGCTTGCTTCATGGCGTTCAACAGCGAAACTGGACTCAGCTTATCCAGCCAGTTGATGAGCGGCGTGCTTATTGCCCCCTTGAGCGAAGAACCGGGGATATAAAGGCAGCTGTCCACCGGATTACGCAGGGCTGCATCCACGTCACCGGTTTTGTCCTTCTGGAAGCCGCCACGGGCGTTCTGCTGCCCGCCAAAAGCACGGCGCAGCTCATCGGCCAATGTCACATCCTCAATGGGGCTGGAGCTGATGGCATAGATGTTTTCGTCCAGCTTCTCATCCAGCATACGGCGGATGCGGGCAATATCCCCCGTGGCGATGACGTTCTGCACACTCTGGTCAGCAGCGTGTTCCATCAGCCAGCTTTGCAGGTCAATGCGGCAAAGCCGTGCTTTGCTGCCCTCCCTGCGGATGACATACTCCAGAGGAGAGAGCGTATCACCACTGCCAATGAACACAGGTGTGAGCACTTCCAGCCGGAAGGGGATAAAGCCCTTGTTTTGCCATACGCGGGGCTTTCTGTCAGCCATGACTGCACTCCTCTTCCGCCAGCCTGCACGGCAGGGTGAGAGGCTGGGTTATCTGGACTATGGCCGGATTGGCATGGATGCCGCGCAGCACGAATGGCCCCTGCGGCAAGGCCGTAAGTACAGCCCCTTCCTGTACGCACAGGAACGGACTTTTGAAAGGATTGCCCTTGCAGAAAGCCGGCCCTGCCTTGCCCGTTTTGACTTCAGTGGAATACCAGCCCTTGAGGCCACTCAGGTCGTCAGCAGAAAGCATGGAGAGAAGAAGCCCGTGCGGCAGTTCGTCAGAGGCGGGTGTGTAGGTGCTGTCCTGCTCTATGGAAAAAACCCCCTTGCCGGTACTGCTGTCGCGCCCGTAACCAATTTGCCCTGTACGCTTGAGCCGAGCCAGCAGCCTTGGGCAATCGTCCGTTTCGGCATAAAGGTGGAAGGCCGCGCCTGTTGCCGCCCAATACGCATGGGAGGCAAAAAGCCCGCCTTGCAGGGCAGAAGCGGAGTTGCGCGCTATGGTGACGTGCATTTCCTGAGTGCGGGTGACGGACGACACCTTCCAAAGCTCAGGCTGGTGGCAGTACTCCGCGAACAAGTCCACAGCCGAGAGAGAGGCGCGGTGCTTCTCCCAGATCTTTAACGGCAGAAACATATTTTTACGGAATTTTTTGTACACGCCCAGGGCCTCGAAAAGCGTGAGGGCCTTGCCCTCCCTATCCCGAAAGCGGCCTTGCTGTACAAGCCGGGCAAAGGTTTCGCGGCTTGCCGGAGGCAATTTGGGGGCAAAGACTGTTCCTTCAGGCATGGCAGATGACAGCGCAAAGGGAGGCTCCCCGTTCTGGAAGGCATCAAGTTCGGCCCTGAGCGCGAGCTCTCCTTCCTCTTCGGCCAGCCTGTAGAGCAGCAGCCCGGCCAGGGTGTCACTTCGGAGCGGTGTGCCCCACGCGGAAAGTGGGCGCAGGATAAAACGATGACGCGCCATAGGGCCTCCCTAGAACGCTGTTATGCTGTCCAGGCTGACGGGCTGCCCGTCTATCTTCAGGTCTTCAAACACCACCTGGCCATTACCACGGGAACCGCCACCGCCAATGGCATCAAGCTGGATGAGCTTGAGGCCCTTGAGCACCCAGTTGAGCAGTTCATCGGCGTCCCCTTCATAGACACGGAAGGCCATATTCAGCGTAAAGCAGGTACCGGCGGGCACACGCTCCAGTGGCCGGGGGTGTTCGGCCACGCCCTTCACACGGTTGATGATATTTTCATGTTTCACTTCCATTGGCAGACGGCCACTTTTGAACATATCCATGTATTCGGCAGTGAGCAGCGCATCACGCATCAGCAGGCGCGTAGGGCCGAGGCCATCTTCACATTTTTGTGGTGTAGCGTGGGAACCAAAAATGGTGCAGGCAGGGCAACCCTTTTTGCCACAGTCACAGGGTTTACCCTCTGTCACGGCTCGGCGTGTGCCTTCGTTTTGCATGAAAACGGAGGTTTCCAGCAGAGAGCGCAGTTTGCCCTTGAGTGACGAGCCGGGGATATAGGGAGCCTGCGTGACAGGGTCCTTGATGATGGGCTGATCCATGCCGCCGATTTCCACACTGTCTTTGCCCGCACCGATGTGCAAGCCGGAACGGAGACGGATGATGCCGGTGATTTCCCGTATATTCGTGAGTTTCATATTTGCTTCCTCTGGGTTGGAGATCAGTCCTTAAGTCCTTCACCGTAACAAAAACCCACTACAGCTTCAAAATGCAGGAGAAATGCCTTGAAATCAGAAGGCTTGGAAACAGCATCCACATGTTTGCTCACCCACTGCGTAAAGGCGGATGGAACCACACCGCGCCCCTGTGCATAGGCAGCCTTGGCCTTGAGTATCTTTACCTGTGGAAGGATGCCACAAAAAGCGGCATCAGAGCAGCCCTGATATTCCCAGGAGCGTTCCAGGCTTTTCACGTCTGCATAAAACTTGCGTAACTGGGAACTCTTAATGCTGTTCCGGTCTGGCTTGCCGTTAAAATCTTTGGTAACAAGCTTTTTAGCCACGGCCAGGGCTTCGGTATCTACCCATTTGGTATCAAGAGTCGTTTGGTCATCGTTATAGTACATGCTGCCTCCTATGCGGTCGTGCGTGTTCTGTAGAGTGCCCAGGTAATGCCCATCTCCATCTGTCCAAAATCTTTATGGTGACAGAGTTTGAGAAGATCCTCTCTGTCTTCCTGCTCCAGATCTTTTTTGCAGTTGCGGGACATGTCATACACCATGTGGGAGCGATACAAGCCGGCAGAAACATCCCCCGCTGCAAAAAGGCGGGCCTGACGCGAGTAGCCAAGCAGCCGCCGCACAAAGCCTTGTGTAATATCTCCGTTCAGGCACAGCTCTTCCAGCCATTCGCCTTGTTCAAGTTGCAGGGGGAACTCCGGCCAGGGGATCGTAACATCAAACAGGCTGACGGCGTTCTTGACCGGCGGGGTATTTTTCTTTTTGGGGTATTGTTTGGAGTTTTCAAGTTGCTCTTCCGCCAGGTCGCGTATGCCCCGCACTGGCAAACCGGGCTTGGCCAGAGCTACACCGGCCGAGAGTGTCACATCCGGGTTGCCGCCGCTAAAGCGATGGAAAGCATCGTACAGTGTTTCGGCAAAGCGCACGGTGTCGCTCCACGGCCCCAGTACGAAGAGGTCATCGCCACCAGCGAAGACCACATAGATATTCGGGAATTTTTCTTCAATAACGCTGATAAGGTATGAAGAAAAGAAGTGGTGCATCATGCGTGAAAGCATGGCGAAGTGAGAAATGGAAAACCGACTCTTGCCGCCGGATTCCAGGCCGATACCAAAAATCATGCCGAGATTGTCCACATCTGCCTTGCAGGCAGCAAGACAGGGAATGGAGCGAAAGCCGCGTGCAGCAGGTACGCGGGCCTCCTGCGCCAGAATAGCAAAAGTTTTGGGCGTACCTGGCTCCAATGTGTCTTCATCATCCGGCATGGAGCGGTGTTCGGCCTCCCAGCGGTGCAGGTCCGCTTCTGTAATATGCGGGACATGGCCCGCTATGGGAACGGCTGAAAAGGCAGTACGATCCTTGAGGCTGAGGATGTCCAGTGCATCGGCATCAGCAGGGGAAGGAGCTGTTTTTTCAAGACGCAGGTAAAGCCCACCGAAAAGCGGAAATCCCTTGCCTTCGCGACTGAATATGGCAAATTGGGCATCGGGGAGCCGACGCCCCACCTGTTGGATGAGAGTAGAGCAGATGTGGCAGCCTGTATCGCCATCCCCATCCAAAGCCGGGCGCAGGCCGCAGAAAGGACAGGGGCCGTGTTCGGCATAGTCTGCACTGCTGATACCGATGACGGGTGTAAAACCTTCCACCAGGAGCGGCGCAAAGGGGCGCAGCTTTTCGCGCTCCAAGGTGTCGTTCATCTGTTGGAACACGGTATGGAAGCGTTCCATATCAAGGTCAGACGCAACAAATTCTTGTATGGCAAAGCTGACACGGAGCACACCATTAAAGGCTTTTAGTACATAGCGCATGGCTTCGCGTGTCATGCTGTCCACAGCTTCGCGTACAGCGGGGGTATCTGGCAAAAGCAGGATAAAACGGCCACCAGCGTCCATGATGCGCGCTGCCGGACTGAGATCGCATTGTTCCAGAAGCACCATCCAGAGGGCGCGGGTAAGCATTTGCAGACTGAAGGAACGGGCACGCAAGAGCTTTGCTGCGCCTTTGTCCCCCTGTTCGCCCTGACCAAATATAAAATTCTGTATGCCAGAAAGCTCGCCGCCAAAAAGCAGGAGCTTTGTTTTGCGAAGGCCTGTATTTGGCTGGGGGCCGTGATACAATGCCTGGGCAATGGCGGCCGTGGTAAAACTGTGGTCAAACAGCGAAATATCGGCCCGTGTTTTGTAGGTGGATGAGGGTATGCACCATGTAAAACGTTCCAGCATGGTCTGCACCGAGGCAATGTAGTGCTGCACGCCCATGTCCAGGGGGAGCAGGCTCAGGGCATTGAGGAATTCTCGGTACAGATCGGCATAGCCCGTCGCCTGTGCCTTGTCCTGTGCTACAGGAAAAGGCGGTGCGCCTTTTACATCCAGTGCCTTAAGCATATAACGCCGTGGCTCGTCTTCCAGACAGTGCTGCTGCAAATGCACTTGCGAGAAGACCGACTCCATACGGGCACTTTTGTGGGTGCCCCCACTTTCGCCCTCGCTGCGGTCGTTGCCGGAGGAAAGGCGGTCTCCGTCCTGTATACACATCTCCTCGCGGCTGTCCTCATCGGCGCGGTGGTGCGCGGCGGCCATGCGGGCCAGCCTGCTGCGTGCGCCTTCCAACTCTGGAGGTAAGGGGAGATGCTTTTCAATGAAATAGTCAGTATAGAGGACATGGCGATGCGAGGAGCCACCAGGGCAGTAATCCTGGGCAAGATTTTCACTGCACGGCTCTCCGGCCCTCTGGGCAAACTTGCCAATGTCGTGGAGGAAGGCGGCCAAAATCAGAAGTTGCTGATCAAGTTTTTCCATGACTCCTCCTGAGAAAGAAAGATGATACAGGATACAGCAGAAGTAGGATTTCGGTCAATAATCGCAATGTTGTGAGAGTTTCACTGTCTGAATAAAAAGTGGGCACTAATTCATTGAAATACCAATAGAAATTTTTACAAAATCATCAGGGAAGTAAATGTCTCAACATTGCGGCTCAGGGCTATGCGTATCCTGCTCATCTGCTTTCCAGTGGATGCTGATTTGCCCAAGACCAAAACTGGTTTGTTTTCCTATATGCAGTTTTTCTGCCAGCGCAAAAAATGGTAAAAATGCTTGTAAGTTACCACCATAACTCACACTACCCTGCAGACCACCAAGCTGCATGGAGACTTTTTGCCGAGAAGAGTAACGCGTCCAGTCTTTCCAAAACAAATGCCTCTCCAGAGTTTTAACACTATCGGCTTTGGTCTGCATATCTGGAAAATTATCAAAATATACTGGATCACTTTCCAGCTCCCATACTGTACGGATACGTCTGACTACCAGATTGAATATCTGGCGAAAGGAAAGATCCGCAGACAGGTGATTGTCTGCCTTAAATCGACAGGGAGTTTTCAGATGAACCAGCAACGTGCCATCACCTTCGTTTTGGGTGATCCATGCTGGAAGCATCAGATCCTCCCCTGCGGGGATAGCTACTTTGTGCGTTTCACGAGAAAATATAGATTGCTCCTGATACAGTATATCCTCCAATTCAAATGTCCCACGCATCGTCTCGGTATTTTTTCCCATGCCTTTCTGGCCAGCGAGAACAAAAGCATGAACAAAATAGGGAAGATAATCTACAGCATAGGATAAAAGTATTACGTTAAACGAGAAGTACTCTCCCGCTTCATAGATAGTTTTACCCGTGTCGTTTGGTTCAATACAGTAAGGGGGAGGCAGTGTGATGCCCCTGTTTCCCTTGGTTTTATATTTTCCTATAAAAAGAAGAGGGAAGGAGCAGTGTCCACTCAGCATACAGTCATCGCACGAAGGCTGGCGCATAGTGCAGCAGGTTCTTTTGAGAAAAGCTCCCAAGGTTCCACGTAACATGGAACCCTTATAGGCAGAAAATGAAGCTGTGGCTGTAAGTCTGCACTTGAATGTAAATGCTGCAAATTTCATTGAACATCCTGAAGATTGTAGATTATATTATTTTGAATGTATTATTAGAGCGAAATGCCATTGAAAATGGCAGTCGCTCTAGCGGCGAGAGTGCAGATGCCCGCGCCGTAAGTAAGCGGGTTGAGGTGGTGCCGTTTGTCAGACAGCACCCGCCACATCTTCTCATGCAGCCTTTGCCAACTGACCTCCATACATCATATCTGGTGTCAGTCCCCCATGACGGCTATTTGGTAAAGGCCATGCTGGTAAACTGGCTTCCCTGATCGGTATTGAATATCTCCGGCCTGCCATGCTTCGTCAAGGCTTCTTCACGTGAGTCCATGCACACATCTGCATCCATTGTGGCCGATAGTCGCCAGGAAAGTACTACTTGCTATAATAGCCTGTTCGGATTTTGTTCTCTACAGGGCTTGACAAAACATAGCCCGTGCATAAGGTTCTGCAATACCACGTGTAGATTGCGACAGGTTGTTCATAGACTGAGGACAGATCATGCCTATCAAAATTCCCGCTGACTTACCGGCACGGGCGGCACTGGAAAGCGAAAACATCTTTGTGATGACCGAAGAAAGGGCGCAGCAGCAGGACATTCGTCCGCTTGAAATTGCTATCGTCAATCTGATGCCCACCAAGATCGCTACGGAAACGCAGCTTTTGCGTCTGCTTGGTAATTCTCCCATCCAGGTCAACATTACCCTGTTGCGGACAGCAGCTCACGAGTCCAAAAATACGCCACAGCACCATCTTGAGCGTTTTTACAAGACCTTTGCAGAGATCTCGCACCGCAGCTTTGACGGCATGATCATCACCGGCGCACCAGTGGAGCAGATGCCCTTTGAAGAGGTGGACTACTGGCATGAATTGCTGGAAATTATGCAGTACGCCCAAAGTCGGGTCTATTCCACCCTCTACCTGTGCTGGGCAGCACAGGCGGCACTCTACCATTTTTACAAGGTCCCCAAGTACATCCTGCCAGCCAAGGTTTCGGGTATCTTCTGCCACGAAGTACTTCGGCCGCAGTGCCGCCTTTTCCGTGGCTTTGATGACGAATTTTTGGCCCCCCATTCCCGTCACACCGAGGTACGGGCGGAAGACGTGCACAAAACACCGGGCTTGCGGGTGCTGGCCGAATCCGGCGAGGCCGGACTTGCCCTGGCTGAAAGCAGTGACCAGCGGCAGATTTTCATGACCGGCCATCTGGAATACGACCGTGATACGCTTGACGCCGAATACCGTCGGGACATGGCCCGGGGGCTGCATCCCTTTATCCCCCGGCACTACTATCCCGCTGATAACCCTGACGCCATCCCCATGATGACCTGGCGGGCACATGCTCACCTTTTTTTCAGCAATTGGCTCAATTATTATGTGTATCAGGAAACCCCCTTCAGTCTCACAGCCATTGCTGACCAGCACGAGGTACACATGGACTAGGATAGCAGCCGCGCAAATGAATATCCGTGCTGTCTGCAAGCAGGGAAATCACGTTTTTTGTGAAGCACAGGCAGCGTACAGATTGGAGCACAGTGTGCTTCCGTCATAAAATTCTCCAGGAGGGAGAATATGCGTTTTTCCACCAGAAGCCGTTATGGTCTGCGCTTTTTGCTGCGTCTGGCCGCTCAGCCCAAGGGGCAGTTGCTTCAGCTGGGGCAGGTTGCCCGCGATGAAAATATCTCGCCCGGCTATCTGGAACAGATCGTACGGGCCTTGAAACCCCTGGGCATCCTGCGTGCCGTACGCGGTTCTGGCGGGGGCTATGCTCTTGCTAAGTCTCCGTCCAAAATCAATATGGAAGACGTTTTCCAGTGTCTGGAAGGCGGCATAGCCCCGGTGCAATGTCTGCACAAAGGTGAAAACTGCTGTCGCCAGGAGCAGTGCATCAGCCGGGACTTCTGGCAAGACTTTGACTGCCACATCCGCAGCTTCCTGCGTCAACATACCTTGCAGCAAATTTGGCAAGCAACAAAGCAGAATCATTCAGGAGATACACATGTGGGATTATAGTAAAGAGGTGCATGACCATTTTCTGCACCCGCACAATGCCGGGCCTCTGGAAGATGCCAATGCCATTGGCGAAGTGGGCAGCCTTGCCTGTGGCGATGCCCTGAAGCTCTATCTGAAGATAGATGCTGACGGAGTTATTGAAAAAGCCGGTTTTGAAACCTTTGGCTGTGCCAGTGCCATTGCCTCCAGCTCTGTGCTTACGGATATGATCCTGGGGATGAAGGTGGATGACGCCCTCAAGCTGACCAACAAGGATATTGCCAATGCCCTGGGGGGGCTGCCCAAGCAGAAAATGCACTGTTCTGTCATGGGGCAGGAGGCTCTTGAGGCCGCCATCCGCCAGTGGAAGGGGGAACCCCCCGTACCGCATGCCCATGAGGAGGGCAAGCTGGTTTGTAAGTGTTTTGGTGTTACCGATGCGCAGATCCAGCGTGCTATCCGTGAAAACGGTCTGAAAACCGTAGAGGAAATCACCCATTACACCAAGGCGGGCGGTGCCTGTGGGGACTGCCTTGATGAAATAGCCGAAATCCTTGCCGCAGAACTGCGCCAGAAGCCCCTCACTGAGTTGCGTCCCAAGCCCCGCATGACCAATGTGCAGCGGATGCAACAGGTTCTCAAAACCATTGAGGAGGAGATCCGCCCCAAGCTGGCCGAGGACGGCGGTGACATTGAACTGGTGGATGTGGACGGCAAGCGGGTGATCGTGTCCCTGCGCGGGCGTTGTGCCCAATGCCGTTCCAGTGAAGTGACCATCCGTAATCTGGTGGAGCGTCTGCTGCGTGAGCATGTGGAGCCGGATATTGTGGTGGAGGAGGCCTAGATCATGCAGACTGTCTATCTTGATAACAACGCCACCACGGCTGTGGCACCGGAAGTACGTGAGGCCATTCTGCCATTCCTGGGCGAACTCTATGGTAATCCCTCCAGTATGCACAGTTTTGGCGGGCAGGTGGGCAACACCGTAGAAACCGCCCGTGAACGCATGGCAGCTCTGCTGGGGGCTTCTCCTGAAGAAATACTCTTCACCTCCTGCGGATCGGAAAGTGACAATACGGCCATCTGGTCGGCACTGCAGACCAGACCCGAAAAACGCCATATCATCACCACGCGGGTGGAGCATCCGGCTATCCTCAGTGTGGCCCAATACTGGGAGCGGCAGGGCTATCGTCTGACCCTGCTCAGCGTAGATGGCAAGGGGCGGCTTGATATGGATGAATATGCCGCCGCGCTCAGTGATGACACAGCCCTTGTGTCCATCATGTTTGCCAACAACGAAGTGGGCAATATCTATCCCATCCAGCGCATGGCCGAAATGGCCCGTGAGCGTGGGATACTCTTTCACACCGATGCCGTGCAGGCCGTGGGCAAATGCCCCATTGACCTTGGCAAACTGCCGGTGGACATGCTCTCCCTTTCCGGGCACAAACTGCATGCGCCCAAGGGGATTGGTGTCCTCTACATCAGGCGCGGTATGCGTTTCAGGCCACTTTTGCGCGGGGGCCATCAGGAAGGGGGCCGCCGGGCCGGTACCGAAAACGTCCCCTACATTGCCGGGCTTGGGGTGGCTGCCGAGCTGGCCCAGCAGCATATGGAAGAGGAACGTCAGCACGTGTCCCGTCTGCGTGACAGGCTGGAGCAGGGCTTGCTGGCCAGCATCCCGCACAGCATGGTCAACGGTGATATTGAAAACCGCCTGCCCAATACCACTAATATCGCCTTCAAGAATGTGGAAGGCGAAGCCATCCTGTTGATGCTGGACAGGTTGGGTATCTGCGCCAGTTCCGGCTCGGCCTGCACTTCAGGCAGCCTTGAGCCTTCGCATGTACTTCGGGCTATGGGTGTACCCTTTACCTATGCCCACGGTTCCGTGCGCCTTTCGCTTTCGCGCTACACAACCGAGAGTGAAGTGGACTATGTGCTTGCAAACTTCCCCAAGGTCATTGAAACCCTGCGGGCTATCTCGCCCTTCAAGGATTAGGCGATCTATTTTGGGCAGGACAAAGGAGGCATGGCATGAAAACGGTAGTCTTTCTGTTGCTGGCAGGCAGTATCCTTACGGGAGCAGCCGGAGCTGTGCTGGCAGACACAGGCCCGCTGGCGGGCTGGCTGGCCGTGATAGCCCTTCTGGGCGGCTGCGCCGGACTCATCCTCCTTCAGCAAGCGGTATTTGCACCGGCAAGACGGCTGGAACAGGCCCTGCGCCAAAAGGCACAGGGGCTTTGCCCGGCAAGCTATGGGATATGGGCCGGGCTGGCAGCGGTCAGTACCGGCCATCCCGGCCCTGGGGCAACCATCCCTCAAACAGTGAATACGGAACAGCCTTCGTCAGATAGTGCTGACAGAGCCTTTGCTGCTGAGGAGGAGAAGGAGCGACAGGCACTCCTGGCTGCCAGCTTGCGTATGGCCCGTGACAGTATGCGGGTGCAGTCCCGCCACATCCAGGCCATTTCACTGGAAATGCACTGCGAGATCGACAGGCTGGCCGCCTATGCCCGGGACAATGACCCTGAGGCGGTCTCGGCCAGTGTGTCTATCCTGAAAAAAGACTTGAGCGAGTGTATGCGCGGCTTTAAGAGTGAGGTGGATTTTCTTGAAGATTGCCTGACCCAGTTAGAGGGGTTTACGGATACTGGCACTGCCAGTAGTACTGCCCCCCATCAGGAAGGGGGGATCCTCTTTGCGGCCTGGTCAGACGAGCTTGCCACCGGGATTGAGGCCATTGACGGGCAGCATAAGCTCCTGCTGACGTATATCAACAAGCTGCACCATGCCATCAACACTGGTCGATCCAGAGAGGAGCTGCAGGAGGTGCTTGAAGCCCTTGCCGGTTATGCCTTTACCCATTTCAATACCGAAGAGATTTTCTTCAAGCGTACAGACTACCCGGATACGGAAAAGCACATCAGGATACATGAGGACTTTCGCACCAAGGTGGAGGAATTCCACACCGCCCTGCTGGCCGGTAAGGCCAATGTGGATATGGAGGTACTGCACTTTTTGCGTGATTGGCTTATCCACCATATTTCAGGCATGGATGTGGCCTTTGCCCCCTATTTGAGGACGGCCAAGGCGGATTCCGCCGCCTGATCTCTCACCAGGTAACAGCTTGCAAGGGCCTTCTCCCATGGAGACGGCCCTTGTTGTTTGCTCATAACAGCAGTGCTGTCTTTTGGGGTGTGGCTTGTGGAAAAAAGCAGTTCGCTCTAGCGGCTCCACTGCCAGGGGGGAGTAGGCAGCTTGAGGCCCCACAGTCCCCGTCCGTCTTCAACGGCACGGTGTTCCTGAATATACCAGCGACGGCAAAACAGGGCCTTGCACGAGGTGCGATCCACCCAGGCCAAGCCTTCGACCAGCAGCTGGTAGTTGACAGACGTGCCGTCCACCTGCACCAGCGCGGTCTGTACGCCGTCCGCATCTTTGCTGGTCGGCTCTATATTGACCTTTGCCCCGCGTGGCAGAAGCCGCTGCAAACATGCCTGCGCCTCCTTGGCATAGGGCTGCTGCAAAACGGGAGCTTCGATACCGTAAAGACGCACGAGAACCTGGTCTGCCGAGCTGTTTTCCTGTGTACTCAAAAGGATAGAATTGCCGTCCTCCACCCGCAGGACATAGCCAGTCCAGGCATGGGCTGGGCAAACACAGCACAGCGACAGCAGCAGACAGAGCAGAGCCTTTTGCATTCAAAACTCCTTTGTCACGCGGGCGATGAGACAGAAAACTTACAAGGTCACAAGCAAGAATGCCCGCCTGGCACGCGGCTTGTCAAGAAAGGCCAGCACATGTGAAAGGTTGGGAAATAACATACTTCAGGCAAAAAAGTGTTTTGATAGCAAAAGACGGCATCCACTGGGATGCCGTCTCGGTATCTGCCAATGAGCCACAGCTTTACTTGATAACTTCTTTCAGACCCTTGCCGGGGGTAAACTTGGCGACCTTGCTGGCCGGGATGGTGATTTCCTTGCCGGTGCGGGGGTTGCGTCCTTTGCGGGCAGCACGGGAAACAACCTTGAAGCTGCCAAAGCCGGTGAAAGTCACGGACTCACCCGCAGCAAGGGCTTCGCGCAGGGAGGAGACAACGGCTTCCAGAGCTTCCTCTGCCTTGGCCTTGGTGGGCAGACCAGCCTTGGTGTAAATTTTTTCGACAAGTTCAGCTTTGGTCATTTTACTTCTCCATCAGACAGAAATTTGGGATTCCCGGGGACTCTGCCGTATGCCGTCACCAGAGGCCGATCTGCGGTTTCTGCCCAAGAACATAAAAAGGCAGCGGCCGCTGCGTCCATGCGGGCACTGACGTGGCAATGGCAGCAAGTCTTGCGTTCGTTCTGTACTAAGTAAAGCCGCCGGATATGTCAACTGAAAAAAGACCAGAACCGGGGTTGGTGTACCCAAATATCCTTGCAGAGCAAGGGATTAGCGTTTGCCTCCTTAAAATACCCTACGGCCACCCGCTTAGCAAAGGGCTAATGGCGTGGCTAGTCTGCCTCCCACACTTCCTTACGTTCCCTGTAGATGTCCTCAAGTTTGTTCAGGGCATTCCTGTCGGGCGTTTTTTCCGCAAGGGCACGGGCTTTTTTGACATGCCGCTCGGCCTGTCGGCGGTCATTGGAATAAATGGCACTGTAGGCAAGGTGGATATAGGCATCCAATGTCTTACCACTTTCTCCCAGCGAGCGGGCATAGGCAGCATGTACGTCTGGCTCTTCCGGCACATGGCGCAGCACTTCACGGTAATGAGCTGCGGCCTGTGCCTGACGTCCGGTTTCATCCAGCATCCTGGCAAAGAAAAAGGCCGCCATGTAGTCATTTCTGTCCAACTGCATGGCCTGCTGCAACAGGCCTCCGGCCCGGCGCATATCTCCCTTGCGGTAGTGGAAGGCCCCAGCCTCGCGCAGAACAAGCGGGTCACGAGGTGCTGCCTTCAGCGCAGCATCAAAGGCCGTACTGGCCTCATTGATCTTGTTCGACCGGGCCAGCACCATACCCCGGCCCATGCAGGAAAGCGCGTCAGAGCCGCTGAAGCGTTGCAGGGCAGCCTGGCTGTCGCCATACCGCGCCCAGAGCAGGGTCTTGACCCGCTGAAAACGGGATGTGTCCTGTGTCCTGTTGCGGATGTGGGCTGAGAGCGTTTCAATACGGGCCTGAAGGCTGTTGATACGGTCACCGATGGCAGGATGGGTGGAAAGATAGGTGGGGATGCTCATGCCCGACATCCAGCTTTTTTGGCGCAGCACCTTGAACCCCCCCACCATTCCAGCGGGTGGATAGCCTGCGGCTATGAGGAATTGCAGACCAATCTGGTCAGCCTCAGTCTCGTCAAGGCGGCTGTAATTGAGCATGGCCGACTGGCTGCCGCCCAGCGCGCCCATGGCCAGCGCACCGCCGCCCGGCCCCCCCACGGCAACCCCGGCAATGGCAAGCAGGAGTGAGCCGACTGTCAGATACTGGGCGCGTTCCAGACGGGAGGCCACATGCCGCTGGGTGACATGGGCCAGCTCATGGGCCAGTACACCGGCAAGCTCCTCCTCACGCTCCACCTGCATCATCAGGCCAGTGAACAGAAAAACATAGCCACCGGGTACGGCAAAGGCATTGAGGGCGTTGTGCCGGATGACAGCGGCCTTGAAGGCAAAGGGCTGGGGCGGCATTTTGCGGGTAAGCCGCCCCAGCATATAGTTGACATAGTTGGTGATTTCCGGGTCATCCACCATAGGCAGACTGGCCCGAACCATCACATCAAACTTGCGCCCCATCTCCTTTTCGTCCTTGATGGACACTCCGCCGAAAAAGAATGCCCACGCCGCCGGAGGACAACAGAAGAGGGGCATAAGCAGAAGCAGCAGAAACAGGGCGATGCAGCGAGAAAGAGGCCGACAATACAGCATGGTCAGGCTTTGTTTACTCCATGTCCCAGGTTTGCCCTTCCGGGGTATCCCGTACACTCACACCCATCTGCAGAAGCGCATCGCGCAGAGCGTCTGAACGGGCAAAATCCTTGGTCGCACGCGCCTCAGCGCGCATATGCAGCAGTTCTTCTACCCGGCCAAGGTCAAGCTGGCATCGTGTGGCCCGCATGGTGCGCAGGTCAGCCAGGAAGGCTGCCGGATCCTGCCCAAACAGGCCAAGGCTGGCTTCCCACTGGCGGGCACGGGCCAGAAAGTCCTGCAAAAGGTCGCGACCGGCTTCGGAGACGCGGAGAGCCTTTTCTTCCAACAGGCGATTGACGATACGCACCTGTGAAAAAACTTGTCCCAAGGCCTGTGCCGTATTGAGGTCGTCGTCCAGGGCAGCGGCAAAGGCAGCGGGCAGGGCTGCCCATTCTTCTTGCATTGCAGCAGGCAAGGGAGTCTTTTTCCAGGAGGTACGCTCCAGTGCCTTGCGGGCTTCCAGCAGGGAGGTATAGACCCGTTGCAGACCTTTTTCTGCCTCTTCCATCCCCTCCGGACTGAAATCAATGGGGCTGCGATAATGCTTGCCCAGCAGAAAGAACCGCAGGGCTTCAGGCAGCCAGCTTGCCAGGATGTCGCGGATCGTTTTGAAGTTGCCCAGTGACTTGGACATCTTTTCGGCATTGATCTGCACGAAACCGTTGTGTACCCAGAAGCGTGCCAGCTCACAGGAGCAGGCCGCCTCGGACTGGGCGATCTCATTCTCGTGGTGGGGGAAGACAAGATCCTGCCCACCGCCGTGAATGTCCAGCGGCAGGTAGGGTTCGCTCATGGCTGAACATTCGATATGCCAGCCAGGCCGTCCCTTGCCCCAGGGGCTTTCCCAGAAAGGTTCACCGGGCTTGGCGGCTTTCCAGAGGGCAAAGTCCAACGGGTCTTCCTTTTCCTCGCCGGGGGCCACACGCGCACCAGCCTGGAGGTCATCAAGGCTGCGACCAGAGAGTTTGCCGTAGGGGCCGTATTCACGCACCCGAAAATACACATCACCCGATGGCGTGGCATAGGCCCGGCCAGCTTCTATCAGGCGGGCGCAGAGGGACTGAATCTGCGGGATATAGTTGGTGGCGCGTGGCTCTTCATCGGCGCGCAAGACGCCGAGTCTGTCCATATCCTCATGGAAGGCTGCCATATAGGTTTCGGCCACTTCACGCCAGTCGCGCCCCTCTTCGTTGGCTCGTTTGATGATCTTGTCATCCACATCCGTAAAATTGCGGACAAAATGCACGTCAAGACCGGACTGGCGCAGGTGGCGCACCAGCACGTCAAAGACAAGGGCCGAGCGGGCATGCCCGATATGGCAGTAGTCATAGGCAGTGATACCGCAAACATAGATATGGGCTTTGCCGGGACGCAGGGGGATAAACTCTTCCTTGCGGCGACCAAGGGTATTGTAAAGCTGCATGATATACCTTGTGCTGTTGGCAGTTGTGGTGTCAGGCTTGCAGACGCAGGAGGTCAAGACGGCGTTGGTGGCGCCCACCTTCAAATTCTGTAGCAAGAAAAACGTCAACTATGGCAAAGGCCAGTTCCACACCCGTGACCCTGGCCCCCAGGCAGAGAACATTGGCGTTATTGTGGCAGCGGCTCATGCGGGCATGAAGTTCTGTTGTGCAGAGCGCGGCGCGGATGTCGGTATGGCGATTGGCAGCCATGGACATACCAAGGCCCGTGCCACAGATGAGTACACCACGGCTTCCTTCGGCGGCCACAGCCTCACAGAGCTTATGGGCATAAACAGGATAGTCGCAACTTTGTGTGTCGTGGGTCCCGTCATCAACGATGTCGTAACCCTGCGTTGCAAGGCGGCGGGCCAGCTCTTGTTTGAGGGCAAAACCGGCGTGGTCGGAGGCCAGATGGATACGCTGCATGACTGTCTTCCTTTGGATCTCAGCGGCCCTTGAATTGTGAAAGCGGCAGCAGTGGGGCAGTATCGGGTAAAATCAGCTCCATCTGCTGTCGGCTGAAGGGCGGCAGGTTACTCTCGCGTGATTTGACAAGCAGGACGCCACCTGTCCCATTGCTGTGGCGAACGTCAAGGCGGCGAGGCTGCGGGGGCTGCCCGTCATCATATTGTATTTTCATGATCCAGCCGTGTTTGCCACCGGGGTGTTCCTGCCAGAGCACGGGCAGTCCCTGTGCATCCAGCGTCAGTTGCCCGCCGGGCTTGCCATCAAGATCATAGGCGTGGAGAGCGTCCGGCATAATCGTGCCGTGGTTCCACGTTGCGCCAAAGGCATCAATATAACGTCCGTTGAGCAGTCCGGCCAGTTGCTTCAGACCAAGAGGGAAGGGGACACCAAGGCGAAGCAGAGGGCTTGCTGCCCCCTGATGGAAATAGGCTCTGTTTTCCTGTGGGCTGAAGATGAGAAAGTCATCGTCATCTTCCAGCACCTTGCCGATGGTCGCACCAACCCCGGCCATGACATCCAGCCGAAGCTGCTGCTCCCCGTTGCCCCAGAACAGGGCCGTAACGCGGCGGGTATTGCCTTCCGGGCCAAAACGCAGACTCAGGTGCAGACGAAAGGGCGAGATATGCTCAAGGTTTGCGTTCAGGTATGCCTGCCAGCGGCCCTTAAGACTGGTGACTTCAGTCGTTGGCGAAGCCGCCATATCAGGCGGGCTGGTGATGGGCTGTCGGGCACAGGCACAAAGCAGGAGCAGACAGCAACAGAGCAGCAGTCGTTTCATAGTTCGGAAAGCCGCTGCCGGATGGAATCGGCATTGGCGGGTTTGAGTTCCAGTGCCTTGCTGTAGCCCTTGCGGGCCTCATCAAGACGCCCAAGGCTGCGGGCAATGTCACCGTAGTGTTCCCAGATAGTGGGGTCGCCCTGTTCGTTCAGGCTGGCTGCCCGGCTGATTTCCCGGAAGGCTTCTTCCGTTCTGTCAAGGCGAAACAAGGCCCAAGCCAGTGAGTCCACGATATATGCCTGATTGGGGGCCAGATCGTTGGCCCTGATCAGCAGTTGCAAGGCCCGTTCAAGCTCTCGCCCTTGTTCGGCCAGGGTGTATCCCACATAGTTCAGAGCCTGATGATTGTCGGGCTGGCGTTTGGCCAGGTCTTCCATGATTTGCATGGCCCCGGCCTTGTCCCCTTTTTCATCCAGCAGACTGCCCAGCAAAAAGAACATGTCGCCATTATCAGGCCACTGGCTGCACGCCTTGCGGGCCACGGCAATGGCGTCATCCCATTTGCGCTGTCCGGCCAGCAGACGGGCTTCAAATTCAAAAAAGTCCGGCATGTGCCCAAAGTCGGCCTGGCCCTGTTGCAGGATGCGGCGGGCATTGTCTTCCTGCCCGGCCTCAATCAGGAGTTGCGTCCGTAACAGGCGGGAGCGGGCCTGGTTTTTGCTTTCCGGGGCTATCCTGTCCAGCCAGGCAAGGGCCTGGGGGAGTGTGCGCCGCTGCCTCCAGGTGAGTTCTGCCAGCAGCATATGGACATCATCACCGGCTTGGCCCCTGTCCTCCATTTGCCGCAGGATTTTTTCTGCCTCGGTAAAATGACGGCTTTCAATAAGCATACTGGCCACGGTCAGCCGAAAAGGTTCACTGTCCGGGCCTTGCTCCATATAGCGGAGTGCCTTGGCGGGCTGCTTTAAGCGCAGGGACAGACTGATGAGCCGTAACAACACGTCATGCCGGGAGACATCCTGCCGAAGCAGCTCCTCGTAGGCTGCGCGGGCCTCATCCAGCCTGTCAAGCTGTTCAAGGACATAGGCCAGTTCTGCACGGGCATCGACAAAGTCGGGCATCTCCTTGAGGGCTGCCCGCAAATGGGGGATGGACTCGCGCTGTCTGCCCATGCCGATAAGGGCGCGGGCCTGGTAGTATTCCACGAGAGGAGAGCGTTCTTTGCTCTTGATAGCACTGAGGATGCTGCGGGCTTCCTCAAACTGCCGTGTTTTGACCAGCAGGAGGGAAAGTTCCAGACGGGCATCCAGTGAATCCGGTCTGCGTTGTAAAAAATCACGCATCAGGCTCACGCCACGTTCAGCCTTGC
This sequence comes from Desulfovibrio sp., assembly GCA_017415765.1. GTDB lineage: Bacteria > Desulfobacterota > Desulfovibrionia > Desulfovibrionales > Desulfovibrionaceae > Desulfovibrio. Next base: position 42,222 of record JAFQED010000026.1, on the reverse strand, counting down.
CGTGTTCCACAAGGGCCTCTGCCAGCAACAGATTGAGCGAGACATCATCGGGCCAGAGGCGAAGGGCCTGTTCCAGAAAGATAACGCTGCTGGGAGATTTGCGCCCCATGAGCCAGACACCGGCCTCCAGCCAGCCCTGGGGCGGGGTTTTGGCGGCTGCAAGGTGAGGGATGGCGTCCAGCAGGGCTGTTTCGTCATCGTGCAACAGAGCCTGCATGACCAGCAGGTAGCTGTATGTGTCTGAGGCTCGTGTGGACAGGGCCTCCTGTACGGGCAGAATGGGTAAACCCGTGTCCTGTGACGCCGCAGACAGGGGGGCGGCCTCCAGGGCCGCCCCGTCCGAAGCGTGTCGCGTCTCTTCGCGGTTTTGCGTACCCGCGCAGCCACCACATCCCAGCAGGGAGAGCGAGGCAGACAGCATAAGCAGAACTGCGCAAAAGAGCGCGAAGCGTGTGTGCGTCTTGGGCATTATGTTTGTATCCAGTCGTTGGAAAAGTCCTTGATGTCCAGCGTGAGGTGCTGGCGGATTTTTTCAAGCAGGCGGGCCTCCAGTTGGCGGACACGCTCCCGCGTGACGTTATACCGTTCCCCTATCTCACGCAAGGTAACAGGTTCCTCATTGAGCAGACGGTGATGGAGGATGTACAGTTCTTTTTCGTTGAGCTTGGGCAAAATACCCTTGAGGCGATCTCTGACAAGGCCGGAGATTTCCTCCCGTGCAAGGCTGTCCTCAATACCTGGGCCGAGCGCGGGCAAAAAGTCCATCCGGGTGGCCCCGCCCACGTCATCTCCCACCGGGACGTTGAGCGACAGGTCAGTGGAGGCCAGACGCTGATCCATCTCGTTGATTTGCTCTTCGCTGACGCCCAGCCGTTCAGACAGCATGGCTGCATCCGGGTCAAAGCCCTGGGCAATAAGCTTTTGCCGCTCTCGGTTGAGATTATAGAAGAGCTTGCGCTGCACCTGGGTGGTACCTATTTTCACCATGCGCCAGTTGTCCATGATGAATTTGAGGATATAGGCTTTGATCCAGAATGAGGCGTAGTAGGAGAACTTGATGCCCTTGTCCGGGTCAAACTTGTTCACGGCGCGCATCAGACCCACATTGCCTTCCTGCACCAGGTCAAGAACATTCTGCATCCAGCGACGCTGGAAGTCCATGGCGATGCGGACAACCAGTCGCAAATGGGAGGATACCAGCCGGAAGGCTGCGTCGGCATCATTGTGGTCTCGCACACGCAGGGCAAGAGCGTGTTCTTCCTCCGGCTTGAGCAGGGGAAAGCGACTTACCTCGCGCAAGTAGATATGCAGACTGTCACGCCCCCCGGCCGGTGTGGGCAGACGGCTGGGGCTTGGGGCAGGCAGCCCGCCGGGCGAACCTTCCCCCAGGGCAAGATTTTCGTCCTCATCAAAGTCGCTTTCCAATTCCTGCTCCAGGTCATTGGCAACGGCTTCGGTGTCAATCTCCTCATCAGGGGAGACATCGTCAAGGATCTCAACCTCTGCTGCTGTGTCTGAAGGGTACGGAGCTGCTTTACGCATTTCGGCCTCAGGCGCAGGGCTGGCTGAAACTTGGGATTTTGTGGAAGAAATTGTGGAAAGAGGAGTATTTTTTTTCATTGGCTTTGTACTCTATGCTGCCGATCGGAACAGGCGGCAACGCTTTATGCTATAGTTTTGGTTTGTCCTTTTCAATGTTTTTGAGTAAAACTTTCCGAACAGGACAGATTGCGTGTGCTGGCGCGGCTTTTTTCTGCCCTGGCGGGCTTGGGCCATGCCCCTGTCTGGGGTATCTGGCTGAAAATCGCAAGACAGGTTGGCTGGTATGACCTTCAAGGAAGCGTTGGATTCGGGGCGTCCTTTATTGCTGGACGGGGCTATGGGAACCATGTTGCAGGCATCGGGGTTGCCCGTGGGCATGAGTCCGGAAGAATTCTGCATGGAGAACCCGCATATCCTGCGTGACATCCATCTGGCCTATCTGAAGGCCGGTGCAGATATCCTGACCTCATGTACGTTTGGGGGCAATCCTTACAAGCTGCCGCAGGGGCTGGATGTCTTTACCTTCAACAGGCGTATGGCCGAGGTGGCACGCGAGGCGGCGCAGAGGGCCGGACGTCCAGTTTTTGTGGCGGGCAACGTGGGGCCAAGCGGCCAGTTTGCCAAACCTCTGGGAGAGGTCGAGCCGTGTGACCTGATTGCAGCCTTTGCCGCCCAAATCCGGGGGCTTGTGGCTGGCGGAGTGGATCTCATCTTTATTGAGACCCAGTTTGATCTTGCAGAAGCCCGCGCCGCTGTGGTTGCCGCCCGGCAGGTATGCCGTTTACCGATCATGGTGTCCATGACCTTTGAAGAAGGTGTCAGCCTGACCGGTTCCAGTCCGGCCATCTTTGCCGAGACCATGCAGAATCTGGGCGTAGATGTCATTGGCACCAACTGTAGCCTTGGGCCGGATCAGATGCTGCCGGTAGTACAGGAACTGGCCTCTGTCTGCTCCTGTCCGGTCATGGCCGAACCTAATGCCGGCCTACCCGAACTGCGCGGCGCGGAAACGGTTTTCCCCCTGGGGCCGGAGCCTTTTGCCCAGAAGACAGCCGCCTTCATCAAGGCCGGCGCGCGTGTTCTTGGGGGCTGCTGCGGTACCACGCCGGAGCATCTGGCAGCTCTGGGGCATGCCGTGCACGGACTGACCCTGCCAAGGCAGAAGGAGCAGACGCAACGGGGTATTTGCCTGACCAGCCGCTCCGCCCTTGTGCGTATCGGGCATGAGGAAGCACTGGTTGTCATTGGTGAACGTATCAACCCCACGGGCAAGAAAGTCCTGACCAGGGAGTTGCAGGAAGGTCAGCTTGAGGCTGCCCTGCAACTGGCTGACCAGCAGGTGGCCGATGGGGCTGCCATCCTGGATGTAAACGTGGGTGCCCCCCTGGTGGATGAGGCCCTGATGCTGCCGGAACTGACGCAGAAACTGGTGGCCCGTCTGGCCGTGCCTCTGTCACTGGACTCCTCCAACGCTGAGGCCATTGCCAATGCTTTGCCCTATTGTCCGGGTTCACCGCTGGTCAATTCCATCAGTGGGGAAGGGGATCGCATGGACGTGCTGGGCCCGTTGTGCCGGGACTATGGCGCACCCTTCATCCTTTTGCCCCTGCAAGGGGCCAAACTGCCGGTGACGGCTGCCGAGCGCATTGCCATCACGGAGACCCTGTTGCGCCGGGCAGAGGACTTGGGGATCCCACGCCGCCTGATCATGGTTGATATCCTGGCATTGGCGATTTCCTCCAAGGGCGATGGTGGAAAGCATTGTCTGGAGATGGCCCGCTGGTGCCGGGCCAACAACTTGCCGACGACCTTGGGCTTGTCCAATATCTCCTTTGGTTTGCCTGCGCGGGAACTGCTCAATGCGAGCTTTTTCAGCATGGCTGTCGGGGCGGGCCTGACTTCCTGCATAGCCAATCCTTCGGCCGGGCGTTTGCGCGAGGCTCTTGACGCCATGCAGGTGCTGGGAGGGCATGACGCCCATGCTCAGGATTTTATCGCCAACTACAGCGAATGGCAGCCCGGTACGGGGGCTGGCCAGCGAACGGCTGCACGGGCTCTCTCCTCTGCCAGCGTGGCCGAGGCCGTACTCAATGGCGACCGGGAAAATGTGCTGCCCCTGCTTGAACAGGAACTGGAAAAGGGGGCGGAGCCTTTTGCGCTGGTGCAGGATGTGCTCATCCCGGCCATTACGGAAGTAGGTGCGCGTTACGAGCGGCGCGAATACTTTTTGCCACAGCTCATCCGGGCTGCTGAGACCATGCAGACGGCCTTTGCCAGGCTGCGTCCGCTGCTGGAGGCCGGGCGTGGGCCGGAAGAGCGTCCGGCCATTGTTATGGCCACGGTAGAGGGAGATATTCACGACATCGGCAAGAACATTGTTGCCCTGCTGCTGGGCAACCACGGTTTTGAGGTCATTGATGCGGGAAAGGATGTCCCCGCCGACAAGATTGTGGCTTGCGCTGTAGAGCACAACGCGCGTATTATTGGCTTGTCGGCACTCATGACCACGACCATGGTTCGGATGGAAGACACCATCCGACTGATCAGGGAGCGTGCCCTGCCCATGCGTGTCATGGTGGGCGGTGCGGCGGTGACGCGGGGCTTTGCCGAATCCATTGGTGCCGATGCCTATTGTGCGGATGCCGTCTGCGCTGTGCGTACTGCCAAAGAATTTGTGGAAGAGTAAAGCGGCTGCCCTGTGCGGAGCTTGTGGGCAGACAGTGATCGGATGGGCAAATTAGCGGACAAGGAATGGACATGAGGAAACTGAGCCTGCTTTTGGTGCTGTGTATGTTGCTCCTGCCGTCTGCGGCATGGGCCAGGGATGTTGCTGTACTGGACTTGCCGGCATTGGCCGACCTGATCCAGAAAAACAGGGGTAAGGTCATCCTGCTGAATTTTTTTGCCACATGGTGTCCCCCCTGCCGGATGGAGATCCCGCATCTGATAAAGGTACAGCAGAAGTTTGGCGACAAGGATGTGCTGGTGGTCAGTCTTTCGGTGGACGAAAAGCCCGCCGCTGTGCCGCCCTTTGTTAGCAAGATGGGTATGGACTATCCGGTCTATCTGGCGGACAGGTCTGTACCGGCGGCTTTTCGGGTCAGTACCATCCCGCACAATATCATTTACGACCGGGATGGCAAGCTGGTAGCCTCGCAGTCCGGGATTTTGGAAGAAGACAGCCTTGTGGACGTCATCAGCCAGTTGCTTGGCAAGCAGGCGCGCGCCGGAGAGTGAGCATGGCGGGGCAAACACTGCGTGTCAAGGAATTACGTCCTGTTTTTACGGCAGAGCAGATCGCCGGGCGTGTGCAGGAGCTGGCAGAGATGATCGATGCCCGTTTCGGGCAGGAACCCTTGGTGGCTGTTTGTGTTCTCAAGGGGGGCTTTGTCTTTTTCAGTGATCTTGTGCGCTGCCTGAGAAATCCCCGGCTGGAACTGGATTTTGTGCGCCTTGCCAGCTATGGCAAGAGCGAGGTCAGTTCTGGACATGTCCACTTTGGCAAGGATGTAGAAATAGAGCTATGCGACAAGCACGTCCTTGTGGTTGAGGACATCGTGGACAGTGGTCGGAGTATGCGTTTTTTGCTTGACCAGTTTGCAGCCCGCAAGCCGCGTAGCCTGTCGCTTGCGGCTCTTGTCAGCAAGCGGGAACGCCGTGAAGCCAATGTCGTTGTGGATTTTGCAGGGTTTGACCTCCAGCAGGGCTTCATAGTTGGCTACGGACTGGACTATGCGGAACAGTACCGGGCCTTGCCCGGCATTTATGAGATTATTCCAGAATAAGGGCGGGATGCACGGGAGTTGACTGGCATGGAAGTAAAATGTCCACAATGTACAAGCCGTTTCAATTTGCCCGATAACCTGGGCAAGCCCGGTGTCAAGCTGCGCTGTTCGGTTTGCAAGCATGTCTTTGCCTTGCCGATGGGCAGGCCAGCGGGGACAGCAGAGCCCAAGGATACAGCCTTGCCCCGGCTCAAGGATCCCCGGACGGGCAAGGGCAGACTGACAAAACTCTTGCTGGGCCTACTCCTGCTTTGTCTGTTGAGCGGCGGGGCATACTGGTACTTCTTTCTGCGTGGTATCCCCGAAGTTCAGGGAGTTTCTGGCGAGGATCTGGCCCGCAAGGTGGAAATGCTCACCATGCGGAATGTGCGCCAGTATATTGTGGAAAATGAAAAGGTCGGCAAGGTTTTTGTCATTGAGGGGCGCGTTGTCAATGAATTCCCCTCTCCCAAGGCCCTGATAGCAGTGCAGGCGGCCATTTATGACAAGGATAAAAAAGTCCTGAGTGAAAAGAAGCAATGGGCCGGAACCCAGCTTTCGCTTTTTCAGCTACAGGTACTCAGCCAGAAGGAAATGGAATCCTTCCTTGGCAACAAGCTGGAAATCCTGACCAACAACACCAATGTGAAACAGGGTGGAGAAGTGCCCTTCATGGTCTTGTTTTATGACCCACCCAATACTGTGACGGAATTTGGCGTCAAGATCGTGGATGTGCAGGACGCCAGCCCGCAGGAATAGATCTGTATTCTTGAAATCGCCGGGCGCGGATGTGGACAGGGCTATCTGTCTGTGTCCGCGCCTGTTTTTGGGCCTGTATTGGGTGTAATACCTTGCTTTGAGCGTCCCAGCGCGGCAAGGCGATGGAGGATCCGGGCATAATACGGATCGTCCTCATCCACATGGATGGGACGTTGGTAGCGTATGCGTGTCCTGTCCAGCATAAAGCGCAGTTTTTGCATCCCGCGCAGGCGTTCCTGCTCATCGGAACAGGCTTCCAGCAAATCCACCAGACGGTTTATTTCCTTGCGCTCCTCCAGTTCCGGGGGCAGACAGCCAGCATTGCGCAGTACCTTGTATGCCATCCGCAGGTCTTCCGGCACATGGCTCATGTCTTCCAGCTCCAACGGACGGCCCTGCCCCGGCAAATTGTCAAAGGCACCGGCCTTGGCGGCATCCTGTATACGCCGCTCGGCAATGGACTGGAGGGCAGACCAGGGATTCAGCTCAAGCATGGGCTGTTCCTTGCCCGACAGAAGACGCACTGTCCCCAAGCGGGGGCTGCCCCCACAGGAGCTTCCATTCATTGAGCAGTTTGAGTGCCTCCAGCGGACTCAGGCTGTCAGGATCCAGCTCTTGCAGCAGGACAAGCAGGGGATGCTCCGCAGAAGCAGGGGGCTGGGGCAGGGGAGTATTGGCTTGTTGTGTTTCTGGTAAATCCAATCCCGGCAGATGTATGGCTTCGGTTTTGCGGGGGGCTTCGCGTCCCCGTTCCAGCCCGGCAAGGATATGCCGCGCCCGTTGCACAACGGGAGCGGGCACACCGGCCAGCCGTGCCACCTCTACCCCGTAGCTGCGGTCTGACGGGCCAGGCACAAGTCTGTGCAGGAAAAGTATCTCGTTGTTGTGCTCCCGAATAGCAATGTTCATGGTGAACACACCCTCGATACGGCCTTCCAGTGCCGTCAGTTCGTGGTAGTGCGTGGCAAAAAGGGTGCGTACTTCGCCACCGGCACGCCTGACCATCTCTTCCACCACGGCCCAGGCCAGGGCCACCCCATCATAGGTACTTGTGCCACGGCCTATTTCATCAAGGATGACGAGGCTGCGTTTGGTGGACTGACGCAGGATACGTGCGGTTTCCATCATTTCCACCATGAAGGTGCTTTGCCCCTGGGCCAGATTGTCTGATGCTCCGACGCGGGAAAAGAGCCTGTCCACAAGGCCGAGGGTGGCCTCGCTGGCTGGGACCCATGAGCCCATTTGTGCCAGCAGACAAATGATGGCCACCTGCCGCAAAACAGTGGACTTGCCGGCCATATTGGGCCCGGTAAGCAGACAGAGACGGCGCGTACCCCCCAGACGGAAGCTGTTGGGGACAAAGTTGGCACTGCCAACCATACTTTCCACTACAGGATGCCGCCCATCCCGGATGTCCATGGTCGGCGTGTTGACAAGGGTGGGGCGGCACCAGCCGTTTTGCCGGGCCACATGGGCAAGGCTTTGCCAGTAGTCGAGTTGGGCCACAAGTTCTGCCATATGCAGAATACGCTGATGCTGCATTGCCAGATGTTCGCGTAAATCCTGGAACAGTTTGTATTCCAGGCTGTTGCGCCGGTCAGTGGCAGAAATGAGGTCTTCTTCCAATGCCTTGAGCCCCGGTGTAGTAAAGCGTTCGGCATTGGCAAGGCTTTGGCGGCGGATGAAGTGCGGGGGGATTTCACCAGTATAGGCTGCGCGTGAAATCTCATAATAATAGCCAAAGACCCTGTTATACCCCAGCTTGAGTTTGGGCATACCCGTTTCTGTCTGCTCTTTTTCCAGCTGTTCCTGAAGTTTTTGCTCGCCATGCTCCATGAGATCCAGCAGCTTGTCCAAATCGGCATGGTAGCCGGGCTTGAACAGTCCTCCATCGGTGATGAGCACGGGCGGACTTTCAACAAGGGCCGTGGCGATCAGGTGGGCGCAGTCTTCCAGAGAATCCCAGCTTTTGACAAGTTCGTGCAGGGTCTGCGGCAGCTCGTTACCAAGGGACTGGCTTTCCGCGGGATAGGTACCATCCTCCTGCCGCAGCAGGACGGCACGGACGGCGGGCAGGGCCGCAAGACTGTTACGGAGACTGATAAAGTCACGCGGAGTGGCGCGATTGAGTTGCACTCTGGTAGAAAGGCGTTCCAGATCATACACAGCGCGCAAGGCTTCCCGCAGGGCTTCCCGTTTGGCGTCCTGTGTATGGAAAAAGGCAACAGCATCCTGGATACGCTGGATAGGCCCTGCCTCGCGCCAGGGGTGGCGGAGCATTTCTTCCAGCAAACGGCCACCCATGGGGGTTTGGGTGGCGTCCAGCACATGCCGCAAAGTCCCCTTGCCCTTGCGGCCGTTGAGGCGGACAAAAATCTCAAGATTGCGCTCGGTTACTTCGTCCACCAGCAACCGCCTGCCCAGATCGAGCGGTGTGAAGGGCATGAGCTGTTCAGGGCTGCGCTTCTGTGTCTGTTCAAGCCAGAGGAGAATGGCCCCACAGGTTCGGGTCAGCTCCGGCTTGTTGTCAAGCCCCAGTGCGGCCAGATCCCGCACATGCTGCGCTGCGATAATGCGTTCACCGGCGCGTTTCAGTTCAAAATGGGCAACGGGCAGCCGTACCAGGCGTATGCCTTCCAGCAAACATTGTGACGGCTGCTCAATCCCCTCAGGCAAAAGCAGTTCACGTGGAGCTATCTTTTGCACCCACTGCCATAACTCCTGTGGGCGTTTGAACTCTACCCCCGACCATTGCCCGGTGGAAATATCGGCCCAGGCCAAGGCCCCACAGGCCTTGGCGGCATTGTAACAGACGGCCCCCAGATAGTTGTGGCTCTTGCTGCTCAGATTGGCATCATCAAGCACAGTGCCGGGGGTGATAACACGGGTAACTGCCCGATCCACCAGTTTTTTGCTTGCCTTGGGGTCTTCCATTTGCTCGCAGATGGCCACATGGAAGCCCTTGTCGATAAGCTGCGCTACATAGTTCTGTGCCGAATGCCACGGTACACCGCACATGGGGACAGGGTTTGTGCTGTCCTTACTGCGGCTGGTCAGGGCTATCTGCAGTTCACGCGCTGCCGTGACGGCATCATCAAAGAAGAGTTCGTAAAAGTCTCCCATGCGGTAAAAGAGCAGGGCGTCAGGGTAATCTGCCTTGATACGCAGATACTGCTCGAACATGGGGGTCATCTTGGCGTCTGTGGTCATGGCAGGGGCGGGGCAGGGTGAAAAAAATGCGCCCGGCGAACCGGGCGCGTACCATCGGGAGTGGCCTAGGCCTTGTCAGGGTCTGGCGCGACGATGTCGTCAACCGAAGCGGCCTTGGTTTCGGGCTGTGCCGACTTGTCCTGTACGGCACTGGCCGGGGCGGCTTCCTGCGGCTTACTGCGGTGGAAGAACTTGCGGGTAGCCTGGGGGACACTTTCCACCTGCTTGCGGAGCTTTTCCACTTCGCGTTCAAGCGAGCTGACACGCCATTTGGTTTTCATCAGTTTGGCAGAGGTGGTGAACTTTTCCCACGCAAGGAAAGAGACTGCCAGGAGTACCCCAATGAAAAAAGCTGAAATTACAAGGAAGTAGAAGGGGAGTTCTATGGATGTCATGGCCGGCAGGAAGAAAAGATGGAGCGTCAATGCCATCTTCTGCGACAGGGCAGCCTGATTCTGGAAGAAGAAAATCAAGGCCAGAAAGAAAAGCACTGCCAGCAACAGAACTTTGATATACCTCATACGTTTTCTCCTGAAATCTGTCTGGTTCCTGAAAAATTGCTCACAACCACATCCTTGCACGGGACAAGGCTTGTTACTCCGATGAACCGTATGGGGACTGCAAAACTGCAAAAGCGGGTTTCAGGCGTTCATATGTACGGCTGAGATGCTCCGGCATGGTGCGAACCTCGTCAAAGACGGCCATGAAGGAGGAATCTCCATTCCATCGCGGTACCAGATGGAAATGCAGGTGCTCCCTGATGCCTGCACCCGCAGCCTGGCCCTGATTAAGCCCAACATTGATGCCCTCGCACCTGAAGCACTTGGTGAGGATGCTGCTGCATTCCTGTACCAGATCCATGACTTCATGGGTTTCTTCTTTCCCCAAGTCTGCCAGGGCCATGACGTGCCTGTATGGACAAACCATGAGATGCCCGCTTGTGTACGGATATTTGTTCATGATCACAAAAGCCCGATGTCCTCTGTAGAGTACCAGACGTTCAGTATCTTCTGCTGTTGTATCCGGCAGACAAAAGACACAACGATCCGGCTTGGGGCCCAGGATGTAATCAATGCGCCACGGTGCCCAAATCTGTCTCATGATTGGAGTAGGATACACGCTCCCGGCCTTTCGGGCAAGCCAAAAATCTGCATATCCATGCACATACCTCAGGGCCGCGTCGCAGCGGCCAGTATGCTTCGCACAAGGGCCAGCTGGCTTTTGGCGTTTGGTGCCTCACCGTCCAGTTTGGCGGCCAGCACCTGCTTGAGCAGACTGCCATAGAGCGGCCCAGGCTCCAGTCCAAGCCGCCGCAGGTCTGCACCGTTGATGTCGGCTTTTTCATGCCGCCACTGGGTGATGTAGCGGGAGAGGGTTTTTTGCAGCCCGGCATTGGACGTGGCAGCCATCATATGGAGCAGACTTTCCAGCCAGACTGGCCGGAGCAGTTCATACAGGACGCTGACACGGGCCTCCCCCTTTTGCTCCTGCTCCTGCCACTGACCTAGGCGGGGCAGGACTGCGCGCATCTGTTCCCGCTGTTGCATCAGCTCATCCCTGATGCTTGAGGGGAGACCTAGCTGCTTGAAATGCAGGGACGTTTCCGCGTAGCTGAAGTTGTGGTTCAGGGCGAGGAAATAGACGATCCATGCCCGTGCAGTCTCATCGAAATAGAGCAGACGGTACCATGCCAGCATTTCGCGGGTCTTGTGCAAAATTTCGCGCCGATTGGGTGTCAGGCTGAGCTGCGGGACAATAGCTTGCAGGATGCCCAGTTGCTCCAGCCGAAAGAAACAGGCCGGGGGGTCAGCCTCATCACACAGATGCTGGTACTCATTAAAGAGACGTGGGGGCGAAAGCCGTTCCATCAGGTTGAGTGAAAGGGCGTTGCGCACAAGTTTTTCTGCGCCGGCACTCAGACGGAATTTGTACCGCTGCTCAAAACGCACGGCTCGCAGACAGCGAGTAGGGTCTTCCACAAAGCTCAGGGTGTGCAGGACACGGATAATGCGATCCTTGATGTCGCGCTGTCCGCCAAAAAAATCTACCAGTTGCCCAAAGGGTTCACTGTCCAGTCGTACGGCCAGCGAGTTGATGGAAAAGTCGCGGCGAAAGAGATCCATTTTGATTGACGAAAGTTCCACGGTGGGCAGAGCGGCAGGATATTCATAATACTCCAGCCGGGCCGTGGCCACGTCAATGCGCTCCTCGTGCCCATCCTCGTCCGTAAAGATGACCACGGAAGTCAGGAACTTCTGGTGCTCGCGTACCCGACCACCAAGCTCCTCTGCCAGAGCCTTGGCCAGCGCGATGCCGTTGCCTTCCACCACAAGATCGATGTCATGGTTGGGGCAATCCAGCAAAAGGTCACGTACAAAGCCCCCTACAACATAAACCGGCAGGCCGAGCTTGCGTCCCAGCCTGCCTGCCAGCGTCAGGCGGGCGCGCAGCGTGGCAGGTAAACGATCCTGCATGAGCTTGCCAAGGTTGCGGGCCTTGGCCTGGGTTGCAGCACTTTTATCAAGAATGATGCCCGGTTCTTCAGTAAACAGGTTGATCAGGTCTGTGCGGGTGACTACACCAATGACACTTTCATTCTCCACAATGGGTACCAGCCGCTGGCGTGCACCCACAATAATGCCCGTCAATTCCTTGAGGCTGGCTGTGGGCGCGAGAGTTTGTACATGGCGGCGCATATAGTCTTCTACCGGGGAAGTACCCAGTCCGTGGGCACTGGCGCGAGATGCCGTCTGGGCATCCAGTAAGCCGATACAACGGCGGCTGCCCGGGGCAAACACCGGCACAGCCTTGAGCCCAAAGTGCAGCATCAGTTCATCGGCCTCACGGATGCTGCCAGTGGCTTCCACCCCTACGGCAGGGCTGGACATATAGTCCCCGGCGGTTTTGCGCGGGGCAGACTGTCCATGGATCTGGCGCAGGATAGTTTCGCGCACCTCATGCAGGGTCATGCCCCGCACCGAGGCCGAGGCGGCATAGGTATGGCCGCCCCCGCCAAGCTCCACGCAAATGTCCCCCACGTTGATCTTGTCACTGCGACTACGGGCCACCACCTGTATCCTGTCACCCATGATGCCAATGGCAAAGAGTACCGAAAATTTTTCCATTTCCATCAGGCGGTGGGCCAGATGGGCAAAATCCCCAAGATAGTGCTCCATGGAGGCTTCGGCCAGCACTACACTGATGGAGTTGATGGAATATGTGCGGGCCGACTCCAGCAGGCTGTTCAGGGCGTGGATGTGCAGGCTGGTCAGCTCATGCGCGGCCATCTCTCCCAGGGCATTCACGTCCATACCCTGTTCCAGCAGCCACGCTGCTGCTGCAAAATCCTGTGTTGTGGTGGAAGAGTAAGTAAAGGAGCCGGTGTCCCCATAAATACCAAGCCCAAGGAGGGTAGCCTCTCTGACAGAGAGTGTGATGCCCTTCTCCCTCAATGCCTGTACCAGCAGACTGGTGACTGCGCCTGTGTCGGCATGGTGCAGGGTATGGGCCGGTACGTCATCACCCGATGCCGGGTGATGGTCCCACACTTCCACATGCAGGTCGGGGCGTTCCAGCAGGGGGGCAACATGGTGTATTCGGCTGCGCTGTCGGGTATCCACCAGAACAAGGCGGTCGAAACCTTCCCAATGCAGGGATGCGTGTTCCTGAAAATCGAAAGTGTCTGGAGGCAGGGTAGTAAAAACCTTTTGTAGGCCGCGCTCCTGTGTACCGGGGAAGAGCAGTACACAGGGGGTATAAAGCCTCCTGGCCGCCAGCATGGCAGCAAAGGCATCAAAATCGGCGTTGGCATGGCTGGTGATGAGAGTTTGCTTCGCGCTCACGCCTGACTCCGGGGGTGGAACTGGCGGTGGATGCCGCGCAGTCGCTCGGCCTGTACATGGGTATAAATTTCCGTGGCACTGATGTCGGCATGGCCCAGCAGCATTTGCACAGCCCGCAGGTCGGCCCCCCCCTCCAGCAGGTGGGTGGCAAAGGTGTGCCGCAGGGTGTGGGGAGAGATGGGGCGGTGAATCCCTGCGGCCAGGGCGTACTTTTTGATGATTTTCCAGACGTATTGGCGGCTCAGACCACGGCCTTGCCTGCTGACAAGCAGATGTCTGTCCTTGGGGGAAAAGAGGGGCCGCCACTGGTGCAGATAGTCCGCCAGCAGACTTTGGGCCAGCTGGTGCAGGGGCACCAACCGTTCCTTGGCTCCCTTGCCAAAAACCCGAACCAGCCCCCCCTGAAGGTCGAGGTCTGTCAGCTGCACCTGGCAAAGCTCCGAAACACGTAGTCCAGCCGCGTAGAGAAGCTCAAGGACGCAGCGGTCACGCATACCGCTTTTTTCTGTCATATCGGGTTGGGCCAGCAGGGCGGTCACTTCCTCCTGACTGAGGACTTCCGGCAGGTATTGGGGCAGCTTGGGATTTTCTAGCAATGTGGCCGGATTTTTTGGGAGGATGCCTTCCTCTACAGCATAGGTAAAAAAGGCACGGAGGGCCGAAAGGCGGCGCGCCACCGTGCGCCCGTTGTGCCCCCGTGCCCTGAGCCATGCCAGATAGAGGAATATCTCCTGTTCATCGGGCGGCGTACCTGCCACCCCATTGGAATGCAGCTCCTGCTGAAAAAGGAAAAAGTTTTCGATGTCCTGCCCGTAGGATTCCACCGTGCGGGGCGAAAGTCCACGCTGGGCCAGCAAGGCGTCCCGCCAGGGGGAGAGGAGATCTTGCAGGGAAGGGGCTGTACCATTCATATGACCATGCTACCGTGCTTGCCCCTTGCGGGCAAGGGGCTTGTCTTGTCAGGGGGGCTTGGGGCAAGATAGCAAAATGTCAACACATCCCGATCATACCGCCTTTGTTTGCCTTGGTTCCAACCTTGGCGATGCCGAGGGTAATCTGGCCCTGGCCCGCAAGGGCTTGGCCGCATTGGCAGATGTGCGTCTTGTATGTGCCTCGTCCGTCTATATGACAGAACCACAGGATCACGCAGAACAGCCATGGTTCAGGAATCAGGTGGTGCAACTCTGGCTTGGGGCGCGCTATCAGCCCGAAGCCTTACTGCGGGATTTGCTGGAGCTGGAAGCGCGGCTTGGGCGCGTCCGCAGCACTGATCCGGCCTTGCGCTACGGGCCGCGCTGTATCGATATTGACCTACTGTTGTTTGACGCACTGCGGCTGGAGACACCCTTCTGCACCCTGCCGCACCCGCGCATGACCCAGCGGGCCTTTGTGCTGGAGCCTCTGGCAGAAATTGTCCCCGGCCTTGCGGTTGCTGGCAAGCCGGTGGAAGCCTGGCTAGCCCGGCTCAGTTATCGGCGCGAAGGAAGCAGAATTTTTCAGTGACGGCGTGCGGCCTCTGTGCTAGGTTTCAGTACGCGGCGGGCAGACGCCCGCAAGGTGTACCTGTCTGCAAGGCCAAAGGAGTTATGCCCCATGTGGAAATGGTTGATTTTGATTGTGGCCGCTTATGTGCTGTATCGCCTGTTTGCCAATGATGTCCTCAAAAAAAAGAAGGCCAGTAAGGAAGAAGACGCCGCCGAGGTAGAACGTAAGGTCGCTGCCGGTGAAATGGTCAAGGATCCACAGTGTGGGGCCTATGTTGCCGTAGATGGTAATATCTCGGTGCGCGATGGTGACAGGATATATCATTTTTGCAGCTACGACTGCCGTGACAAGTATCTGCAAAAACTGGAGGAAGGCGGTCGCGAGCTGCCTCCGCAGGAGTAGTTTTCCATCTTCCTGAAAATCACCATGAAAAAAAGGCTCCACTGCACGGGCAATGGAGCCTTTTTGTGTTCTGCATCAAAAGCCTGATGCCTTGAGCCGACCGGTGATATTGTCGCGTATCCACTTGGCGTCTATCCATTCCAGCGGGGTGACTTCCATACCTCCTACAAGGATGCCCAAATGGAGATGGTCTCCAAAGGCCAGACCAGTTGTGCCGGTATGCCCGATGGTTTGTCCCTTGCTGACAAGCTCACCGCTTTTCACGATAATATCGTTCAGGTGTGAGTAGAGCGACATCAGGCCAAGCCCGTGGTCGATGACCACTAGATTGCCGTAGATGCCTACCTCGCCGGTAAAGACGACCCGCCCGCTGTTGGCCGCAGGGATAGGAGCGTGGCGCACAGAGGCAAGGTCAAAGCCCAGGTGATAGGCTTCGCCCACCAACTTGTCCTGATAATAGAAAAAACGGTGGTCTCCATAGCCCGCACGGGATGCGGAGCGGGGCAGACGCGCAAAGGTACCGCTCCAAAGCATGGCTGAGGCGGTATCCTTGCTGATTTCAAAAAGCTGTCGCACATTGGCTGCCCGTACGTCCTTGTTGATATAAAGATAGCAGCTCAGTGGATCCAGCCCTTGCGGGGCAAGGTTGTGCAGTTTTTGCTGTACGGAAAGCAAAAACTTGTCGGTCAGGGTGATTTTGTCGCTGGTAAAATTACGTTCCAACGCACTGACACTGAGGCGGCTTTTACTGACATTACCAGCAAGATCCGTGGCAGTGATTTCCAGTGCGTTTTTGAACTGGCTTGCAGTCATACTGTAGGGGAAGGGAAAGAAGCAGATATGGCTGCCATCCTTTTGCAGATAGCCCGGCACAAAGTAGCCGGCAATCAGCACCCCACTGGAGCGCAGCTCTTCATCAGCCACATAGCGGATAACTGCTGCCCCCCCACGCCGGATATTGGGGGGCAAGGTTTTGACGGAAATGCGCGGCGGCTGCGAATCAAGGCGCATGGGAATCTGCACGGTGCGTGTGTTCCCCTGACCAAAGCCTGCCAGGGAAGCATCTGTGGCGCGGATTTCCAGATCAAATGCTCCTTCGCGCAGCTTGCTGTCCTTGAGGGAGAAGGCTGCCTCGCGCTGGGGCAGGTGCTCATCATAGTGCTTGCTGTAAATGACACTCAGGACGTTGTTGCGGCGAATACCCACTGTAACAGACCGGATACCCGATGGATCCTGCATTTGCAGGGTAATATCGGTATTGGCAGAAACGCGTCCGTTTTTGGGGGCAACCTCCACCAGCGGCCCATCCAGATCCTTAAAAAAGGCATAACCGCCCGCGCCCAGCAGAGCGACAATAAAAAACATCAGAAAGGTCGGGAAGATACTTTTTTTACGCATGGCTCAACTCCTCCAGCCAGACAATTGGCTCATCAAAAGAGCCAATAGTCAGGATACGTCTGAACTACTACAGCTTATTTCTCAGATAGTTCAGATTATTCCTGCCAGCGGAAGCTGAAGACCTGCTCTACATCCGGGTGCAGACTCAAATGGACTGGGCAGGTATGTGCGGCCCGCTCCAGTACGCTTTTTTCCTTTTCGCTGTAGGCACGAGCTGTCATATCAAAGATGATTTCCAGCTTGCCTATGCGGCGCGGGTTGGCACTCATGCTTTTGTTGATTTCCATCCGTACACCAGTCATGTCAACGCCATGATTTTTACAGTAAATGCCCATAATGGTCATGGCGCAGGTGCCCAGTGCTGTGGCGCAAAGGTCGGTGGGAGAGAAGGCTTCGCCCTTGCCGTTGTTGTCCACCGGGGCATCAGTGATGATGGTTGTACCGCTTTGGTTATGGGTACATTCTACCCGTAGATCACCCAGATAGCGTGCACTGATGGTAGGCATACGATTCTCCGAATATGATTTTACTATACTGTGGGCAGAATGCTCTGCTCTGGGCATTCTGTCCGTTCATGGCATTTCAATCAATATAGCTGAAGCAGCAGCATCGCACAAGCTGGCTTGCGACCACTGTCAGCTTGACGTATAGAAAGGGCATGTTGGACACATTGCTATCTTCTCCACTGGTACACGGCTTGTTTCAGTTTTTTCGTGATGCAGCGGCCACCTTGCCGATCATCGTGGCTCTTGGCCTTGTACTGGGGCGTCGTGGGCATGGCGCGTTTTGCCTTGCTGGTGCGCATTGGCTGACCCATCTGGCGTTAGGGCTTGCCTGTATCGGTCTGGCCGGGTTGGCCTGCCAGCTTCTGCACATCATAGTATTACTGCACGGTGCCGGACGTACGGCTGCCGAATTTCCTCTCTGGTCACCACTGCTGTTACCTCATAGCCTTGCCCTTGTTTGCTGGCTGGCTGGTATGTGCTGGCTGGGGCTGGAGTGGAGGATTTCCGGCCGGCGCGTTGCCAGCTTTTGCTCGCCTGTCGATCGCTATACACTGGCCGACATCAAGGCGCAGCTCTGGCTGTCTGCTTTGGCTGCCCTGTGCTTTTTTGGCAGTTATGTGATACAGACCTGGCCTTTTGTTTCCCTGCCACAGGGAATGAGCCTTGGGCAGGCTGCTACGGCTATCATCAGGGACAAGGCCCACTACTATTTTACAGCCCTGGCACCAGCGGGGGCAATGGCTATGCTCTCCTTGCCAGTAGCCAGGCAAAAACTGGAAGGCCTGGCCCCGCCGGAGACATGGGCCAAAGCCGGTCGGTGGTGCGCTCTCTGGGCCGTAGTGGGCTATATACCGTATTGGCTCAACAGCAGTGCCACCTGCATTGGCTATGCTCTGCGGGGTGGCCCGTCTTTGACAGGCACATTGCTCCTTTTGCTGCTGCCTCTTACCGGTGCCATTATCTGTTGGGCAGTTATGCTCTCCCTGCGCAATCCCCTGCGGCATTTCTGGCTGAACTGGCTGGGGCTTTCCCTGCTGTTGTTTTTCTTTCTTGTTCGGGGATTTCTGGTTCGCTGACAAGGGTAGAAAAGGCAATACGCAATGCCTTCTTACAAGATTTGGGGAGGAGCAGAATAAGGATGTTGGTTCTCATGTAGTGTCCAGGATCTTCCGTATATGGTACGAAAAATTCTGGACACTACCGCATGCAAGCTATGCCAAGGGTAAGACTGGCCTGACCGAGCCTATCCTTTTTTGGCGCAGGACAATATGTTCTGCACGTTCTTGCCAAGACTTTCCATTGCTTCATCAAATTCCTTCTGCAAAGAATCTATCAATTCTCGTACACTGATGATCTTATCAATGCGGAATACATTGGAACCGCAGAAGGCAAAGCCCTTTTCAAGATTGCCACGCATGGCATTGATCAGGGCCTGAGCGATGCAGTACGGGGTTTTTTCCTGCTGGCAAGTATGTACGCAATGAAAAACACATTTGAAAGGTTTTTTCAGTCCTTCGCGTGATGCAGCAATAAAGTTGTTGCTGAGGGCGCGTCCTGGCATTCCCACAGGGCTGCTGATGATGGTCACGTCTTCCTGCTTGGCCTGTATATAGCTTTGCTTGAAGCGATCGTCAGCATCACATTCATGTGTGGCCACAAAGCGTGTCCCCATCTGTACACCAGACGCACCAAGGTCGAGAAAACGCTTGATATCAGAACCAGTATAGACGCCACCCGCCGCAATGACAGGCAGCTTTCTGCCAAACTGATCCTCAAAGGGTTTGACGGCCTCTACGACCTCTGGCACCAGCTTTTCCAGCGCAAAACCGGGGTCTTGTATCTCGTCGGGCTTGAAGCCAAGATGCCCGCCAGCCTTGGGGCCTTCCACCACAAAGGCATCGGGCAGATAGTTGAAGCGCGATATCCATTTTTTGGCAATAACCGTTGCGGCTCGGGCAGACGAGATAATGGGAACCAGCTTTGTCTTGAATTCCTGCTTCTTTTCATCGCAGGCTTCACGCAGGATGCGTGGCATATCAAGCGGTAGCCCCGCGCCGGAGAAAATGATGTCGGCCCGGTTTTCAATGGCGGTTTTTACCATCTGACTGAAGGTGGTCAGTGCTACCATTATATTGACGCCAATAATACCATTGGTCATGGAGCGGGCTTTTTCAAGTTCCGCACGCAGGGCACGAAGATTGGCCTCGATAGGGTTCTTGACTACATCAGGTTCTTTCATGCCGATCATGGCACCGGCGATAACGCCAATACCGCCCTGATTGGCTACGGCAGAAGCCAGGCCGGAAAGAGAGATGCCAACGCCCATGCCCCCTTGAACCACAGGAACTTTGGCGGTCAAATCACCAATACGCAACTCAGGAAAGGCCATTTCTTGCCTCCGGTTTGTGCCTCGGGCAAAGCCCGACGACGTGTGCAAAGATATTTCAGTCACTTTACGCACAAAAAAGTGAAGATGCAAGAAAACTGCGCCAGTCCTTCAGAGATGTACTTCCCATAATGCGGAAAGGCCAGCACACCTGGTCAAATTACGGGAACTCCCGTTTTTAGAGCATTTTCTCACTTCATATCCTGATAAAACTCATCCACAGCGGCCAGGATCTCCAGGGGGGGATTCCAGCCCACAAGGCTAGCCATGCGGATGTTAAGGGCAAGGCTTACCGGACTTTCAAAAACGGGTGACAACGAGCGCGGCAATGCCCCCCGCATGATGGCCGCCATGATCTCTGCACCAAACATGCCTTCTTCTTCCAGATTTGCCTGCGAGATGCTCAAGAGTGCCCCATGTGCCACTTCTGCCGCGCCAGTTTGTGAGAACGTGGGGATGCGTCTGGCAGAAAGGGGTGACAGCACTTCTGCCAGCCTGTCAAGCTGCATACCCCTGTTATATGTCAGATATACAGCATCAACCCCCTGTTCTGCCAGGCGGGAGTGGCAGTTTTGCAAACGTTGTGCGGCCAGTAACGTATCATCAATATCAAAAATATCGTTACAGCGTTCCAGCTCTACTCCCAGTTCACGGGCCGCACTTTCAATCTCTCCCAGGGCAATGCTGCCACGACCGGCCGGGGTATCCTCATAGACAATACCCAACTTTTTGAATCGGAAAATATCATGAAAAAGCAGCACCTGCTGTTTGAAGCGTTCCGGCTCAATGGGAGCAACGATATTGTCCTTGCCGGAATCCTCTACCGAGGGGATGATGCCTGCTTCGACAGCATTGGTCACAGAAAGCATGATGGCAGGTACGTCCATATCTGCTGCTGCCATGTCCTGCCCCGCACTGGTGCCAAAAACCAGCAACAAATCCACATCTTTTTTTTGGATAATGCGTTCCAGAAGGGCCCCCCGTTGGCTTTTACCCTCTGCCGCATCCCAGTTGGCAGAATAAAAGCCATCTTTCAGAAACTGGATACGCGTCCCCCCCGCATTGCGTGCGAGCCAGTCCCACATGCTGGCAGCTTCTTCCGACTGGAGAGGTATCGGAACGTCCCCGTTTTCAATGAGCCCCTGACGCTGTAATCCCAGGGCAAGGCCACGCAGCACCTGCTGATAGTCAGTGAAAGGGCCGGCCTCCACATAGGCCACGCGCCAGATTTTGTTCTGGGCCGCAGATAAGCCCTCGGCTGGCATCAGTAGAAGCAGGACTGAAAACAGAAGTACTGTGGAAAGAGATTGTTGTCTCACAGGAACTCCTTAGGCATGGCAGATGTTTTCAGAGGAATGGAAGTGTTTTGCTACCAGCGGTGTGCGAAAGCTCTGTGCTACCGCCCAATAGCCGGGAGCAAAGGAAACCGTGTCTCCGGGGCGGAGGTTGCGGGGGCAATCTGTTATGTCAAGTACGCAGTACGTACCGCAATAGTCCATTAATATGGCCCCTGGAAGCAGTAGATGGCAGTGTTCCAAGCTGGTATGCAAACTCCCGCAGTCCAGCAGAGCGCGTCTGCGGCAGCCGATCTGTCGCGGCACAGAGCGTTTTCCCTTGCCGTTATAGACGCAATGGCATGCTGGTTGTATGTCCTTGTCCAGCACTTCCACCACTGTGGCATCAAAACGGAAGAGATCACGGTTGAAATCCCCACCGGCAGCAGGCTTGTCATGGTAGCTGTCATAGCCAAGCAAGAAGGGGTCAGCAGCACGCAATTCGATCTGGCAATGGGGTGGGAGGAATGATGCATCATGATTGCGGGCCAGCCAGTCCCAAAAGATGGATCCTCCCAGACTGATACAGGACACCCTCAGGCCGCTGGCCTGTTCCGCACTACTCACGGCATCTGCCAGGGCGCGCATGGCCCTGCTATCCGGGCAGACACCGTGCAGACAGCCCATGGTCAGCCCCACGCCAGCCAGTTTCAGATGCGGAAAACGATGTTTTATGCCCTGAAAAAAAGCAGGAGTGTCTTGAAGGGGGATACCTTCGCGCCATTCACCAGCATCCAGCATGACGATATATTCGTGCGCCGGGCTGGCAGTGCCAAGGCGTTGGCTGGCGGCTTCCAGGGCAAGCAGATGCTCCGGAGAACTGACAGGACTTCGGCTGAAGCGGACAAGCACATCGTCTGCCCGTTGCGGTGGCGGTAGACTGATCAGCACAGGGCGTGCGCCAGGAGGGAGGCTCGCCTGGGGTGGGCTGGATCCCCAGAGCAGTGGTTCATCCACTTCTGCAACACCGTACCGCTGATACCCTGCGTCGTGCAGGACGCGGGCCACCACAGGATGCCCGGCTACCATCTTCAGCACAGGCAGGAGGGAAAAACCCCATGCTTTCTCCAGATGGGGGAGACGGCTGATATTGCTTTTCAGAGCGTCCAGATTGAGATGGAGTACAGGCATATATGTGGCTGTTCCTTGGTTCCCAAACTTATGTTACAGGAAACTGCAGTGGCTCCTGTGGGAGCAGACATGGCGCGGGCTGGCGCAGGGCTGCCAGCCAGCCCTGGTGGCGTTCTGCCCGTGGTATGATGTCCTCGTACTGGAAAGCCCACGAGGCCCGAAAAGCCTCGCGTGGGTCTACAGCTCCAAAATCAGCCCAGACAGATTCACTCAAGCCGCCGCAACGCAGGATGTCCCATCCCCCGGCCGTATGAAAAGCTGCATCAGGCCCTGCATGGGAGGCTTGCACCTGCAGGGCATGAAAACCTGTCCCCAGGGGGCAAACAGCCCGCAAACGCTCGGCAGAGGCAGGTTGCCTGCAAACGTGCAGGGCTTCTGCTGTCTTTGCTGTCATGGTCGGCAGATAGGCATATTGGAATATACCGCCCGCACAGGCCAGCCCACGGGCCATGCCCGTGGCAACAAAGCTCAGATAGAGCGTGGGCAGTAAACGTTCCTCATGCAAGGCCTGTTGCAGTGCTTGGGCCTGTAACGGAAAACGCAGCTTCGGGCAGCGGGGGGCCACCAGAAAGCGGTTGCCACGGGAATCCTTTTCCAAGCCCAGTGATAAACTGCGTCCCTTTTCATCCAATGCCCAAAAAAGAAAGCTGCCCCGCACGGGGGAACCACAACTATCCAGACTCCAGCAGGCTCGTGTACCGTCCAAGTGGTACAAAATGGCATCAGTCAGTTCTGATTCCAACAGTATGTCATGGACGAGGCTGCCAGAGTGGCGCAGGTCAAACGAGATAAGGTGGCGGCAAAGGTGTTGCAGATCCAGACAGACCAGGGGGGGGAGATGGAGCTCTGGTTTGGTCAGCCGTTGCCAGAACAGGGCATTGGCCACACACATCTGGTCTCGGAAGCTGGCTTGGGCCAGAACCATGGCATGTCCAAAAATTTCTGCCAGAATGGTCTTTGCCAGGGGCCGTTCGTCCGGTTTGAGGTCGGCGTGTATCAGGCTGTCAAGTGCGGATCGAATGTGTCCGGCGGTCAAGGGCTTCTGCGCACTGACAAAGGCGTGCCTGTCCCCCACAGGCAGGAGGGGCAAACGGCGAGGCAGGGTTGTATCTGCACTTTTCGGGGGCAGCAAAAGCCCACGGGGAAAAGCCATATTGTTGCACGGTACACCGCCACAGGCCAGGAGGGGGACGGCATGGGCGCATCCCAAGGCCATGACCATGTTCCCCTGTAAAAATTCGGGGTGCAGATCCACGCCCAGATGGTTGGCCGTCAGGGCAAGAAAGCGTTCTTCCCACTGGCGGCGCAGAGCAATCCCTGCGACGGGGGAAAAAAGCCTTGTTGCTTCTGTTACAGCCAGATCTATAAAATCTTGTCCATCCTGTAGGGCTGCCCATCTACCGGGCATGGCGCGGGCATACTCAAGCAGGCTGGAGGGGCCACCGTGTTCTTCAGACCAGGTCATAACTTCTGGCATGGCGGCACGCAACTGTTGCACACAGGTATCCCTGACAGTGTTCATGCCTTTTCTCCAATGGGACTCTGGTCTGGCATACGGCCCAGGGGCAGGAAGAGCAGGGATATGACAATAAGACCTATGCCCAGCAGCCATGCGGCTTTTTCCAATGGCATGAGCATCAAGGCTGCTCCGGCCATCAGGGGGCCTATCACCTGTCCCACTCGTTGCAGGGCATCCAGAATACTCATACTCTGGCTGATACCTATAGCTTGGGCTGCCTTGAGGCGCAGCAGATATTCACTTTGGGCAGGAATGTTCAACCCTGTGGCCAGGCCGATACATACAGCCCCCATTACGGTGGCAGGCAGAGGGGGTAAAACTGCCAAAGCCAGCAAGCCCACGGCAGCCACAAGGCCAGCCAGGCAGACCATACATGTCAGCGAACGGGCCCGAAGCACAAGGCGGCTCAGGGGAGGGCCGCTGTATATGACCAGCAGGCAGTTGAGCATGTAGATACGGCCAATATCGGACTGCGCCGCCCCAGTTCCCTTGAGATACACAGGGAGCAGATAGTTGAGAAATCCCACACAGAGTATGGCCGATGGCAGCAGACTGAACAGACTGAAGGCCAGGAAGCGTCTGTCTGTCAGCAGAGAGATCGTCTGACGGAAACGGAGGGAGGCCGATGCCTTTTCGCTTTCTGCCTCTGCATGCTCTCCTTTGGACAGGAAATACCAGGGCAGCGGGAGCAGACAAAGCAAAACGAAGGCAGACAGCAGAAAGACAGGGGCATAGCCAAAGCGTTCTGCCAGCATGGCACCAAGGGCACTGCCACAGAGAGAGCCCGCATAGACACCGGCAAACATATCTGCCAGCAGTCCTGCCCGAACGGTGCAGGCTTGGGCCGTCAGCAGGACAAGGCCGTAACCAAGACCGACCAGGATCCTTGCCAGTACAAAATGCCAGGGGGACAGTGCCAGCATGGAACCCAGGTAGCCCAGACAGAGCAGGGGCAGCCCCATCGCCAGGGGAGGGCGCGCCCCCTGCCGTTGTATCCAGACCCCAGCCAGCAGCACACCAAGGCCAGTCATGCCCATCTCTGCCGAAATAGGCAGACCCAGCAGCATATCGAATTCCGCATGGTCAGGGGGGACGAGCTCCGCCATTCGTAAGGGAATGAAGGAAATGGACATATCCATGGCAAAAAGCATGAAAAAGGCCAGCGGACGCATCAGGCTACTGGGACGAAAGGTGGTTTCGGCTGGGGGCAGAGTAGCTTCGGGCAACAGTTTCAGACCGCGTGTCAGCAGCAGAAACAGTTCCAGCATGAAGATAAGGGACACCGCCAGCATGGTTATCATGTCCAGTGCCGTGGCGCGCAGATGATCCAGCCAGGGGCCGCGTGTCGGGGAGATTTGCAGTCGTCGCTCCCCACTTCCAAGGTCAAAGATCAGCTTTTCGGGCAGAATTTCAGATTTCTGGATATTGCTCCCAGCCACATACTGTCCCTGCGACCCCACAATGCCAAGGGCAATGGCCTTGTGATGCGCTTCTGCAATGTCCTCCAGATAGGTATCTACGCTGCCTATGCGCTCAAAAGGTACTCCCGCTTCTGCAAGCCGTTGCAGATCATGCGCCAGTAAGATGCCGGTACGCCCGGCATCCTGCAAGAGAGTTTCTGTATAGCGGGCACTGGCAGTATGGAGGGCCAAAGCACCGTTAGCAAGCAGCACTAATAAGAAGACTGTCATGCAATAAAAACGCGGCGAAGTCCCTTTCCTCTTGCAGAAAAAATGCAATGCTGCCATCAGCAGTAACAGTCCTGCCATACTGAATACAGCTTGTGCTGTCAGCTGCTTGCTGAAAATGCCCCATAATTCAGCTTCCAACGGAGCGCGATCCAGGCGCACTCCAATATAGCCGGTTGTATCGCCATCACGTCCGCTCACGGGCAGGAAAAGACTGCGCCCACGGCTGTCTTCCCGCAGCAGGGCGGTATCTCCACAAGCGATTTCTGTCCCCTCGCTCAAGGCTCTGGTCGGGAACTCCCCATGGCTGAGGATGTTCTTGCCGTTAGCATCCAGAATGGCCAGGGGCAACTGCGCTGTAGTAGAGGCAAAGCGTACTAGTGCGTCCAAACCACGATATTTTTCCAGAGTTTTGCCCAGGCGTATCCCCACGGCAATCTTGAGGCGGAGACTTTCTGCCGCAATGCGGGCCGATGCCTGAGCCTGTTCCCAGCGTTCTTTCTTGAGAGAAGAGAAAAGCAGAGCATCATAGACAAGCAGACTGCAAACAAGGACAGCCAGCCAGCCCAGGAGCAGCTTGCCGAGGCTGCCCCCCAAAAGCCCACGCACAAGGGCTGGCCGATTCATACGGCGACCTCGCACGCAAAAGCCAGCATGGTGATGTCATCGGACTGTGGGGCATCACCGCGATACTGCACAAGGCTGGTGAAAATACATTCCAGCAGTTCCCTGGGGGGCTTGTCCCGATGTTCTGTCAGTAGGGCCAGAAGACGCTCTTCGCCAAACAGTTCCTGTTGTCCATTCATGGCTTCAGTGACACCATCGGTGAAGAGCAGACAGATGTCGCCCCTCTTCAGATGTTTGGTAAAAAGTTGGTATTCCAAACCCGGCATAATGCCCACAAGGGGGCCGCTGAGATTATCAAGCAGCCGAGGTGGACTGGCATCGACCGCATTGATGATGCAGGGCGGGCAATGCCCACCATTGGCATAGGACAGCACACCCGTTGCCGGTTCGTACTGGGCCAGGAACAGGCTGACGAACATATTGCTGGTATTGCGTTCTTCCAGCAGGTTGTTCACTTTGCTCATGGCTGCGGCAGGATCAAGGCCAGAATCCATGGCATGGCGTGCCAGAGTGGTGGTCATGGCCATGAAGAGTGCCGCAGGTGCCCCCTTGCCAGAAACATCGCCGATGGCCAGACAATGTCTGCCATCGCGTGTAACAAAAAAATCAAACAGATCCCCACCCACTTCCTTGGCCGGAACCAACAGGGCTGCGGCAGGGGTGCCGCAGATCGCACTGGCGGTATCGGGTGAGGGCAAAATACCCATCTGGATTTCGCGAGCGGCTGACATTTCACCTTCCAGACGTTCTCGGCTGGAGGTGGCATCCATGAGTGTCCTGATATTTGTTGCCAATGCCTTACCCATATTGGCAAAGGCATTGGCAAGACTACCGATTTCGTCACGCCGGTGCAGCGGCAACCCCCGTGCCATCAGGCTTTCCAGTTGATTCAGGGCATCAGGAGCGGCAAGGTCTGTTGTGGTCAACTGTTCCGTCTTGTTAGTCAGCAACTCAAGGGGGCGCAGGGCCTGCATGAGTAAAAAGAGGGCACTGAGCGTAGCCAGGATGGTCAGGGCCAGGCCCAGCCAGAGCAAACGCGTAAGCAGGACATCCGAAGGGGCGCGTATGGCGGCCATAGGTGCTGCAATGACCAGATACCAGTCAAAGGCAGAGTTGTAGCTTGCAAGGCAAAGTATTTCACCGTGGGGAGAGGGCAGTGTAGCAGACGCCCGGCCATGCAACGCGGCTTCCTGCAATGGGAGGCCGTGCGTCAGATCCATGTTGCCGTGTTGTGCCAAAGGAGAACCCTGTCCGTCCAGCAGAGCGATGAAACCATCGGGGTACAGGGGCATTTGGGCAAACTTATCCCTGTATGCCTTCACAAGGATGTTTTTGGAGTTCTGGCTCAGGGCGTCCAGATTTTCCAGTGAGGTCAGTGCAGCCAGCACATGCCCCCGCAGAGTTTCGCCCAATGGTAAAAAAAAGATGAGCGTGGGGATGGCTTCTTCTGTACGCAGGGCAGGGCTATTGTCCGGGCTCACAAGTTTGCGGGGCAGCCTGACAACGGCAAAGTCCCCTTCCGGGGGTAAATGCTGCAAAATCTGATACAGGGTACGTTGTTTGCCTCCCCGGGCATCAGGCCGCAGGCCTAGACGTATCAAACCTTCCCTGTCCAAATCGTCCGGCCCCAACAGGTAAACAGCCTTACCATCAGAGCGGGAGGGAGACAGGATTGCCTGAACGATGTGTTGGCGTTCCTGGGGCGTCAGTTTGGTTGTTTGCAGAGCTGACAACAGGTCGCGTTGCTGACGGGTGGACGCCTGCAACTGTTGTTTGGCAGTCTGCACGGCGCGTACCCGTTCTGCCAGATGACTGATGAATGTCATGTCCAGGTTTTGCTGTTCTTCCAGCATCAGGGTGGCAAAGCTCTTTTCTTCCAGATGGATCATGGCACGACCGCCCATCCACCATGTAAGATACAGGGTCAGCCCCACACCAAGAACCAGGGCAAGACCCAGCAGAAGGGCCAGCCGCCCCCGCAGCGAGAGGCTCATGCCCGATCCCCTGCCTGATCGTCGCGCAAACCGTGGCGTAGCAGTTTCTTGCGCAGTCCTTCGCGGGTGATGCCCAAAAGTTCGGCGGCCCGGCTCTTGTTGCCATTAGATTTTGCAAGTGCCTGCTGTATCAGTCGTTGTTCTGTCTTTTCCAGATTGTAATCCGGGGCAGGATCAAGGGGACTGGGGCTGGGGGGATCCTCCTGTGTGCCAATGCTTCCGCTGCGGCCGAGTGCCGACAAAAGGCGGTGGGAGAGGTCTGAGGGCCGGATAATGTTTTCCAGGGCCAGGGCGGCGGCCCGCTCCATTTCGTTGCTCAGTTCGCGCACGTTTCCTGGCCAATCGTAGGAGAGGAGGCACTGGCGAGTTGCCGGGGCAAGTTTGAGTACAGATCTGCCCAGGGAACGGCTATGCTGGGCAAGCAGGTGGCGCGCCAGCAGCAGGATGTCGTCCCCCCGTTCATTCAGTGGGGGCAGACGCAGTTCTGCCACGTTGATACGCCAGTAGAGGTCTTCGCGAAAGCGTTTTTCCTTGATGGCCTGTTCCAGGTCTGCATTGGTGGCCGCGATTACCTTGATGTCCACAGCTATGGGGCGGCTACTGCCAACGCGCACTACTTCACTTTCTTCAAGTACGCGCAGTAACTTGGCCTGATGGGTTAAGGGCAGTTCACCAAGCTCATCCAGAAAAAGCGTCCCTCCCGAAGCCTCCTCCACAAGGCCACGCCGACTGCTGACACCGGTAGCCACGCCCTTTTCTATACCAAACATCTCACTTTCAAACAGGGTATCGGGTATGGCAGAACAATTGACAGCCACAAAGGGGGCCTTGCGCCGGGCAGAGTGGTAGTGGATGGTTTTGGCAATGACTTCCTTGCCCGTGCCGGTTGGCCCAAGGATCAGCGTATTGACCGGGTGGCGGGCTATAGCCAGGGCCTGGGTCACCACTCGCTTCATGGCAGCGCACTGGCCTATCACACGGCGTACATTGTATTCGCGCCGCAGGTTTTCTACCAGTTGGGCCTGTTGCCCCTCAAGCTGCGTGCGGATCTCTTCCAGTTGGCGGTTGCGCTCTTCCAGCTCTTCAATAAGCAGGGTGCGCTGGTACTCTCTGGCTTCTACCTTGACGCTCATCAGGCCAAAGGCTTCTGCCAGACGCTCCAGCTCCGGGGTGGATGCTCCCTGCTGTGTCAGCTCGTAGAGAGCGGCCTCATCAGTGGGACGTCCCCACGCCAGGTCGTCACACAGGCCTATCAGCTTCGTCAGGATGCTTTCTTTTTCAGGGGCATCGTTCATGGTCTGCCTCCACCATTGGGCCCAAGGCTTTGTACCCAGCGCAGAACCTCGGCCACCGGCCCTATGAGATCCTGCGGAATATAGGAGTTTTCCGTACCCTGGTCAAAGAGGCTGCGTGCCAGCGGTACATTACGCATGATGGGGATGCCCTCTTCCTGTGCGATCTTGATCATGCGTGCTGCCAGAACCCCTTGTCCCTTGGCCAGAATAACGGGCAGGGGCGTCCTGTCCTTTTCATAGTCCAGTGCCACAGCATAATGGGTTGGATTGGTCACAAGTACCTTCGCTTTCCTGACGTTGGCGATCTGGTTTTGAGCAAGCATCTCCTGATGCAGCTGCTTGCGCTTGCTCTTGATGAGCGGATCCCCTTCACTTTCCTTGTATTCGCGTTTTACTTCATCCTTTGTCATCATGTTCTGCTTGTTGAACTGCCATTTTTGAAAGAACCAGTCAGCGGCAGCAATAACGCAGAATATGCCCGCAGCCGTCAGGATCAGGTCTCCGGCGGCAGCCCCAAGCAGACTCCACATATCTCCCACATTTCCAGCGGGAATACGGAAGAGGCGAGGCAGGTAGTCCTCAAAGATGATAAAAACCGTTGTTCCCAGCACAGTTACCTTGAGGATATTCTTGAGAAACTCCACGGCATTTTTGAGTGAAAAGACCTGCTTGAACCATTTGCCCGGACTCAGATTTTCCATTTTGGGCAGGGCGGACTGGATGGAAAAGAGTACACCTACCTGAGCCAGGTTGGCACACAGGGCCACAGCCATGACCATGCCGATAAGCGGTGCGGTAACCCACAGGGCACAGGCCAGGGTCGTCATGGCTGCCAGGGGGAGAGCCTGTTCAAAGGGCTGGTTCATGACAAGCATGGGTATTTCGCCCATCTGGAGGATACGCGAGAGCATGTCGGGGGCCATGGCCAGCAGGTACACCGCAACTGCCATGACCACAAGCGCGGAGGGGACATCCTGGCTTTTGGCCACCTGTCCTTTTTCTCGCGCATCACGAAGGCGTTTTGGTGTGGGTTGTTCTGTTTTTTCGCCGCTCATGGCCGATCATATGGTAAGGGTTACATGAGATTGGACAGGGTGAATACGGATTGGCGTATGCTGTCAAACAATTCTGGGGCGTGTGAGAGCAAAAGACCAAAGTAAAAACAGAGCAGAAAGGCAACAAGCCCGCACTTGATGGGCATGGCCAGGATATAGACATTGAGCTGTGCGGCAAAGCGATTAACAAGGCCCAGTGAAATATCTGTCAAAAGGCAGGCAGCCGCTATGGGGCCGGCCAGCAGTAACATGAGTGCCATAAGCCAGCCCAGCTTACTTGCAAAGTACAGGGGCAGGGCCAGGCCACTTACGGCAGGTAAGGGCTGTGTTACCGGCCAGATCTCATAGCTGGCATAGACAACACTCAAAAAGGCCAAAAATGCACCCGTCGTGTAAAAGAGATAGGTCAGGCTTTGAAAGAGCAACTGTCCCAGTGGGCTGCTCTGTTCTCCCGACAGGATGTCCGCACCCTCGGCCATGCTTGCCCCACGTTGGTTATCCATAAAAAAGCCCGCGCTCTGTACAGCCCAAAAGACAATACCGGCCAGAAAACCCAGTATCAGGCCAAGCAGCGTCTCCTTGGCCAGAAGCAGTGCTATCCTGCCCCCTGTTGCCAGATCCAGACTTGGAGAAAAGGTGATCTCAGGCACAAGACTTTCCGTCAGTACAGGGTGGAGCGGCAGATACAGGGCCAGTACCAGTACAAAGCGCACTTGCCCTGTGACAACGGAGGCCCCGAAGAAGGGGGCTACCGTAATCAGTGCAAAAAGCCTCGGCATACCCAGCACAAAGGCTGTCAGATTGGCAAACAGCTCCAACTGCTGGAAAATGGCTGTAAAAGTATCCATATTTCTCTATGGGACATCACAGTGCGCATGGTGTGAAAACACGGAACTACAGCAAATAGAAGCGGTTGAAAATATCCGCACTGTAACGCAAAAGTTCTCCTCCCAGCCAGCCAGCCATCAGGAAGAGTGTCACCCCCACAGCCAGCAGCTTGACACCAAAGGTCAGTGTCTGCTCCTGTAACTGGGTGATGGCCTGGATGAGGCTCAACACGATACCCACCACGGATGCCACCACAATGGGCGGCAGGGAAAGCACCATGACCAGATAGAGTGCCTTGACGGCATAGTCGATGGCAAGTTCCATATGCTCCCCGTTTCCTACAGGCGGATCCTGTTTATGGGCTGTACGCTGATTTCAGGAGTAATTTCCTGATAGGCAACAACGGGCAGCCTGTAGTGTTCTCCCTCAATAAGTCGCCGCACATAACGGCGTATATCCATGCTTGCCAGCAGGACAGGGATTTGTGGATGCTTGTGGTAGTCACCTGCTGCGGCGGTAACGGCCTCCAGAAAACGGCGCGTTGTATCCGGGTCAAGAGCCAGAAAGGCTCCGGCCGATGTCTGGCGGATGGCCTTACGCAAGGTTTCTTCCACAGAGGGATCCATCAGGATGGCCGGAAGCATGTTTTGCCCGCGTGAATACATATAGCTGATTTGCCGTTTCAGGGCACTGCGGACGTATTCTGTAAGCATCACTGTGTCTTTTTCCTTGGGGGCCCATTCTATGAGGGCCTCAAGGATACTGCGCAGGTCGCGGATAGAGATCTGTTCCTGTGCCAGACGCTGGAAGATTTCAGCAATACGCTGCACCGGCAGGATACGGGTAGCTTCGCGTACAAGATCCGGGGCACGTTCTTCCATCTTGTCCAGCAGATACTTGCTTTCCTGCATGCCAATAAAGCTGGAAGCATGACGGGCCAGTATCAGTGAAAGGTGATAGGCCAGAATACGGGAATGGCTCATGCAGGCCACACCAGCCTGTTCCAGAAGGGGCTGCTTATCCCAGGCTACCCAAAGGCTTTCCGTATCCGGCAGGAAGTTTTCTCCCTTGTTGACCTCAACACCCAGCATCCGCAGGGTATCCTCATTTTCACGGGCCAGTATCATGCCCGCTTCAAGACGACCGCTGGACATGGGGATCTCATTGACCTGAAGCACATAGGTCAAACCCTGCAAAGCAGGAGAAACCCGCAGATTGATGCCGGGGAAAGGCACCCCTAGGTCAAAATACAAGGCGCGGCGCAGGGCAGACAGCTCATCATTGAGGCTGTCATAGTCCAGGGAATCTGCCAGCCCATCAGAAATATCAAGGATGATGGGAACCGTGGGGGCAAACTCGTCCTGTTGTCCACGGGAAGGCTTGCTGCGGGTTTTGACTGTGGGCTTGAGCACCTGAGCCAGATCGGCCTTGGCGTCCCGTTCTGCCGGGGCGGCCTGTATCCTGCCCAGCATAAAGCCCAGCCCGCCGATGGCAAGGGCCAGGGTAAAGAGCTGCGGTTTGGGAAAGCCTGGAATAAGCGCAAAAAGAAAGATCAGGCCACCTGCCATGAGCAGGGCCTTGGGCTGGGCAAAGAACTGTCCCCCCACCTGCGCCCCCACATCCACATCGGTATCGCCCGAACGCGTAATGAGTATGCCGGCAGAAATGGCAATGATCAGTGACGGTATCTGTGAAACAAGGCCGTCACCGATGGTCAGGATGCCATATATCTCCAGGGCCTGCCCGGCAGAAATGCCGTGCTGTGTAATACCAATGATGGTACCCCCCACGATGTTGACCACAGCCACGACCATGCCGGCGATACTGTCGCCCTTGACGAACTTCATGGCCCCGTCCATGGCACCGAACATCTTGCTTTCCTGGCTGATGATGTCACGGCGGCGTTGGGCTTCTTCCATATCAATGACACCGGCGCGCATATCGGCATCAATGGACATCTGCTTGCCGGGCATGGCATCCAGGGTAAAGCGTGCGCCCACTTCGGCCACGCGCTCCGCACCCTTGGAGATGACCAAAAACTGTACGATGGTGAGGATGATAAAGACCACAGCCCCCACCACAAAGTTGCCACCAAGGGCAAATTCGCCAAAGGTCTGGATGATCTCACCCGCGTCGGCATTCAGCAGGATAAGTCGGGTAGTGGTGATGTTCAGACCCACGCGAAACAGCGTGGTAAACAGCAGCATGGTGGGGAAGGAGGAAAATTCCAGCGGTGTCCGCACATACATGGTCATCATCATGATGGCGAAGGAAAGAGCCATGTTTGCCCCGATGAGCGTATCCACCAACGGCGTGGGCATGGGCATGATCATCAGGGCGATGACCGCCACCAGCAGCCCTACCAGCGCAAGGTCGCTGTGCCGGGTGCTGAGGGATACGATCTTGCGGGCATCGGAAAAAAAACTCACTGGCGTGCTCCTCCGGCGGCCAGCCAGGCATGTACGGCGTTTTGGGCTTCATCGGTGCGCCCGGTAAGCCACAAGGCCCGAGCCCGCAGCAAATGCAATGCGGCATCGCGTGAGGGGAGCGGGGTACTGCCGATGGCTTTGTCGATATGTTCCAATGCCGCTTCTCCTTCGCCCAGGGCCAGGCAGGCCGCAGCAAGGCTGCGCCTTGCCCAGCCGTCATCCTTGTCAAGGGCTACCAGTGCTGCAAAGAGCTTTCTGGCCCGCTTGCCCTGCCCCATCCGCAGATAGAGGTAGCCCAGCATCAGCAAGGCCCGCTGCTGGCTGGCAGTCAATACGGCTTCCTCGTGCCTGTCCCTGTCATCCATGGCCTAGCCCCCCACCATCAGGCTTGTATAGGCCTTGAGCAGTTCCGTATTTTCCAGCAGAGGATTCAGTTCATCGCGTACAAAGGCCCGTACTGCCGGTTCCCGGTTGCCGCGCAGGGCCTCCAGACTGCCTTTGAGTTCGGCAAGAAAGTTCTCTGGTTGCAGCAGGGAGCCATCCCCAACAGGGGGACAGAGAGCCGCTTCCAACTGTCTGGCTGCTGTGCTGGAGTTGTACAACTCGTCCAATCCGGCTTCGCGCAAGACAGTAGAGGCCAGGGGTCTGGCATTGGGCATGGCGGCATTACTGCCGGACTCCATGACGTTTTGTATCCCCAGATTGGGGTCAAGCAGGTTGATGCCTACTCCGGCCATGTTCATATCCCCCGCATAATGGTATTCATGGTGTCGGCCAAGAGCAGCACGGCCTTTTCCATACTGGCAGCCGTGCTTTCGCGCTCGTCCAGCCGTGTCAGTAAAAGCAGCTGCTCTTTATACATACCCGCAGAGAGGGGCAGGGCATGCGCGTGGCGATAGTGACAGAGCGCAAGGGCGCGTTCCGGCACAGTGGCAGCATGGGCAGGGCACGGGCGTGCCAGATAAAGCAGCAACTCCACAGCTCCATTGTCCACCCGTTTTTCAAGATGCAGATGGCCCATGCCCTCTACCTGCAAGGCCACCAGTCCATTGGCATCAAGAGCCAGGGAGGGCAAGCCCATGCGTCGGCCAAACTCGGCTATTTCCTGTTCCAGCATGTCTTTCTTCCTTAGAGCATTTTCCGATTGAAACACTCTGTGTTTCAATCCATACGCTGCCTACGCTTCGCGGGAAAAGCGCGGTTTCCCAGCGAAGCTGGACAAGTCCCGTTTGCTTACGGCGCGGGCGTCCGCTCGCGCGTCCGCCAGAGCGACTGCCATTTTCAATGGCATTTCGCTCTAGCCCTGGCTAGCCAGCCACTGGTCTTCTTCGGCAATGGCGGTGTCCACCGCATCCTGTATGGCCCCGATCACCCGCATACGGCCTTCCGTACCGTCAAAAAGCATGGGGGTAAAACTGCGGGAGACATTGAGCAACTCCTGCAAAAAAAGCACCTTGCGCTCAATGTCCGGCGCACGGGCTTCGTCTGCCAGTCGTGCTATCTGGCTGCCGCTGATGTAGTTCTCCTTACGCAGGGCAATGATCTTGCCCAACAGGGCCATATCATCCAAGGGACAATCCTTGATGCCGTGTACCGTGTCCCAGCGTTCCAGCAGTCTGGCGCACAGGCTGCGCGCACTTTGCAACTGGCGGAGTTCACCCAGATTGTTATTGATGTGTTCCAGATGGCTTTTTTCCATGCTGGAAGTATCCGCAGCCATATCACTGGCAAGGGCCTTGTAAAGAAAGTCCAGCGCGGCGTCAAAGTCCTTGCCATACGTTGTTTGGATATGTGCAAAAACTTCGTTGACATCGCCAAAGTCACAAACCACACCACGGTACAGGGCCCCCAACTGTTCAGAGCTGCCCAGTGATTCAAAACCACTGGCATTCAGTGCCCCGCAGATGCCGGAACGGATGGCCGCCCCCTGGCTTGCTTCAAGCTCGGCCAGGGCTTCATCCACGGCTTGCAGGGCTTTGGCAGAATCCGGTTCACCTGCCAGTTCATCACGCACGGCTTTAAGTGCGGCCCAGGCATCGGAAGGGTCGGGGAAGTATTCACGGGCCTGACGCAGGGCCTCCTCCCTGGCAGCTCGCGCCCGGATACTGTCGGCCAACTGATGTATCTGCTCGGCTGCCCCCTTTTCGCGCATCAACTCCTGATACTTTTTGACGCGCTCTTCCAGGGCCTCACTGATCTTGTCCCGCTCCTTGCGTTCTTCCAGTTCAAAGTCATCCGTGCTGTCCACGGCAAAGGTCAGTTCCTCGGCGGCATCGGCCAGTAGGGACATGGGGGACTCTACCACTGTTGCCGCATGGCCGAACAGTGAACCCACCGCTGCGGAGGAAGTGGCGAGGCCAACATTTTGCCCCACGTTCATGCCAGATTGCTGTATGGAAAGATCCAGAACCATGCCTCAAGGCCCTCATCCAAGGTATCGGCAGTGTAACCTTGCCCGAATACTCTATGATTATGGTATTATGCCTATTCCACCCCAAATATCAAGGCTGCCTGCTCCCATCAGACCCGGAGCATATATACATCGGGCGGCAGGGCCTCCTGCGGGGCAGCAGCCTTGTCTGCTGCCGGGCCTAGGGCCAGCCATTCCTTCCAGTAGCGCAGGGCCTGGACAAAGCGGGTCAAAGCCTTTTCAAAATTGGGGTATGAGGCGTCAGTATCAATGACTGTGTGCAGCATGAACATACCGCGTTTGTCATCCAGGCTCAGGCAGGCTCCGCCGCTCTCGGCACCAAGGCAGTTGGCCCGCAAAAGGCGTCCCCAGGCGTCCTGACGGCCCTCGGCAGAACCCACATCGGCCATGATGTACAGGCCATCGGCGGTTTGTTCAAAATCCACTTCATCCTGATCAAAATGCAGGCGGCAGGTCCCGGCCTCGCCAGGTTGCAGGGTGATGCCCAGGGCTGTGCCCAGTTGTTCAAGCAGAAGCTGTGTCTTCATATGAATATCCTTTTTATACATTCTTACAGACAGAGCCTGTCACGCTTATCAGGCTTGCCCTCCGGCCAGCGGTGTGTAGCCGGGATTCCGCGTTACATATTCGGGATGCTGGGTAATATAATTGAGGAGCTTCCCTATTTTCAGTTCATTGTCTGCGGTATCGGACACATCTATGAACGGCCCTTCGGGGAGGGAAATGCAGCCAACGATGGCCCCAAGGGGAACGTCAGTGGCGTTCACCTCTCCACCAGTGTCAACATCAGCATGGCCTGCACTGTTCATGATTGCCTGCAAATCATAGGCATTCTGACCATCACCAAGTTGGCGCGAGTCAATGATGTAGATGCCACCACCACTGGCATAGTAGGCAACACAGCCATCAAGGTGCTTACTCATGGAAATACCGCTCTGCCCGGTTGCACCTGCTCCCTTATGAAAGGCGAGCCCCTGTGCTTCCTGCAGGATTTCCTCCTGGGTGAGGCCTTGATGCGCTTCAGATTCCCGCTGACGCATCCCCCCCTGCTCACGTATTGCTGATAGGTCACGCCCATCAGAGCGGAACACCAGCCCATTGTATTGATACAGCGTGGCAGGAGTACCGTCAGAAGCGGAGGTCTCCCCAAGGACAACGCTGCTGCCGGGCTGACCGAAAGCCATATTCTTGATGAAGGCCAGCAAATCGGCATCGTTTCTGATGCTGGTGTTTGCCCCTTCACCGGGGGCAGGACGGGGGGAAAGCTCCACGCGCATACGCGCGGCGTCATCCGTGGAAAGCCTGTCCATGAAGTCCAGCATAACTTCATCCAGCGGAACTCCTGCTGCAAGCATGGAGCGGGCATTATCCACGAAGTTCTGGATGATGTCTGCCCGGACGAGTCTTTCTTCTTCACGCGGAAGGCCCAGACCGGATATGATGCTGTCCAGCGGGAGACTGGTTTCGGCGAATCTGTCCAAGGCTCTGCCTACATGCTCCTGAATCCGTGCGGGCTGTTCAGGGGTTGCCCCCTGCAAACGCTCCAGTTCTGCCCGTACAAGGATGGAATCTTCCCCGGAAAGCTGCATACTGGCTATGATTTCGTCCAGCGGGACGACTCCGAGTATCTCGCGGGCAGTGTTGACAGCCTCCTGAAGTCGCGTGGGCAGACCTCTTGTCTGGGTGTCACCTTCAGCCCGCAGCAGGGCGTCCACTTCGGGCAGACTGGCCAACTGGGCCTCCAGAACAGCCCGGTTTTCAGCTTCACCGAGGTTTTGCAGGAGGTCGGGATAGCGGTTGGCCAGTTGATCCATAACCTCACGCAGCCGATCATCGTCCACGTCCAGCCCCTGCTCCTGCGCCGTCTGGCGCAGCAGGCTGATACAGGCCCCGCGCACGGCGGCATTGTGGATGGCTTCGGCTGTCAGGCGGGCCATATTCTCCGAAGCGAGGGCAGCAGGGGACTCACGGATGGCTTTTTCCAGCCCATGTCGGGCAGTGGTGCGTGTTACCGGGTCATGGGCATTGAGTGCCTGAAGGGCGTTCCCGGCCGGGAGGCAGTCTTCTCCAAAGTAGATACGGGCTTCCACGATGCTTTGTTCCAGGGCTTGCAGGTGGGGCAGGGACATTTCCGAAGTCCCCAGGTTGCTGGCCAGTAAGGCGTTGTGTTCTGCGGCGGGCAGGGTATCGGTCAAAAGCTGCATCCTGGCCGCAGTAGCTGCCTGAAGGGTGATGCTTGCCTGTTCTTCCTCTGTGCGGCTTGCCTCAAGAGAAGATAGCGTGTCCGAGGCGATGTCCGCCTGGGTAGAGAGTATCGTCTCAAATTCGTCCTTTCTGGCGGACAGGGCCGCGGCAAGGCCGGGCACCCTGTCAACCATGGCCCTGGCAGCAAAATCCCGTGCCATGGTCTGGCCGTCCGCACCAAGATCGGCCCAGGCCTGTGCGCCGTAATGGCTTTGCAGTTTGTCTTCCACGCGCAGGGCCAGCGACTGCATATAGCCAACGATTTCTTCAGACGTTATGGCAGGGTCGTTCAGCAATGTCAGCAGCGGGGTCGCGTCCACCTGCGATCCGGCCTGATGGAAGTCCGTCAGCATATTGGGCTTGGTCAGCTCACGAGCGGACAGGGCACGTCCTTTCCAGAAATCGGCCTGCTGAGGAGAAAGCGGCAGGGAATCCACAGAAGCCCATAGTGCCAGCTTGTTCTGCACAAAGGTATCTGTCACGGCCCTGAAGGCATTGGCACGCTCCTCACCCGTGGCTTTGTTGGCCCCGCTGAAAAAATCCTGCCCACAGTAGGCCAGCTTGTCCCGCAGATTCTTTCTGTCAAACTTGGTGAGAATAGTGTCCTTACTCAAGCCCGTGCCCTCTGCCAGCAAGGTGATGGCGCGCTCTTCCTCACGGGCC
Source organism: Desulfovibrio sp. (assembly GCA_017415765.1). Classification (GTDB taxonomy): domain Bacteria; phylum Desulfobacterota; class Desulfovibrionia; order Desulfovibrionales; family Desulfovibrionaceae; genus Desulfovibrio. The sequence goes on along the minus strand of JAFQED010000026.1, from coordinate 3,690 downwards.
TCCAGCCCAAGGATGTCTTTTTCCAAGGTTACACGCGCTTCAATGGCTGTGGTAAAGGGGGCTATGGCGGCCTCGGCTTCCTGCCGGTTGGTGGCGGCTTTCACGGCCGTGTCCAAACCCGGCACAGCATTTTGTACAGATAGGCGTAAGTTGTCAGGATCCCTCTCATAGCCTGCTGCCTGTGCCACGTCAGCCACGGCCTTTTGCAAAACCTGTTCAGCCATCAAGGGGGCGGCAAGGGTCTTGAGCATATCCCGCAGTTGCTGGGGCGTCACCGCATCACTGGCATCGCTTATGGCCCTGGCGAGGCCTGCTCTGACTGTGTAATAGCGGGGCATACTGGTGAAAGCTGTCCCCTGGGGGATGATATCCTCCCCAAAAGCCTCGCGCAGAGCATCAATGCCTTCCTGCAGGGCTGCCTGACAGGCCGGAGGTAACGTCTCCCCGCTGCGTATCCTTCCCGCCAGTACCGAGTTTTGCAGATCCTCTTCCGGTCGGGCAGTGGGGATACCCGGTGTCTGCACCCGTGGGGCTGGCGCGTTGGCATCTGCGCTGACGTGCCTGACTACAGCCCGGATAACTTCTGACAGTCCCAGAGTCAGGATGCCTGCCACCACCCGCCCGGCAATGGCCGCGCCAGAGGGGTGTACCCCCTGCGGAGCTGCCGGACTGGCAGGGGTTTGGACGATGTTGTGGGAAATGTGGCTGCCCTGGTTGATCCCATTGAGTTGCGACATGCGTTTCTCCTGTGCAGGGAAGAAAGTTGTTGGCTGTATATGTATGCAAGGTTTGAACAGCAATTCCCTTGCAAGAAGCAGGCCAGCTTGTTGTAAGGTTGTACTCTCATGCTACGATTTTTTGCCGCTTCCATCAAGGGGCACAGTCATGCAGATGTGAAAAAATGCTTGCCCAGGGCCAAAATCCCACTACTGGCAGTTGTTTTTTGTTTGTGCTTGCCGTACTCTCCAAACAGTAAGATCTGCTTATGGCCTTGTGACGATCTGTATACCGTATCCTGTTCTGCCAATAAAAGTGGCGATAAGCTGTCAGCTCCGTTGGCAGCAGGGGCTGCCCAGGAGGCAGAAACAGGGATAAACAGCCCGCAAGGCCCGGAAACAACACAGCCATACAGGCTAAAGTTTTTTGGCACAGTATGTGCAATATGCCGTGTATCATCAACACAAGGAGTTGTAACGTGGCTTTTACTCAGCAAGATATGCAGAAGCAGTTTGAGGAATTTGCTGCCCTGAAGGAAGAGTTCTCCCGCCTTGAGGCGCAGGAAAAACAGATGCGCAAGCAACTGGATATGCCGGAACAGGGCGGCAAAGAGCTGGACATGGCATCCCTGCCGCCGGAACTTCGCAAACAGGTGGAACAGGCACAGGCCGAGGCCAGACGGGCAGGAGAGGTTCGGGCTGCCCAAAGCGCACCTGCCAGGGCGGCCAGCAGCCCCATGCCCGGTGCAGGGCGGCGCGGTGTGGTGCGCCTGTAAGGAAACATATTGCCGTACAGGAGTATCAGCATGACCCAAACTGTTACGCAATCATCGTCTCTTTCTTCTCTGAATCTTGGAGAGCTTGGGCCAAACACCAGTTTGCAGCTCATGTTTGCAGCTCTTCAGTTGGAACTGGCTGAAACAGCCAAAACCCAGGCCATGGATCGTATGGACGCCATCGCCAAGTGTCAGGAAGAGCAAAAGTTTGTCTCTCAGTTGCTTAATGAGGCACGGCAGTCACAGGCCGATGCCAAAGCTGGCATCGCTGCGGGTAAGCAAACAGAAACATACAGCCATGCGCCTGAAAAGGGCTTATTTTCCATAAAAGATGACGGCAGTGTCTATACAGAGAAAAATACCAAGAACTGCACTCTTATGTCCAAAGAAATGGTGGACTATATGGAGAAGCATGGTTTAGCCTTTGATAATACGGGCAATGACTATAACCATAGTGCAGAAGAATGGGATGTGGCCATTACTGCATTGGAAGGCCGTCTTGAAGAGCTTGGCACAGGGACACAGCAGGAAATGGTCTATGTTCAGGATTTTATGGGCCAGTACAATTCCTATCTGCAAGGGGCCAATACCCAGATTGCCAACAGCAATCAGACATTGACCAGTTTGGCCCGTGGACAGTAGTTTTCTGAAGTACCAGCAGGATACCAGTAAATTGGAGTAAGGATTATGAGCAATACCATAGATGGCAGCAGCGGCATAGCATCCCTGAATCTTGCCGAGCTTGGGCCAAACACCAGTTTGCAGCTCATGTTTGCAGCCTTGCAGTTGGAAATGGCTGAAACGGCAAAAACCCAGGCCATGGATCGTATGGATTCCATTGCCAAGTGTCAGGAAGAGCAAAAGCATGTTTCTCAACTTCTCAATGAAGCACGCCAGGCCAAAGCTGATGCCAAGGCAAAAGATTGCTGCACGCCCATGTCCAGTGATATGATTGAATATATGGATAAAAATAATCTTGCCTATGATAAGGCAGGTGGTGACTACATTCATACTGAGGAAGAGTGGGATGTAGCCATCACAGCACTGGAAAGCCATTTGGAGCAACTTGGCACCAGTACCCAACAGGAAATGGTTTATGTACAGGACTTCATGGGCCAGTATAATTCCTATCTGCAGGGGGCCAATACTCAGATTGCCAACAGCAACCAGACCCTGACCAGTCTTGCCAAGGGAATGTAAGGAGAACGGATATGAGTCAGACCCCTGAACAGGATAAGGAACTCTACGCTGCCATGCTGGAGATGGCACAGGCCGCTGGCATGACAGAAGAGGAATTTACTGCCATGCGCGACGCGCTGGAGAAAGGCGCGACCCTGGCCGATGTCTTCAACATCAGCAAGGACGCCCTGGAATCTGGCTATGCCCTGGGCTACAATCTTTACAAGTCCGGCAACTACAAGGATGCGGAAACCATGTTCCGGGGCCTGTGCATGTATGATGGGAATGACCCCCGCTTCTGGATGGGCCTGGCTGGTTGCCTTCAGGCCCGTGAGGCCTTGCAGGAAGCTGTGGACACCTACGGCATGGCCGGTGTGGTCGGTGGGCTTAAAGACCCTGCCCCCTTCTTTTACGCCGGGCTGTGCCTGTTGAAGCTCAATGACAATGAGGGGGCTGAAGCATCCTTCAAGTCTGTACTGACCTTTGGGGATGCCAGTAATCCTGCTCACAAGGCCCTGCAGGATCGCGCCCGCGCCGTTATGGCTTCGCTGCCGCAAGCCACTGCATAGCTAAGGGAGAAGTCTCATGGGTGGCGGTATTGACAGAACATCCGGGCAGGGAAACACAGTCCCTTCCTTTACCAATATAGGGTCTTCACAGCCAGTCTCTGGCAAAGGCTCAAGTACCGGGGCAACCATGCCCGGAGCCGGGGAAAGCACAAAAAGCTGGAGTGCAAGCGGTAACAGCAGTTTGCCGGATCTGCCCCAGCCTAGTGTGACCCTGAGCATGGGCGGGCTTTCACTGGAAAGCCTGTTGGAGGCTGTGGGTTTTGAGCAGCGCAAGACAGAAACCAAAGCCGGTGTTGCCTCTATGGCGGCCCATGCCCAGGAACGGGCCATGGCCAATGAGGAAAAACTGAAATCCATTCAGGAACAGTTGGAAAAATCCCGTTCCAAAGGCTTTTTGGATGGCTTGCTCAAGGCTTTCAAATACATTGGCATGGCCCTGGCTGCTGTGGC
>JAFQED010000025.1 GCA_017415765.1 Desulfovibrio sp. | reverse complement strand
CTGTCTGCCGAGCAGCATCTGTGCGCTGCGGCGGCCCAGCCAGGTCAGGTCTGAAGCCTGATAGGTGACGATCTGCCGCAGGAAAAAGGCTGCGCCGCGCCAGCGTAGGACAAGATAGAGTCCCAGGGCTACCAGCCAGCAGACACCCAGCCAGATATGTACGGTCAACAGGCCACCACTGCCACCAAAGAGTTCGCGCAGCCAGCGCGGGAGATCCATGCCCAGCGGGGCCAGCACGGGATGCTCCAGCATACCGATGCCGGTGATGAGCAGAGCCGCCCACAGTACGGCATTGCTCCAGTGCAGGAGGCGATCCGCCAGGGTATGCCGCACCACTTGCGTTGATGGAGCCTCAGTCATGCCGTTCCCCCTGCTGGTCTTCTGTTTCGCGTTTTTCCTGCCCGCGTTCACGCAGGGCGTTGATGCCCATGATACATACGGCCCCAAGGCTCAAGAGCCCCAGCCCATAGACCGCCTTGCCTGCCCCGGCAAGCACGTTCATGGCTGCGGGTTGCTCGGCCTTGGGCGGCCAGTCGGCCTGGCTTGTCCCGTTGACGTAGGCCAGCACGGGCTGCGTCTCCAGGTTGACAGGGCGTACCATCTCAAGCCCCTCCAGGGGCTTGGCCCCTTCAGCGGCAAGGCGTTGCTGCCAGGCGTTGAGGACTTCTTCCACCGGGCCGAAGATACGGGCATGGGTGGGGCAGGTATCCACGCAGGCCGGTTGCAAGCCCTGCTCCCTGCGGCTGGTGCAGAAATCGCACTTGTCAGCCACATGCAGGGTGGCATGGATGAAACGTGCGTCATAGGGGCAGGCCTTGACGCAAAGTCCGCAGCCTATGCAGCGTGCGCGGTCAACCTGTACCACGCCTTCGTCATCCCGGTATGTGGCCCCGGTCGGGCAGGCGTCCAGACAGGGGGCTGTACGGCAGTGCATACAGCCGCCGGGCTGGAAGACCGTCTGCCGTGTGCCGCCCGGCCCCCTGCCCTGTCGGGGGCTGTCCTTGACCTTGATCCAGTTGCGGGACTGCCCCGGCGGCACCTGATGCGCCACCTTGCAACTGGTCAGACAGCCCTTGCAGTCGATGCAACGGGTCGCATCAATGAGCATGGCATAGCCATTGCCGAGGCTTGTGGATGCAGCAGGTTGGAGAGTTTTGCTCATACTGTCTCCGTATGGCGCGTCACACGCACATAGGTAGTGTGGATGGCAGAATTACCGCAAATGGCATCAGCCGCGCTTTCCTGAAGGGCCACGATACTGCCGCCCACGCCATGCACCCGCTTGCGCGCCGGGGAAAGCCCGCCGTAGCCGGTGTGCATGTACACTGTATCGGCCCGCATACCGGGTACCACAGCCAGCCGCAGGCATTCCTCGCCCACACTGCTTGTAACGCGCACCATATCGCCATCCCTGAGGCCCAGGGCCGTGGCAGCTTCGGGGGCCATGTCCAGCGTATTGCCCGGTTCCAGTTCAAACAGCAGCGGATTATTGGTGGACGCGCTCTGCGTGATGGCTGCGGAGCGTCCAGCCACAAGCCGGAAGGGACGATCCTGGGGAGCCTTTGCCGGAGTCTGATAGACCGGCATGGGGTCAAGCCCCTTGTCCGCATACTGCTGGCTGAAAAGCTCGATACGGCCGGAGGGCGTCTTGAAGGGCTGCCCTGCACGCAGACCGTAAAGGGGCACGTCCAGTTCCAGCAGCCCCTTTTCAGCCGTGGCTTCCTTCAGTCCGGGCAGCCCCGCTTCCTGCCGGGCCTTGAGTTCGGCCAGGCTGAAGTTGAAACAGTCGGCCAGATCCAGCCGTCTGGCCAGCTCCTGCATGACCTCAAAGGCGGGCTTGCACTGCCCGGGCGCAGGGACTACGGCACTGCGCGTCATGACCGCCGGGCCTGCCGGGCCGCCCTGCACCACAAAATAGGGGTCGTCCCGTTCCAGGTAGAAGGGCGCGGGCAGGACAAGATCGCTCATGAAGGCGGTATCGCTCAACTGCACATCCATACAGACGATGAAGTCGAGTTTCTCCATCATGGCCAGGGTCCTGGCTCTGTCCGGGGCCGTACCCAGGGGATTGGTCTTGTAGAGGAACCAGCCCTTGACAGGATAGGGCTTGCCCGCAAGTATGGCCTCCCGTGTTAGTACAAAGGCCCCCTCGGCCTTGAAGAGCATGGGTGCCATAGCCGCATCCACGCGGTCTTCCTGATTGTGGTCATACCAGGGGGCATCCAGCGGGTAGCCCTTGAGGGCAACGGCAGGCGTGCTCATCAGCCCCCCCTTGCGGTCATAATTGGCCAACAGGGCGTTGACGATGGCAAAGGCCCGACGGATCTGGGTGGAATCTACATAATCCGACGTGCGCCTGCCGGGATAGATCATGGAGCGAGGGGCGGCAGCAGCCAGCCCTCTGGCTATGCGGATGATGGCCTCGGCCGGGATGTCCGTTTCGGCTGCGGCCCATTGGGGCGTACAGGAGCGGACATGCTCGGCCAACTGCTCCAGACCGGTGGTATGGGCTTCCACCCAGGCACGGTCATAGAGATTTTCATGGATGATGACATGGGCCACGGCCAGCAGAAAGGCCAGGTCAGTGCCCGGGCGGATGGCATACCATTCGTTGGCCAGCCGGGCTGTTTTGGTGGGGCGGGGATCCAGCACGATGAGCTGGGCACCACGCCGCATGGCCTGCATGGCGTCGGCCGTATCGGGCATGACCAGGGCCTCGAAACGGTTGGCCCCCAGCATGACCGCATAATCACAGTGCAGCAGGTCTGGCTGCGGCACCTCGCCAAAGGTATCCATGAAGGCACGATGCCCGCTCAGCAGGCAGAGCGACTCATGCGTGGTCACGTTGAACGAACCGTAGGCCTCGGCAAAACGCTTGACGAACTGACTGTGCGTGTCGGCCCCCGGCGTGAACAGCATGCCGCAGGGGGTATGATCACGGGCTATGCCGCGCAGTTTGTCGGCCATCAGGGTATAGGCTTCTTCCCAGCTGATGCTTTTCCACTTGTTCTCCCCTCTTTTGCCTGTACGCAACAGGGGGGTGGTCAGCCTTTCGGCAGGGTCAAGCATGGCAATGGCAGCATTGCCACGGGCGCAGAGCATCCCGCGCGACTTGCTGCAATGGGGATTGCCGTCCAGCTTGAGGATGCGCCGTTCCTTGCCCTGCCCTGTAACGCGAGCCGCCACACCGCAGCGGTTGAAGCACATGTCGCAGGTCGTGAAGACAGTTTCCGTGGGGACGGGGACAGGGGCAGAGCTGGGTGCTCCCGCTGTCTGCACGGGACAGGCGGCCAGCAGGCCGCCTGCCACCATGCCCTTGAGAAAAGCCCGCCTGCCGGGACGTGAAGTCGCGGATGTGGTCATGGGTCTCTCCCTTGCAGTCCGGCCTACTGGCAGGAGGCTGGCGTGGGGGAATCCTTGGCAAATTCATGCAGATAGCTGAAGATGTCCTTCTTGTCGGCATCGCTGATGGCACCCCAGTCCTTCTGGCAGGGGATGGTACCCATGTTGGCGTAGAGCTTTTTCCAGTCAGCCTGTACCTTGCTGCTGGGGGAGAGGTCGGAGGCATTCACGCCATGACAGGTGCGGCAGTGCTTGCGGTAAAGAAACTTGCCCTTGCGGCTGTTACCTTCCACGGCAAAAGCCATGCTGGCACAGAGGCAGGTGATCAGGGTCAGGGCCAGGACAGATTTGAGGTGGCGCATGGTAGCTCCTTGTAGCGGTTGAGGTAATGGACAAACCGCAAATTGCAAGGTGGATACCAAACGCGCACACATCTGGTGCTATTTCACAATCTATTGAAATTACAGGGGTATTTTTAAGGATTTTTCCTGGCAGGCATGAGGAGCGTCTGCCAAAGGATGAAAAAGCACGCTATTTGTAGCGACAGTTGTTACAAATATCGCTACAGTTGTCGCGATAAAAGATGCTCTAATTGGTTCAGATCTCGCGACACTGCCTGTCCAGCCGCAGCCCCAGGCGCAGCATCCGATTGATGAGGGTGGTGCGATGGATGCCCAGACTGCGGGCAGCCTGGCTGACGTTATTGCCGCTCTCGGCCAGGGCTGCAAGGATCTCTGTACGCTGTGCCGCAGCCTTGCGGTCGCGGGGACTTTGCGGCGCGGGGGGCGCGGTCTGTACCTGCGGCGAGGGCAACGGCTTCACATACCCTCCTGAAGGGATGATGCCCTCCTGATGCAGTACAGCGTCCGCATGAAAGCCCTGGCGCAGCTTCTGGGGCAGATGTTCAAGGCCGATGATGCGCCCCTGACTCATGGCCACAGCATAGGTGACGGCATTACGCAATTCGCGTACATTGCCCGGCCAGTTGTAGCCCATGAGACAATGGATCGCATCCGGGCCCAGGATCTTGTCGTCCTTGCCCGTGGCGCGCAGCCCTTCCAGAAAATGCGCCACCAGCAGCGGGATGTCTTCGCGCCGCTGGCGCAGCGGCGGTACATGCAGGGGGATGACCCGGACACGGTAGGCAAGGTCTTCGCGAAAACGGCCCTCGCTGATCAGGGCGTCCAGATTCCGATGCGTGGCCGAAACTATGCGTACATCTACAGCACGAGGACTATGGTCGCCCACGCGCTCTATCTGACCGCTTTCCAGGACGCGCAAAAGCTTTACCTGCACCTCCAGCGGCATGTCGCCGATCTCGTCCAGAAAGAGCGTCCCCCCGTCAGCAGCCTCAAAACGGCCCACTCGGTCGCCCACGGCCCCGGTAAAGGCCCCGCGCACATGTCCGAACAGTTCTGATTCAAGTATATCCTTGTTCAGGGCGGCGCAGTTGAGGCTGATAAAGGGGCCTTGTCTGCGCGGGCCAAGCTGGTGCAGGGAGCGGGCAACCAGCTCCTTGCCGCTGCCGGACTCTCCCTGGATGAAAACAGGCGCATCGCTCATGGCAGCCTGCTGTACGGCGTGGAACAAAGCCTCCATACAGGGGGTCTGCCCCATCATGCCGGGCAGTCCCTCATGGCCG
>JAFQED010000024.1 GCA_017415765.1 Desulfovibrio sp. | reverse complement strand
GCACCCAAGCGCGGCAAGGGCAAGAAAGCCAAAAAATAGGCGTATAGCGGGATATTACTCTTTGGGGCGGCAGCCAGAAGGCTGTCGCCCTGTTCTATGCTATGCAATAGGACATGGTAGATTCAGAGGCACTGCGACACTGACTTGTTAGAGCGACTGCCATTGAAAATGGCAGTCTCGCTAATCCAGGCCCATAGCCTTGCGGATTTTCTTGGTAGCTTTCTTGACCTTTTCCAGGGGGCGTTCTTCGGCGGCGGCTTCAAACTCTCGTAAAAGCTCTTCCTGCCGGGCGGTAAGGCGGGTGGGCGTGAGGACAACGACATGCACGAGGATATCCCCGCGCTGGTTGCGGCCTGGCCAGGGCAGCCCTTCGCCAGGCAGCCGCAACAAGGCCCCGCTCTGTACCCCCTTGGGGATCTCCAGCGGCAGCGGGCCATCCAGACCGGGAACTTCTACCTTGTGGCCAAGAGCGGCCTGTACAAAGCTGATCTCCTGCCGAAAAACAAGATCCTGCCCTTCGCGTACCCAGCGTTTGTCCTGCTCCACTGTAAGCACGACATACAGGTCGCCCGCAGGGCCGCCATGTGTGCCGGGTTCGCCCTCACCACGCAAACGCAGACGGGTCCCCGTATCCACACCGGCAGGGACGCGGACAGTCAGCTCGCGGGTATCAGCAACAGTGCCTTCTCCCTTGCAGCGGGGGCAGGGTTTGCTGATGACTTTGCCAGCTCCCTGACAGATGGGACAAGGCATGGCGATCTGAAAAAAGCCCTGAGAACGGCGCACCTGCCCACTGCCACCGCAATGCCGACAGGTTTCGGGCTTGCTGCCGGGTGCAGCACCGCTGCCATCGCACTCAGGGCAACTGACCCGCTTGGGCAGACTGAGGTTTATCTCAGCCCCCCTGGCAGCCTGGGCAAAGCTGACAGTCAGGTTGTAGCGCAGGTCAGCCCCAGCCATGCCCCGGCTGGTACGACCGCCGCCTGCAAAGCCGAAGAGATCCCCAAAAATATCACTGAAATGGGCAAAAATATCTTCGTTACTGCCAAAGCCACCTGTGCCGCCCTGCACCCCGGCATGCCCAAAGCGGTCATAACGGGCGCGCTTGTCGGGATCGCGCAAAACCTCATAGGCTTCAGCGGCTTCCTTGAATTTTTGTTCGGCCTCGGCATCGCCGGGATTATGGTCGGGGTGGTATTTCAGAGCCAGCTTGCGGTAGGCACGCTTGATTTCATCTTCCTCAGCCTTGCGGCTGACACCAAGGATCTCGTAATAGTCGCGCTGGCTCATGGCAGTGCAGTCCTGCTTTATCCTTCCCCGCCGGGGGCGGCCTGTGCTTCCGGCAGAGGCGTATAGAGGCTCTTGTCGTCGGGCAAGACCTTGCCGGCAGCTATTTCACGCAGGGCCGTGACCACTTCCTTATTGCGAGATTCCAGCAACGGTTCGTAGCCTTCGCGGTATTGGCGCACACGCTTGATGGCCATCTGCACCATCAGAAAGCGGTTGTCCACGCGTTCCTGGCAATCTTCAACGGTAATCCGGGCCATAGTGCCTCCCTCTGACATGTCGCTCCGGCCGGGGCCGGAGCGTGACTTTGCCTACTTAAAAAAGTTATGATAGATTTCTGACAGCAGTCTGTCAAGGGCCACACGCCACGGCAGATACTCAGGGAGGTCTCCATGGGTCGGGAAAAACGCAGCTTTGCGCAGGAGGTCTGCGTCAAGGGCGCGGGCAAGGCCATGCAGCGAGCAGGTATGCTCTGGCCTGACTGCCGGGTAGGGGTGGCCGTTTCTGGTGGCGTGGACAGTTTTGTCCTGCTGAAAACGCTCAAGATACGCCAGGGCATCGTGCCATTCCGCTTTGAGCTGATGGCCATCCACCTCAACCCCGGTTTTGACCCACAAAGCCATGCCGCCCTGCTGCCCTGGCTGGCAGCCGAGGGCATCCCCGCCCATGTGGAACTGACCAACCACGGCCCCCATGCCCACTCCGCCGAAAACCAACGCCGTTCTGCCTGTTTCCGCTGCTCCTGGCTGCGGCGCAAACGGCTGTTTGAGCTGGCCGCCCAGTACCGCCTGACCCATCTTGCCTTGGGGCACAACGCCGACGACCTTGTTTCCACCTTCTTCCTCAACCTTTGCCGCAATGGCCGGGTGGATGGCATGAGTATGTGTGAGCCATTTTTTGACGGCAGCCTGTATCTCATCAGGCCCCTGCTGCTACTGGAAAAAAAGTATATCATCAAGGCCGCCAGACAGTGGGAGCTGCCGGTCTGGGCCAATGCCTGCCCTTCGGCAGGGCAGACAGCCCGCAGCGATATGGCCCAAAGCCTGCAAAACCTGTACGGCCTGAGCCACGATGCCCGCCGCTGTATTTTCAACGCCCTGACCCGCTGGCAGCTTGAGAGGAACAGCAGGGGAGAAGCAACTGTGGCTGCCCCCTTGCCGGGCACAGCTCCCACTCAAAGATAAGCCGTCCCGTACACGTCCTATTGAAGTATTTTCCGCTACATTGACACGGCCCTGCTCCCTCCGTACACTGACGCTTCCATGTTGTTCGGTAAATACCACATCGTCATCTTCAAGGAAGGTCGCAGTGGCAGCCGCAACCTGCGTTTGCGGGGCTGGCTGGGCGCGGCGGCCATCCTGTTGGTGTTGGGTCTGACAGTATCCAATGTCTGGCTGTTGCAGTCCTGGCTGGAAAGCCGCAACCTGGGGGAAGACCTTGGCAATGCTCAGCGCGTGCTGGAAGACCAGCGTCGTCAGCTTGTCAACCTGGCGGAGCGGCTTACGGCTGTCAGTCAGGATCTTGTGCGGGTGCAGGGCTTTGACGCCAAGCTGCGGTTGATGATGAACATGGAAAAAGACCCGGATGAAGTGGGCGAAGGGCCGGGGGACTTTTCGCGCACCTATCTGCCCCTGCACCGACAGGAACTGGCTGCCCGCAAGATGCAGGATTTCCTGTCGCGTCTGTCTGAATCGGTGCGGCTGGAGGAAGTCCGCCAGCAGGATCTGCTGCGCATCCTGAGGGAGAACCGCGACACACTGTCATCCCTGCCCTCCATCTGGCCTGCCACGGGTTTTGTGACATCCAGTTTTGGTATGCGCTCTTCTCCCCTTGGGGGTGGAACGCGGCTGCACAAGGGGCTGGACATCAGCAACCGCACGGGCACGCCCATCGTGGCCACTGCACAGGGGGAGGTCATCCTGGCGGCACGCGATGGGGCCTACGGGCTGTGTGTTGAAATCAACCACGGCGGGGGCATTGTAACAAAGTACGCGCATCTGAACAAAATGACGGTTGAGCCGGGTCAATGGGTCAAAAGGGGACAGGTCATCGGGCACATGGGTTCAACAGGGCGCAGCACAGGCCCGCACCTGCATTACGAGGTGCGGCTCAATGGTGTGCCGGTCAATCCCATGCGTTACATTCTTGAATAACATCAGCTCATATCCGGGGGGAAACATGAGCAAGGGTGGAGACGTCTCTCTCATCATCCGACTTTTGGTCGGGCTGATACTGGGGGCAGCACTGGGTTTTGTGGCCAATGAAGCCATCATGGATGTAGTGGTTTCACTGCGGCATATTTTCGGACAGATCATCTTCTTTCTTGTGCCGCTGGTCATTGTGGGCTTTATCACCCCTGCCATCGTGCGCCTGGGGCAGAACGCCAGCAAGATCCTGATAATAGCGGTAGCCCTGGCCTACCTCTCGTCTGTTGGGGCAGCCATTTTCTCCATGATGTCGGGCTATCTGGTCATCCCGAACCTTTCCATTGCCACCGAGGCAGAAAAGCTCCGCACCCTGCCCGAAATGGTCTTCCGTCTCGACATCCCGCCGCTGTTCAACGTCATGAGTGCCCTGATCACGGCTCTCTTTTTTGGTGTGGGCATTGCCTGGACAAAATCCGAGACCCTGGGCAAAATTTTCAGCGAGCTTGAGCGCATCATGAGCTGGCTGGTCATGAAAGTGCTTATCCCCATCCTGCCCTTCTTTGTGGGCCTTTCCTTCATGGGGCTGGCCTACGAAGGTTCTCTGACGCTGCACCTGCCCATCTTTGTGACCATGGTGGCCCTGGTCATTGTGGGCCATTTCATCTGGCTGGCTGTGCTGTACGGTATTGGTGGCATCATTTCCCGCCGCAATCCCAGCCAGATATTCCGCTACTACACCCCGGCCTACCTCACGGCAGTGGGCACCATGTCCAGCGCAGCCACGCTGCCCGTGGCCCTGAACTGCGCCCGCCGCTCGCCCGTGCTCAGCAAGACCATGGTAGAATTCATGGTTCCCCTGGGCGCGACCGTCCATCTGTGCGGCTCTGTGCTGACTGAGGTCTTCTTTTGCATGACCATCAGCCTTTTGCTGTACGGCACCCTGCCATCACTGGGGACAATGCTGTTGTTCTGCATCCTGCTGGGGGTCTTTGCCGTGGGTGCCCCCGGTGTGCCGGGCGGTACGGTGGTGGCCTCGCTGGGCATCGTGACAGGCGTGCTTGGCTTTGACCAGACCGGTGTAGCCCTGCTTATCGCCATCTTTGCCCTGCAGGACAGCTTTGGTACAGCCTGCAATGTCACCGGTGACGGTGCGCTGGCCCTGATACTGGATGGTATCTTCAACCGCAATGGCGAATTGGGGCCATTGCAACATAGCCCCGGCGCAGAGGCGAGCAGCAGCAGTATTGGGGGCTAAACACAGTCCCCTGATCCATGTGTGGCAAGCCAGTCACGGATGACCGCATCCAGCCGGGCGATGCTGTGTCCGTCTGCCGTGGTGTGGATGCGGGCATCCTGCTGCCAGTAGGTCAGGCTTGCAGCCGGGTCAAGCAGGTCATCGGCAAGGCCAATGACCACAAGGCGGGGCAAACAGACACTGCGCGGGTCTGGCGCGGCAGCATAGCTTTGACAGGCGGCGAGGGTGAATTCCCATTCCTCGCCACTGTAGTAATGGATCTGTGTCCCCACAAAGGGACGCAAGGCCAGGGCTGGCTGGATGACCGGATTCAGCAAAAGGCAGGGCGTTCCCAACAAAGACCCAAGCTGTGCGGCATAGAAACCGCCAAGGGAAGCCCCGGCCAGCACCAGCGGTGACGTTGCAGCACAGCCCGCAGACACATTTTCTGCCTGCGTACGCAGTGTGCCCAGATTTTCGGAAAAGGAACCACCAGAAGGATATTCCAGTGCTGCTGTTTGGGGAAAGACCTCCCGCAACAGGCCAAGAGTACGGCTGGCAGCGCAGGAATTGAAACCGTGGATATAGGCAAGCATGCGGGCATAGTAGCGGGACACGGCATACTGGGCAAGCCACTGCACAATTCGCCCCATGAAAAAACGTGCAATAGCGTTACGTTGTAAAAGACCTGGGGTATCCCCCAGCGAGGAGACCATGAACCACTGGCTATTCAAGACCGAACCGGGCTGCTTTTCCTGGGCAGACCTTGAGGCCGCCCCTGCCTGTACCACATCCTGGGATGGGGTACGCAACTATCAGGCCCGCAACCTGATGTGTGCCATGAAGATGGGCGACCTTGGCTTTTTTTACCACAGCGGGCAAAACCCTTCCATTGTCGGGCTGGTGGAGATATGCCGCGAAGCCTATCCCGACCATACAGCACAAGACCCGGAAAACCAGCACTTTGACCCCAAGGCCAGCCCGGAAAGACCCATCTGGCAAATGGTGGATGTGCGCCTTGTGCGGGCCTTGCCCCGGCCTCTCTCCCGCAAGGAGCTGGCCGGATACCCTGAACTGGCAGGTATGGAACTGCTGCGCCGGGGCAGCCGCCTTTCTGTGCAGCCGGTGGAAGCAGCGGCCTTTGCCTTTATCTGTGCTCTGGCAGACATTCCCCTGTAGTCCGTGCCAGGCCGACCGGCCAGCCCGCCGAAAATGCACGGCGTATTTTTTCTTTTCAAATCTTCCAAAGGGGGGTATGCTGTTCCTATAAACATGAATGGTTCACGCTTCCCGGCTGCAATGGTCTGTCTGTACGGCTACAGACAGCTTGTGTCTGAAGTGTGAGCATAGAAGGAGGCTCCATGATAAGCCAGGCATTGATCAAAGATTTTGAAGCCCTGCTCGGCAAGGAAAATGTCTTTTCTTCCGAGGCCGACCGCCAGAGCTACTCCTATGATTCTGCCGTACTGCGTCCTGTGGTGCCCGCATTGGTCGTGCGTCCAACTAATACCGAACAGCTCGGCCTCTGCGTCAAGAAACTTTACGATAACGGTATCCCCATGACGGTGCGCGGTGCCGGCACCAATCTTTCCGGTGGTACCATCCCGGACAATTCCGATACGGTGGTCATCCTGACCAACGGGCTGACCCGCATCCTTGAGATCAATGTCAATGACCTGTATGCCGTGGTGGAACCGGGCGTCGTTACTGCCGACTTTGCCGCCGCCGTTGCCAAGAAGAACCTCTTTTATCCCCCGGATCCCGGCTCTCAGGCGGTGTCCACCATTGGTGGCAACATTGCCGAAAACGCGGGCGGTCTGCGTGGGCTGAAATACGGCGTCACCAAGGACTACCTCATGGGCATCGAATTCTTTGATGCCACGGGCGAGATCGTCAAATCCGGCTCCCGCACGGTCAAATGCGTTACCGGCTACAACCTGACCGGCATGATAGCGCAGTCTGAAGGTACGCTGGGCGTCATTTCCCAGGCCATCCTCAAACTTGTGCCGCCGCCCAAGGCCTCCAAGGCTCTGGTTGCCGTTTTTGATGACCTGCAGAACGCTGCCGAGGCTGTGGCCGGCATCATTGCCGCCCATGTGGTGCCCTGTACGCTGGAATTTCTTGACAACAACACCATCGTGCGCGTGGACGACTTCACCAAGGCCGGTCTGCCCCGCCAGGCTGCGGCCATGCTGCTTATTGAAGTGGACGGCCACCCCGCCCAGGTGGAAGACGATGCTGCCGCTGTGGAACGTGTGCTCAAGGACAACAAGGCTACGGAAGTCCTGGTGCCCAAGGACGCCGCCGAAAAGTTCAAGCTGTGGGAAGCCCGCCGCATGGCCCTGCCGGTGCTGGCCCGCTGCCGCCCCACCACCGTGCTGGAAGACGCCACCGTGCCGCGTTCGCAGATCCCGGCCATGATGAAGGCCATCAACGACATCGCTGCCAAGTACAAGCTGGAAGTGGGCACCTTTGGTCACGCCGGCGACGGCAACCTGCACCCGACCTTCCTGTGCGACAAGCGCGACCACAATGAATACGCCCGTGTCGAGGAGGCCATCGACGAACTCTTCGATGTCGCCATCAAGTTGCAGGGCACGCTTTCGGGAGAGCACGGCATTGGCACGGCCAAGGCCAAGTGGATGGAAAAGGAAACCTCCCGTGGCACCATTCTCTTCTCGCAGCGGCTGCGCCGGGCCCTTGATCCCAAGGGTCTGCTCAATGCCTCCAAACTGGTGGGGATTTAAGCATGAACAATCTGCACCAACTGGCCCAACGCCTGATGGCGTTGGACGACAGGATCACAGCCTGCATGAAATGTGGGCTTTGTCAGGCCGTGTGCCCCATGTTTGGGGCCACCGGCATGGAAGCCGACGTGGCTCGCGGCAAGCTGGCCCTGATCAGCAACCTTGCCCATGAAATGATCCAGGATCCCGAAGCCGTGGCCGACAAGCTGGGCCGCTGTCTGCTTTGCGGCTCCTGTCAGGCTTCCTGCCCGCCCGGCGTCAAGATCATGGACGTGTTCATGGAAGCGCGCGAAGTGGTCAATGCCTATATTGGCCTGCACCCCGTCAAAAAGATGGTCTTCCGCACGCTTCTGGCCAAGCCGGGCCTCTTCAACTTTGCCATGCGTGTGGGCGCACCCATGCAGGGCCTTATCTTCAAGGACAGCAAGGACACACAGGGCACAGTCTGCGCCCCCATGCTCAACTTCATGCTGGGTGATCGCCACATCCGCCCGCTGGCCAAAACGCCCCTGCATGTCCGGCATGGCAGCATCAATGAACGCTGCCCGGCCGGTGGCATCAAGGTGGCCTTCTACCCCGGCTGCATGGGCGACAAGATGTATGTGGACATGGCCGAAGCCTGCCTGAAGGTACTGCGTCATCACAAGGTGGCGGTCTATATGCCCACGGGCCTGGCCTGCTGCGGCATCCCCGCCCTCTCCTCCGGTGATGTGGAAGGCATGATGAAGCAGATGAAGGTCAACCTGGATCTGTTGAGCCAGACCATGTTCGACTATCTGGTCACGCCCTGCGGCTCGTGCACGGCAACCATCAAGGAATACTGGCCGCACTATGCCCAGCGCATGGGTGGTGCAGCCGTGGGCCAGGCCCGCGAGATCGCCGCCAAGACCATGGACATCAACGCCTTCCTTGTGGAAGTGCTCAAGGTACAGGCCGTGGAAGCCGCAGCCAATGCCCACAAGGTCACCTTCCACGATTCCTGTCACCTCAAGAAGTCCCTTGGTGTGGCGGCCCAGCCCCGCACCGTTATCGGGGCCAACCCCGCCTACAAGGTCACAGAAATGGCCGAGGCCGATCGCTGCTGTGGCTGCGGCGGTTCCTTCAACCTTTTCCACTACGACCATTCCCGCAAGATCGGCCAGCGCAAGCGCAACAATGTGGTGGACAGCGGGGCCGAGATCGTGGCCACGGGCTGCCCGGCCTGCATGATGCAGCTGGAGGATGTGCTCTCCCACAACGGCGACGCCGTCAAGGTCAAGCACCCTGTGGAAATTTACGCAGAGATGTTGTAAAAACCCTGCCGGGCCGCAAGGCCCGGCATCTTTGGTTCAGATCGCATACGCCGCGCAGACTGTCTGCGTGGGATTTGGAGGCCCTGCCTGTCGGCTGGGCTCTCAAACCGTGAGAAGGAGAAAACTATGCCCCCTGTGAACCCGGAACTGGTCGAGGCCTTCAGTGCCAAAGCCGCTCTCGTCAACACCGTCATGCAGGAGCTGCCCACCATGGCCGCTGCCTTGCAGTACGTTGTGGACGTCTGTGAAAAAAAGGCCCCGGCAGAACTTTTGGCCGATGAACCCAGTGCCGAAAAAGGCCCGCTTGGGCCCAACAAGGTGCCCACACGCGTCAAGCGCATCGTGGCTGCCCCTGGCCTGAGCGATGAAGATTTTGCCACCCTGTCCGCCGCTTGCGAAGCCAAGGGCTTTGCCTGTCTGCGCGAAGGTCTGCGCAACCATCTGGCCGGCATAGATGTGGGCTTTTCCTGTGCGGAAGCCGGTGTGGCTGCCAGTGGCACCTGCCTCATGAACACCAACGACGAAGATGTGCGCCTTGCTGGCATGATCTCTGAAACGCACATCATCCTGCTCCGCAAATCCACCATCTATCCTGATCTGCCCTCCATTGCGCAGCTCCTGCGGGAGCGGATCAATGCCGAGCCAACCACGTACACCACGCTGATCACCGGCCCCAGCCGCACCGCCGACATCGAACGTGTGGCTGCCGTGGGTGTGCACGGCCCGCTGGAACTGCATATCATTCTTCTGGAGGACTAAGGCCATGCATGAAGCACCTAAGAACCTTTCCGACTATCGCAAGCAGATAGACGAAGCCTTGCAGGACGACTTCCTGCGCCGCACCCTTGACACCTTTGCCGTGGCCTACCGTGCCAACCGCGAAGCCGTCTTCAAGGAAGTGGACGAAAAGAAACTCATCGCCAAGATCGCCGACGCCAAGGACGATGCCTGCAAGCACATGGAAGAACTCTTCCAGAAGTACAAGGCCGAAGCAGAAAAGCGTGGCGTCATCGTACACCGCGCTGTGGATGCCGATGAGGCCAATCAGATCATCCTGCGCATCGCACGGGAAAACAACGTCAAGCGTGTGGTCAAGTCCAAGTCCATGACCGCCGAGGAGATCCAGCTCAACCCCGTGCTGGAAGCCGATGGCATCATCGTGGACGAAACCGACCTTGGTGAATGGATCATCCAGCTGCGCCATGAAGGGCCTTCCCACATGGTCATGCCGGCCATCCACCTTTCGCGCTATCAGGTGGCCGATGACTTCACCAAGGCCACAGGTGAAAAGCAGGACACCGACGTGCAGAAGCTCGTCAAGGTGGCCCGTGTGCAGCTGCGCCGCAAGTTCATTGCTGCCGACATGGGCATCAGTGGCTGCAACTTTGCCATTGCCGAAAGCGGTCTCGTGACCACTGTTACCAACGAAGGTAACGCCCGCATGGTCACCACACTGCCGCGTGTGCATGTGGCCATTGCCGGTCTGGACAAACTTGTGCCCAGCATCGAGGATGCCCTCACCGCCCTGCAGGTGCTGCCGCGCAATGCCACGGCCCAGCGGCTGACCTCCTACGTCTCCTGGATCGCCGGGGCCGGGGCCTGTGCCTCCTCGCCCAGCGGCAAAAAGATCATGCACGTCATCTTCCTTGACAACGGTCGTACCGAGATCGCCAAGGATCCGCTCTTCTCGCAGATCTTCCGCTGCGTGCGCTGCGGTGCCTGCGCCAACGTCTGCCCGGTCTTCCGCCTGGTGGGCGGGCACAAGATGGGCTACATCTACATCGGTGCCATTGGTCTTATCCTGACCTACTTCTTCCACGGCAAGGACAAGGCCGCCGTACTCTGCCAGAACTGCGTGGGCTGCGAAGCCTGTGCCAATGTCTGCGCCGGTGGCATCGACCTGCCGCGCCTCATCCGTGAGATCCGCGCCCGCGTGGCTGAAGAACAGGGCGATGGCTATGCCGCGCTGCTCGGCTCCGTGATGAAGAACCGCAAGATGTTCCACAGCCTGCTCAAGTTTGCCAAGTACGCGCAAAAGCCCTTCACCGGCGGCACGCAGTTCCAGCGTCATCTGCCCAATATCTTCCTGGGCAAGCACGGCTTCAAGGCTCTGCCAGCCCTTGCCAGCAAGAGCTTCCGCGACCGCTGGGCCGAGATCGAGCCGAAGGTCAGCAATCCCACCATGCGGGTAGCCATCTTCTCCGGCTGCGCTCAGGACTTCATCTATCCCGAACAGCTGGAAGCCTGCGTGAAGATCCTCGCGGCCAGGAACGTGGCCGTGGAGTTCCCCATGGATCAGACCTGCTGCGGTCTGCCCCTTGAAATGATGGGTCAGCGCAAGACGGCCATTGACGTGGCCAAGCAAAACGTGCAGGCCTTCCCCGTGGGACGCTATGATGCCATCATCACCCTGTGCGCCAGCTGCGCCTCGCACCTGAAGCACACCATGATCAAGATCCTCGACGGCGAACCGGCCATCCTGCCGCAGGCCAAGCTCTTTGCCGACAAGATCACCGACTTCAGCTCCTTCATGCACGACAAGTTGGGCCTGAAGAAGGAAGACTTCTTCCCCTCCAGCGAAAAGGTCACCTACCACGCCTCCTGCCACCTCTGCCGTGCGCTGGATGTGAAGGAAGCCCCGCGTGCCCTCATCGCCAGCGCGGCGGAATACGTGCCCTGCGAGGAAGAGGAAGTCTGCTGCGGCTTTGGCGGTTCGTACTCTGCCAAGTTCCCGGAAATCTCCGCCCGGATGCTTGAGAACAAGCTCAACCACATCCGTGCCACCGGCGCGACCCGCCTGGTCATGGACTGCCCCGGCTGCGTGATGCAGCTGCGCGGCGGTGCGGAAAAGCAGGGTCTGGACATCAAGGTGCAGCATCTGTCCGAACTGCTGGCCGACAACCTCAAACCCTAGTTCCCCCGGCGGGGCGGTGTACTGCACACTGCCTCGCCTTGCTTGAGAGCGAAATGCCATTGAAAATGGCAGACGCTCTGGTGGACGCGCTTGTCCAGCTTCGCTGGGAGAGCGGAAGATGCTTTAGTCAGACGGGGACGTTTTTGGGAGACAGTGGGGGATGTATGGGCATCCCGTATTGCTGGAAACGTCCTCTCAAAACCTTACAGGAGGCTTCTATGTCTGTAGGAATGTTGGCACTGCTTGCCATCATCCCCATTGTTGTGGCCCTCGTTCTGATGGTGGGGCTGCGCTGGCCCGCAACCCGCGCCATGCCCCTGGCCTGGCTGGCCTGCGTCATCTGCGGCGTCGTCGGCTGGGGCCTGGAGGCCAAATATCTGGCCGCCCTCTCCCTGCAGGGCGTGGTGGTTGCCATTGGCGTGCTGATCATCGTCTTCGGTGCCATCCTCATCCTCTACACCCTTGAAGCAAGTGGCGGGATGGAAACCATCCAGTACGGCATGCAGAACGTCAGCCGCGACCGCCGCGTGCAGGCCATCATCATCGGCTTCATGTTCGCCGCCTTCATCGAAGGTGCTGCGGGCTTTGGTACGCCGGCTGCTCTGGCTGCGCCGCTGCTGCTGGGCCTGGGCTTCCCGGCCATGGCCGCTGCGGTCATCTGCCTGGTGTTCAACTCTGTGCCCGTTACCTTTGGTGCTGTGGGCACGCCCATCATCGTGGGCTTCAGCTTCCTGAAAGGCCCTGTGGCGGAAACCGCTGCCACCGGTGGCTTTGCCTCCTACGACGCCTTCTGCAAGGTCATTGGCGAATGGGTCACCGTCATGCACGGCCCCATGGCCATCCTGCTCACCATCTTCATGCTGGGCTTCATGACCCGCTACTTCGGCGCAGACAAGAAGTGGAGCACCGGCTTCCGCGCCTGGAAGTACTGCGTCTTCTGCGGCGTTACCTTCCTTGTGCCCTATCTGCTCTGCGCCTGGCTGCTCGGCCCCGAATTCCCGGCCATGCTCGGCGGCCTGATCGGTCTTGGCATCGTGGTCTGGGCTACGCAGAAGGGCTTCTGCGTGCCTGAAGACAAGTGGGACTTCCCCCCGCAGAGCCAGTGGGATCCCAGCTGGACCGGCACTGCCCCCACCAGCACCAAGACCGAGTTCCAGGCTCACATGAGCCAGTTCCAGGCCTGGTTGCCCTATGTGCTCATCTGCGTCCTGCTGGTCATCTCCCGCGCTGTCCCCAGCCTGAAGGCCTGGTTCACCTCCTTCAAGCTGTCCTTCACCAACATCCTGGGCTTCCAGGGCGTTTCTGCCAGCATTGATTACCTCTACCTGCCCGGCACCTTCTTCATCGTGGTGGCCTTGGCTACCATCGTCCTGCACAAGATGCCCGGCGAAGCTACCAAGACCGCCTGGACCAAGAGCATCAAGGCCATGAAGAACCCCACCATCGCCCTGATCTTTGCTGTGGCCCTGGTGTCCATCTTCCGTGGCTCCGGCACCAACCCTGTGGGCGCGCCCTCCATGCCGCTGGCCCTGGCCACCGCCGTGGGTGAAGCCGCTGGCGGCGTCTGGCCTCTGCTGGCCAACTTTGTGGGTGGCCTCGGTGCCTTCATCACCGGTTCCAACACCGTGTCTGACCTGATGTTTGGCGAATTCCAGTGGAACATGGCTACCAGCCTTGGTCTGCCCCGCCAGATCATCGTGGCCCTGCAGGGCGTTGGCGGTGCCATGGGTAACATGATCTGCGTCCACAATATCGTGGCCGCCTGCGCCGTGGTGGGCCTCTCCGGCCGCGAAGGCGAAGTGCTCAAGAAGACCTTCATGCCCTTCGTCGTCTATGGCGTGATCACCGGCATCATCGGCTGGATCCTGATCAGTGCCAACCCCACTGCCTTCTAGGACACAACAATATCCGAACCCTTGGCTGGCCGCTGCAAGTGGCCAGCCAGATACAAGAACCCCGCGCCACAGCGCGGGGTTCTCGCTAAAACGATCCTACATTGGAAATGCAGGATCGCGCTATCGACATCAGGCCCCGAACATGATACGCGCAAACCATGTTTGATCTGGATACAGCACAAGCCATCCGTACCCTTTCCATCGCCCTTGTGCCCGCCATGCTGGGCATCATCCTGCACGAAGTTGCCCACGGCTGGGCCGCAGCACGCATGGGCGACCCCACGGCCCGCTTCATGGGCCGCCTGACCCTCAACCCCTTGCCACACATCGACCCCATGGGCCTGCTGGTTTTTGCCCTTACCAGTCTTTCCGGCTCCTTTGTCTTTGGCTGGGCCAAGCCTGTCCCCGTTGATCCGCGCCACTTCCGTGATCCTGCCAAGGGCATGATGCTGGTGGCCCTGGCCGGGCCGCTGACCAACTTTGCCCTGGCTGTCCTTTGCGGTCTTGCGCTTCTGGCCGTACTGACCCTGCTGCCCCCCAATGGCTGGGCGCAGCACAGCATCTGGCTTTTTACAGTAGAAAGCCTGCAAGTGGGCATCGTCATCAACCTTGGTCTGGGCTGGCTCAACCTCCTGCCCATCCCCCCGCTGGACGGCAGCAAGGTTCTGGCCTATTTTCTTCCCGGTAATCTGGCATGGCGGTACATGCAGGTAGAGCGATACGGCTTTATCATCCTGCTTGTGCTGCTCTTTACCGGTTTGCTGGGGCAGGTGCTCTTCCCGCTGGTGCGGGGCAGCGCACGGGGGCTGTTATCGCTTCTGGGCCTTATCTGACGTTTGTCGGCAACCTTTCAGCAAGGATATTGGCATGAGCAAGGAACTCCGCACGGTTTCGGGTATGCGCCCTACCGGGCCGCTGCATCTGGGGCATTATTTCGGCGTCCTGAAAAATTGGGTAGGATTGCAGCACAGCGAGGAAGCCTACTTCTTTGTAGCAGACTGGCACGCCCTGACCAGCGATTACGCTGACCCCTCCCGTGTGCGTGAGAATATCCACGAGATGGTGCTGGACTGGGTGGCTGCCGGGCTTGACCCTGAAAAATGCGTCATTTTCCGCCAGTCCAATGTCAAGGAACATGCCGAACTGTCGCTCCTGCTCTCCATGATAACGCCTGTTTCCTGGCTGGAGCGCAACCCCACCTACAAGGAGCAGCAGCAGCAGATCAGCAACAAGGATCTGGGCAATGCGGGTTTCCTCTGCTATCCTGTCCTGATGGCAGCGGATATCCTCATGTACCGGCCGCACGGTGTGCCTGTGGGAGAAGACCAGCTCCCCCACCTGGAGCTGACCCGCGAGATAGCCCGCCGCTTCAACCACTTTTACGGAGAACTCTTCCCCGAACCGCAGGCCATGCTGACCCCGGCTGCCAAGTGTCCCGGTCTTGACGGGCGCAAGATGTCCAAAAGTTACAACAACGGCATTTTCCTGTCGGACGCCATGACCGACATCAGTCAGAAGGTGCGCGGCATGTTTACCGACCAGGCCCGTCTGCGCAAGTCCGACCCCGGTGATCCCGATGTCTGCAATCTCTTCCCCTACCATGAGCTGCTTGCCAGCGAGGCAGAACAGGCCGAGATCCGTCAGGGCTGCACCGGGGCGCAGCTTGGCTGCGTGGACTGCAAAAAGCTCTTCCTCAAGAATCTGGAAGCCTTCCTCACCCCCCTGCAGGAACGCCGGGCCGCCTTTGCCGCCAAGCCCGATGCCGTGCAGCAGATCCTTGAGGCTGGTAATGAACGCGCCCGCGCCTTTGCCTGCCAGACCATGCAGGATGTACGGGCCAAAATGGGCCTGTAGGACAGGCATACTGGACGGGATGATAAAGCCTTGAAGTATGTGGCTGTCGATTACGGGCTGGCCCGCGCCGGACTGGCCGTTTCCGACCCGGAGGGGCGGCTGGCCTTTCCGCTGCTGACGTTGCGACTGGCAGACCACCCCGACCGCAAGGCCTTTCTGGCCGCGCTGGCAGAACAGATCCACGCCGCGCAGGCCGGGGCCGTGGTCATGGGGCTGCCCCTGCTGGAGGACGGCAGCGACAGCCTGACCACCCGGCAAGTCCGCAATGTGACGGCCCGTCTGCAACGGCGGGTGGCCCTGCCCTTCTACTATATGCCGGAACTGCTCTCCTCTGAAGAAGCCTGGGCAGATCTGCGGGAAGCCGGGCTGGCGCGGGGCAAACGCCGCGCCGTGCTGGATCAGCAGGCAGCCGTGCGTATCCTTGCGTCCTTTCTTGCGCTTGGGGCAGAGGCCCGGCAGGGGCAAGCCCTGTGAGGCTGTTCATGCGTCTGCTGGGGCTGCTGCTCCTGCTGGCCCTGCTGGCCTGTGGCTGGCTGTGGTATGAGGCCCGCACCTTTCTGGACACGTCCCCCCAGCAGCCGGGGCAGGAAGTGCTTTTTGATGTCCGGCCTGGGGCAAGTCTGGGGCAGGTGGCAGCATCCCTTGCCCAACAGGGTATCGTGACAGACGCGGACAAATTTCGTCTGCTGGCCCGTTACAAGGGCTGGGAAAGCCGCTTGCAGGCCGGACGTTTTGCCCTGCATACGGGCTGGGGGCCGGAGCGCGTTCTGGACGTGCTGGTCAACGGCAGGCCCGTGCTGTTTCGAATCACTGTACCGGAGGGGCTGACCTGGTGGCAGACGGGCCGACTGCTGGAAGCCGCCGGGCTGGTCAACTTTGAGGATTTTGCCGCCCTCATCCGCGACCCGGCCTTTTTGCGTCATTACGGCATCCCCTTTGCCTCGGCCGAGGGTTTTCTGATGCCCGACACCTATCTGCTCAAAAAGGCCGATGCCCCGGACGCGGCAGAACTCAAGGCCCAAACCCGCGCCGTGGCCGGACGGATGATCGATAACTTTTGGCGCAAGGCCCAGCCGCTCTGGCCGCAGGGCAAAAAACCGGGGAGGGCCAGTCTGCAACGCTGGCTGACGCTGGCTTCCATCATCGAAAAGGAAACCGCCGTCACGGCAGAACGCCCTCGTGTTTCCGGCGTCTATCACAACAGGCTGGAACGGAACATGCTGCTACAGGCCGACCCCACAGTCATTTACGGCCTTGGCCCTGCCTTTGACGGCAACCTGCGGCGCAAGCATCTGGAAGATGCGGCCAATCCCTACAATACCTATCGGCACGGGGGCTTGCCTCCGGGGCCGATCTGCTCCTTCGGCACGGCCTCGCTGGCAGCGGCCATCCAGCCGGAACAACACGATTACCTGTATTTTGTGGCCATCACCGACGGCGGGGAGCACAAGTTTTCTACCAATCTCAAAGACCACAACCGCGCTGTGCGCCAGTACCTGCAAAACCGTCGCAAGCAGCGGTAAGCCAGATCAGCCGGAGGAGGGGAGCGTGAACTACCTGATCATGGAAGACTTTACCGGCCAGCCTGTGCCCTTCATCTTTCCACGCCGGGTGGATCACGGGGATATGCGTGAACAACTCCCCTACGGGCTGGTGATCTCCTGCGGCCAGTTGGAGCTGGGGGCTGACGGCTTTGTCTGCTCTGGCGGCAACAGGGAGCTGGGCCTCGCGGCCCGACCGGAGGAGGACGCCGCCATCATTGCCACGGCCCTGCGCCAGCGGTGAACAGGGCCGCCGCCAGACCAGCGCAGGGAGACACGGTATGCAGTCGGTTTCAGGCTTGCCACAAGCGGATACCAGCTTCATCAGCCAGCTTATGGATATTTTGAGCGATGGGCTGTTCATGGTGGATACGGCCGGACATATCTGCGAGGTCAATAGCTCTCTGTGCCGCCTGATGGGCTATGAACGGCATGAGTTGCTTGGGCGTCCCTGCTCCGTCCTTGGCTGCGATACCTGCGCGGCTGTGCGGCTGGATGATGCCGAACACTGGTGCGCACTGTTTGAGCAAAAGCTGGTCATGCGCCGACGTTGCCATTTGCGGCACAAGAATGGCACGCCTATCCCCGTACTCAAGAACGCCCGTCTTGTAACGGCGTCTCATGCAAGCGCAGGTCAGGGGGAACACATTTTTTCTGTGGAAAGCATCACGGACATCAGTGAGATCATAGAGCGTGATGCCTACATCTCCCGGATAACACAGGTACTCGGCCATGAGGGACTGCCCGGCATGATGGGGCAGACCCCCTGTATGGAGGCTTTGTTCCACGCCGTACAGCAGGCTGCCATGAGCGATGCGCCTGTTTTCATCCAGGGAGAGTCCGGCAGCGGCAAGGAGCTGGTTGCCCG
>JAFQED010000023.1 GCA_017415765.1 Desulfovibrio sp. | reverse complement strand
TAAGGGTGCGTTGAAAACGGTGACAGCATCAAATGCAAATTGTTGGTTCAAAAGTTGTGGATATTTTCAATAGAAAAATGCTCTAGAGTTCCGGGAAACGGACAGCCTGCCAGGCCAGAGCCACATCGGCAAAGACCAGCGGCTCACCGCGCAGGGATTTGATTTTGGCCACATTAACGCAGTAAAGGCCAACAAGCAAAAGAATGGAGAGCGTCAGGGCAAAATACGGGCGTGCGCTGAGGCAGAGCAGCAGAGCATAGAGCCAGACTGCCACAGCGCAAGCGGCCAAGTCTGCAAAACAGGGGCGTCCTGTCAAGTTCAGCCCCGCACTCTTTCGATGCAGGAACACGGCAAAGACGAGAAGAAATACCCCGCAGAGCAGACTCTCAGTCATGATTGCCCCCCAGCTCTAAAACATAGAGGTCTCCACTGTCATGCTGTTCTCGCAAAGATCCCTGCGCTGCAATCTCCCGCACAGGGATAAAACCCTGCTTGCGGTAGAAAGACACAGCCCGCGCATTGTCGCGCCAGGCAAAGAGGCTGATGGAACCATACCCGGCGTCTGCGGCCCAGAGTCGGGCATAGTCCATGAGAGCATCGGCCACCCCCATACCGCGTAGCCCCTCATCCACCCAAAGCGTGTTGATGTAGAGGCTGCCGGGATGGCAGAGCGTGAGCAGTTCCCGTACAGGTTCGAGCCGTTTTGAGGAAAGCATCCGTTCCATGAGCGGCGGGATAGCCTGTTCCTCAGCGGCATAGGCAAAGAGCAGACCGACCATACGGCCCTGATATTCCGCCAGAACACAGTTCTTGTGACTGTAGTGAGAGCTGGCATCGCGCAAAACCATGGTAAGGACGTCACATACGCTGATACCGGGCAGAAGCCCCCGAAGTAACAGCTCCGTCACCCCGGCAGACACTTCATGGATACGCGCAGCCAGAGCAGCGGCATCTCCGGCTGTGGCTGGTCGGAAGCCGAGTCCATCGCTCATGCCCGCCCTCCTTGCACTCCCATGCGTACCAGTGAGGCCCTGATGGCATCCCGAATCCCCTGTGGAGAGTAGAAATTACCCGGCACCAGGGCATCGTGCTTGAGTACCTTCAGGAAATCCTGCAACAGGTCACTGTCTGGCAGTGCTGGCTTATGCCAAAACTCCTCCAGCGACATTTGCCCGGCATCCACGGCCAGACCGGGCATGGCATAGATACTGGCTCCCAGACAGTAGACAGGCTTGCCCATCCTGAGGGCACTCAATCCCAGGGTACTGTTGCAGAGCACCACGGCCCGCGCCCGTTCGCAGAGAATACGGGCATCCACCTCCTCCACAAAGCGTAGACGGTCAGAACAGCCTGTGGCCCGTGCCAGAGAGCGCATATAGCGGCGGTAGTTGAGCAGTCCGTTGTCCAGAGGATGGTTTTTGAAGACCAGACAGGTATCCTGGGGGGCATGTCTGGCAAAATCGGTGATGACCTGAGCCATGCACTCCAGGATACCGGTAAAGGGCGAATGGCGGCGTATCTGCGAGTCTGCATCCAGTTGCAGGGGCATGAAGTAAAAGGGGACGCGACTGCGCAGTAACTGGCGCGTGACTTGAAGCCCGTGTGCGTGCCGTCGCTTGCGGGAAAAATAGCGTGGCAGCCAGCCTGTCAGCTCACGCCCGATGCAATAGGGGCGGTGTGTCCTGTAACGGTGGAACAGCGGCCAGAGGGCCACATTGCCCACATGGTTCCAGGCAGTCTTGAGGACGCGCCCCAGCATGGGGTTGGATGCCGATGACGGCATAAACGGCTCCATGTCCACCAGTTGCTGCGCCCGCTCGCGTACCGCTTCTGGCGTACGCGGCAGGGATGAAGCAGCATTGACACCGCCCTCTTCCAATGTCAGGTAATTGGGGCGCAGATACCCCTCCTCATAGACCCAGATACGGGCCTGACGCAGCCGTGCCAGCCAGATGGCCTCGCGGTGCAGGGGCCGCCAGTCACCCATCAGGACAATATCCGTGGTCTTGCACTCCTCCATGAGGGCAGCTATCCACTGCGGCCATTCATAGACATGCCCGCGCCAGTGATGGGTATTGCCCCAGGGCCAGTACACAACGTCCCCACCGCAGAAGTTGACGCGGTGTACCTGACAGCCAGCCTGTTGTAATGCCTGGCCCAGCTCCCGAAAAAAGAAACTCAGCGGCCCCTGCAAAAAAAGGAAGCTGCGCTGGCTTTTATCGCGCATAACTCGCTGCCTTTTCCCGCGCCACGGGCAGGGCTTCGCTGGTCATGGTAACGGCTGTACGCAAATCGTCCTCGCTGTGCATGGCCGAAACAAAGAAACGCAGCCGGGCCTTGCCTTCTTCCACGCCGGGATAGATGATGGGCAGAGCCAATACGCCGCGATGCCGCAACTCCTGTGACAAGATGGCTGCCGTGAGCGAATCCCCCACCATGACCGGGATGACGGCAAAGCCCCCTGCCTTGCCCGTATCAAGACCCGCATCACGGGCCAGTTCCAGCAGCAGCTTGCAGTTGCCGTGCAGCTTTTCAAGACGTTGCGGCTCTGCCAGCATGATACGGGCTGCCTCGGCTGAGGCTGCGGCCACAGACGGGGGCATACCCACACTATAGACAAAGCCCGGAGCCTGATATTTCAAAAACTCCACCAGAGCAGCACTTCCGGCGATATAGCCACCGCAGCCGCAAAAGCTCTTGCTGAGAGTACCCATCCAGATGTCCACGTCAGCGGCTGGCAGGGCAAAATGCTCATGCACGCCACGGCCTGTCCTGCCCAGCACCCCCAGGGAGTGCGCTTCGTCTATCATCAGCAGACAGCCGTGCTCGCGCTTGAGTTCCACAAGACTCGGTAAATCACAGAGACAGCCGTCCATGCCGAAAAGGCCCTCGCTGACGATAACAGCCCGCTGATGGCTGTAGCGACGGCTTTCCAGCAGACGGGCAAGCGCATCCATATCGTTGTTGGGGTAGGCAATGCGGGTCGCCCCGGAGAGCGTGGCCCCCAGCAGCAGGGAGTTATGGCAAAGGGCGTCATGGAAGATGACATCATGCGGCCCGACGAGCTTGCCCAGGGTGGAGACATTGGTGGCATGGCCGCTGACAAAGCAGATGCAGTCTTCCACGCCGTACAGCCCGGCAATGGCCTGTTCCAGCTCACGGTGTGGGGGACGTTCTCCGGCAGTCAGGCGACTGGCCGAAGCAGACATGCCATAGCGTTGCGCAGCCTTGCTGGCAGCCTCCAGCACACGGGCATCACCGTTCAGGCCAAGATAATCGTAGCAGGAGAAATTCAGATATTCCCTGCCGTCAATACGGGTGCGGGCAGTGCCAAGCCCCTCATGGCAGACGTAGAATAGGTCTTCCAGACCGGCCTGTCTGGCCACGGCCTGTTGTACCCGGATCTCGGTATAACCGGGCAGACTGTCAAAGCGCAGCCATTCGGGAGCAATGGGATTGCGAGCCACACGTCCTTCTTCCGCTTCCGGTGCTCTCGCCCCACTGTTCCGGCGCATGGCCGTCAGGAGACGTGCCTTGTCTGCGGCAGATATGCCGAAGAGTTTCTTGCCCGTGCTCATGCCTTCTGCCCTGCCTGTGAGGCTTCCGCATCCAGAACAGCCTGTGCCAGATCATCCCGCACCGCGATGCCGTGACTGGCTTCCAGGGTACGGCGCAGCTGATCGTCCTGTCCGCTCTCCTCGCCGCGCAGGATGGCATAGAGCCTGTTGGCCAGATCGTGGATACTGACCCCGGCGGAAAGCCCGCCGGAGAGGCTTTGGCCGTCCAGCATTTCTTCCAGTGCCAGTCCCAGTTCCACAGCCATGAGCGAATCCATGCCCAACTCGGCCAAAGGCGTGGTCGGGCGCAGGGAGGAGGCCGATACCCGTAAAATACGGGCCACAGCAGCGGTGACAGCTTCGGTGATACAGGTCAGGGCCTCGGCATCGCTCTTGCCCTGGATACTCTCACGCTAAGAGGTGCTGTCGCTCTCCTGAGCTTCGCCTTCGGGGAGCAGCGGGGCCATGCGTGGGCTTTGCCCCAGGGGCAGACGTGACAGACGCTTCCAGTCCGCTGTCAGCACGGCTGGTGCCGGGCCGCTGTCGGCAGACAATTTTTCCAGCGAAGTGAGAGCTGTTGCCGCAGGAAGCGGCGTGATGCCACTGACCCGTTGCAGGGATCCCAGCGCAGCAGCGTCACGGGTGAGCATCCCGGCATCACCAATAGCCCCCCAGCCAACGGCGAGGCCAGGCAGCCCCAAAGATCGCCGCAGGGCGGCGAGACTTTCCAGAGCCATATTGGCAGCCACATAGTTGGCCTGTCCGGGGTTGCCCAATAGAGTGGTAGCCGAGGAATACATGATGAAGAAGTCCAGCTTCTTGTCCAGACTGTACTGGTGCAGGGCCAATGCCCCAGCCAGCTTGGGCCGCAGGACACGCTCCAATGCCTGTAGCGTCAGCCCGGTCAGGGTAACGTCCTCCAGCACGGCAGCGGCATGGATGATGCCACGCAAGGGGGGGATCCCCTCAAGGGCCGTATCCAGCGCAGCGGCAAGTCCTTCAGCATCTGTCACATCCTGTGCAAGGGCCAGTACCAGACGCTCCCTGCCCTCTGGCAAGCCCAGATAACGCAACTCCCGCAAGGCCGACACCGTATCCGGCGTTGCTCCCCGGCGACTGAGCAGGACAAGTGCCCCGGCCCCGCGTTGAGCCAGACGCCGGGCCGTAGCCAGACCAAAGCCCCCCAGCCCGCCGCTGATGATATAGGTTCCATCAGCACGAACGGGCATGGCGTCCTGGGGCAGTGCCGTAAGCTGGTTTCCAGTAACTTCCGGGGCTTCCACCACGATCTTGCCCACATGGCGGGACTGCTGCATGGCCCGGAAGGCGGTTTCCACATCTGCTGCCGGATAGAGGGTAAAGGGCAGAGGCCGCCAGTCTCCGGCACGGAAATGCTCCATCATCTCGCCGAAGAGCTTTTGTCCCAGAGCAGGACGGGCCTGCATGAGCTGATCCACGTCTATGCCGAAATAACTGATGTTGTTGCGGAAGGGGCGCAGACGCAGGGGCGAGTCTGCATAAAAGTCCCTTTTGCCCAGTTCCAGAAAACGGCCAAAGGGCTTGAGCAGACGCAGACTCTGATCCATGCCTTCCCCGGCCAGAGAGTTGAGCACGGCATCCACGCCCTGCCCATCGGTATCTGCCAGTATCTGGTCATGGAAGGCCAGGGAGCGGGAGTCATAGATATGTGCAACCCCCAACAGACGCAGCAAACGGCGTTTGTCTTCTGTACCCGCCGTGGCATAGACGTGCAGTCCCATCTGGCTGGCTATCTGCAAGGCAGCAAGGCCCACGCCCCCGGCAGCTCCGTGGATGAGCAGACTTTCGCCGGGCTGGAGGTCAGCCAGATGACGCAAGGCATACCAGGCCGTGAAGAAGGTCACGGGAACGCCCGCTGCAGCGGCAAAGCTCCAGTCATCTGGCATGGGAGCTATGGCCTCTGCCGTGGTCAGCACATGGCTGGAGAAACAGTGCGGGCCAAAACACAGCACACGCTGTCCGGGCTGGACGCCGGACACATTTTCCCCAACGCTTTCCACCACGCCCGCACATTCGATACCCAGGCCGGGGCCGGAAAAACCGTTTTCCAGAGCTTCTTCGGGCAGAAGGTTCATGGCCCACATCACATCCCGGAAGTTCAGGCCCACAGCCTTGACCCTGACCAGCACCATGCCCGGCCCGGGCTGGGGTTTGGGCAGTGGCAGCCAGCTCAGGCTCTCCAGGCGGCCAGGATTGCGGCATTCCAAGCGCAGGGCATCGCCGTGTCCTGTCGAAGCAGTTTGCTCCACAGCTTCGGAGCGCAGGACAAAGCGGTGTGAACCGTGCAGGATGACTTCCCGCTCGTCCGTGGGCTGCAAGACTTCTCGGCACAGGACTTCGTTCTGTGCCTCATGCAGGTCGATGCAGCGGCAGTCCAGGGCGGGCATCTCGTTCATCAGTACACGGGCCATACCGATAACGGAGGATCGCACGGGGTGCAGGAGTCCTTCTATTCCTTCAGGCAGAGCCAGGGCTTGCCGCGTAAGGACACGCAGGGCAAGAGCGGGCCGACCTGCCTGATGCCAACCCCGCGCCAACTGACTGAGGGAGGCACACTGCATTTGGGCATCCTGCCAGTCAAGCCCGTCCTGATGCTGCTGAAGACCCAGACCATGTACGCAGATGGCTTCCTGCCCGTCAGCCGACAGTTTCTCAAAGAGTTTTTGCCAGTGTCCGGCCTTGTCCGGCTGCAACTGCCAGACAGAACCGCGAAGGCTCAGGGTATTACCGGGGCGCAGATGCAGGACAGTGTGCCCGGCTTGCGTCAAGGCTGCCGAGAGTGACACAAGTTCCGGCGCGGGGTCTGCATCCGCACAGAGCAGCCAGAGTTTGGCAGAAGCTGTTCCTTCGCTGGTCTTTTCCTGCTCTATGCCTGTCCGTGCCAGCAGGATAAAGTCCGAAGCCTCTGCCGAAGTAGGACGGCAGATCTGTACTTCGGTAAAGCCCGCCTCCAGAACGGCTTCCTGCCAGTTTTTGGCTGTCATCTGACGCGGCAGGAACACTGGGATCCCTTCCTGCCACCAGTCTTCATGCTGACCCAGCAGCAGATTGTCCAGCCTGTTGGGCGCGCGTTCTGCCAGCAGCAGCCAGCCGCCGGGGCGCAGGGCCTCGCGGCAACGCCGCAGGGCCAGGGGGACATTGTCAGCCTTGTGCAGACTGTGGGCAGCCAGCAGGATATGCGCCCTGGTTGGTGCAGCTTCATCCTGTTCAGGATCCCATGGCATAAAGTGCGTTTGCACGCCGCCCTTGCAGGTCAGGCGCAGTTTTGCCAGCGTTCCGGCGTCCCTGTCCGTAATGGTATGGCTATGACCGACCAGCAACGGTACAGCAGAACGGCTGAAAATACCGGCTCCTGCCCCCATTTCCATGACATCCAGAGCTTCACCCTGCGGGACAGCGGCAAGCAGCTCCTGCAAGGCCTTACACAGCAGCTCGCGACCGAGGCTGTATTCCTGCCGCTGGTATTCTTCCAGCAGCGGGCTGTCCACTGGTGTGGGTGCTGCCCCTTCCAGCAGTGTTCCGGCGGCATTGGCCAGCAGCAGGTTCACAGCATTGTCAGCCGGGGCTTCAGCCATAAGCGTACGCCAGATGTCTGCAAAAGGCGGCAGGTCGTTGATAAAGTCCGCCTCATGCCCATAGCGGCAACGCCGTAGAAATTCTGCCAGTCCCCTGGGGCAGTTTGGCTCCTCGCCCATATGGCGGGCCAAAGCCAGCACGGCCATCTCCCGCAGGGGCTGGATCTCGCTCTGATGCTTCCGATCTTCCTGCTCACAAAGGTGGGTGCAGAACGTATCAAGACGTGCCGCCAGTGTTTCCAGTTCTGGTAAGCCCTGCGGCATTCCACCTGACGGATGGGGGACAGGCAGACTGCGAGTGGCAAAGACATCAGGCACAGAAGCAGCCAGACGTTCCACAGTGCGGGCATAGCCCCGGCTGAGCCGCAGCAGGATCTGCCCTTCGGCATCCAGCAGATCAAGACTGCAGACCACATTGCGGCGTGAGGCGCGTTCCCGTCGGGCCAGGGCAAAGACCGGGCGACCTGACTGGAAAAGCGTACAACGCTCAAACCAGTATGGTAGACGCGGGGCTGGACACATATCCAGCCAGTCGGCAATGAGCGGGAAGAGCAGCTGCAAGCCGCCGTCAAGCAGAGGCGGTGCCATGAGCATATCTTGTTCCCACGGCTGGGGCTGGCTTTCAGCAGGGGCAAAACGGGCCAATATGCTGTCGTCGTTACGCCAGCATTGAATGACAGGCCGGAAGATCGGCCCATAGCTCATATTGGCCTTTTCAGTCAGGCGGTAGAGTTCTTCCGGCGACATGGCCTCGCCAAAGGTCTCAGGCTGCAAGACAGCGGTATTGGGCGCGGGCCGGGGCGTGTCTGAAGTGACAGCGCGGCCTCTGGCGTGCAGCGTCCAGGCCTCGTCCCGCATATGGGGCCGGGCCAGGATACGCACTTCGTTGTCAGCAGCTTCCACCACTGTCCGCAGTCTGACCGCCTGTTCTCCCTGCATGATGACAGGCCGCAGGATGGCCGTGTGCAGCATCTCTACCGGGCCGTCACTGCCAAGAGACCGCTGTGCGGCAGCCAGGGCCATTTCCAGAAAGGCCGCAGCAGGATAATAGACGCTCTCCCCGACCTTGTGGTCGGCTATCCACGGGCTGCTCTGCAAGTCCAGGGTGTTTTCCCACTGTTGCGCACCGGGTGTGCGCCAGCCCAGCAGGGGATGTTCGGCGGCACTCCTGATAAGTCCCGCACATTCCGGCGTGGGTGCGGGCTGACAGTCCTCTTTTTGCCAGGCATAACCCGGCAGACGCACATACTGTGCAGGATGGGGGAAATGTTTACCCGTATCCAATGGCCAGCCGTGCGTCCAGGCTGTCCGCCAGGACTGCTGGAAGTTCTGCAGACAGTCCCCATCACGGTTGAGCGTACCACCGACCCAGCCTTCCAGGGGGCCGAGACGGCTTTCTGCCGCCCGTAAACCACTGCGCAGATAACGCAGGAGGATATTGTGCGGGCCAATCTCCAGAAAGAAACGCGCTCCCAAGTCCAGGGCGGTCTGCGTCCCCTTGTGGAAATCCACAGCTTCGCGGACATTGCGCCACCAGTAGTCAGCCCGGCATGGAGCTTCATGCTGTGCCCCAGAGACAGTAGAAATGAAAATACGCTGCGCTTTACGGCCCCGGATGCTCTTGAGGTCGTGCAAGAGTCCTTCCTTTACGCCGTCCATGCGGCTGCTGTGGAAGGCATAGGCCAGCGGCAGCATCCTGAAGAAGATCTTTCGTTGTTGCAGGGCTTCGCCCAGGCGCAGCAGACTTGTTTCATCGCCGCTCAGGGTCACGGCATCAGCGGCATTGATACCTGCCAGCTCCACGCCCTCATGATCGGCCAGGAGCTGCCTTGCTTCCTCCGGGCTGATGCTGGCAGCAGCCATCCTGCCCAGACCGTGGGTCTTGCCCTGATGCAGACTGCGGTAATGGATGACCGTGACAGCCTCTTTCAAGGACAAGGCCCCGCAGTACCAGGCAGCCGCCACTTCGCCCACACTGTGGCCATAGGCCATGTCAGCCCGGATGCCCTTCTCCTCCAGGGCGGCACACAAGCCCACCTGCACCATGAAGAGCAGTTGCTGAGCTGTTTCGGTGCGTTCCATCTCCTCTGGCGTGACATGCTGCAGTTTTGCCAGCATATCCTCGCCGCAAAGAGGCTGCATCAGTTCCGCCACCTTGCGGGCCTGGGCTGCAAAGGCGGCATTGCCCAGCAGAGCCTTGCCCATACCTGCCCACTGGCCGCCATTACCGGAAAAGACAAAGGCCGAGAGCGGCTTTTCCGGTCGCACGGCTTCGCTATAACTACACGAGGGATTTTCGGTGGCAGCGGCAAAGGCTTTCAGGTTGGCAGCCTGTACTGCCGGGCTGTCCCCTTCCACCACCAGCCGATGCGGCAGGGTTTCACGCTTCAGGGCTGCATTTGCCGCCAGATGGTAATGATCTGCCGGATCATTTTCGATCCGTTCTGCATACTTTCCGGCCAGGACACGCAAACTGGCTTCACTACGAGCCGTCAGAAAAAGCGGCGGTACGGTATGGATCTTCCGGGTACGTTGTGGACTTGCTGGCGCACTTTCCAGCAGCAAATGCCCGTTGGCCCCGCCAAAACCAAAGGAATTGACCCCGGCAAGGGCTGTCCCTGTATTCTGCGGCAGACGTGTCATCCGCAGAGGCACACGCAGGTTCAGCTCCTTGAGGTCAATGGCTGGATTGAGCTTTTTGATATGTATCTGCGGCGGGATACGCTTTTCTCGCAAGACCAGCAGGGTCTTCATGATGCCCGCCATGGCCGAGGCCGTTTCCAGATGGCCCAGATGGCACTTGATCGAACCGATAACAAGGGGGGATCCTCTGCGCTGGCCCAAGGCACGCCCAATGGCGGCGGTTTCCACCGGGTCACCCGCTGCCGTGCCTGTGCCGTGAGCTTCCAGATACGAAAGGTCGTCAGGCTTGCGCCCGGCACATTCATATATTTCACGCAGCAGATGTTCCTGCGCTTCGGCACTGGGGAGGGCTATGCCCTGAGTACGCCCATCGCTGTTACAGGCAATCCCCCTGATGACCGCATGGATATGCCTTCCCTGAGCCAGGGCCGCTTCCAGCGGCTGGAGCAGCAAGACCCCGCCACCCTCGGCCCGCACATAGCCGTTGCCAGAAGCATCAAAGACCTTGCAGCGTCCGTCTGGGGAAAGCATGTGGGCTTGCGAAAAACCCACAAAGGGGAAGGGTGCCAGCAGGACATTGACGCCCCCGGCCACTGCCATACCAGCACCGCCGTTGGCCAAAGTCTGGCAAGCCTGATGCAGGGCGTACATGGATGAAGAACAGGCCGTGTCTATGGTCAGGCTGGGGCCATGGAAATTGTAGATATAGGAGATACGGTTGGCCGCTATGCTCAGGTTCGTGCCTGTCATGCTGTAGGGCGAGGTGGCACAGATGTCATCGGCAAAGCGCGTCCCCGCATCGGGTGAGGCTGCCCCTACAAAGACCGCCGTATCTGACCCGGCCAGACTGGAAGGCGGGATAAGCGCGTCTTCCAGAGCCTCCCATGTCAGTTCCAGCAGCAGACGCTGCTGCGGATCCATGACCTCGGCTTCCTTGCGGGAAATACCGAAAAAGGTCGGGTCAAAGGCATAGATGTCGTCCAGCACACCCGCGCTGACGCTGACGGTATGGCCGGGCATAGTACGGCGCGGATGCCAAAAGCGGGCCGTATCCCAGCGGTCAGCAGGTATCTGGCTGACAGCGTCCCGGCCTTCGGCCAGTATGGGCCAGAGGCTGTCCAGGCTGTTTACCCCGCCGGGCAGACGACAGGCCACACCAATGATGGCAATGGGAGCAGTGATGCAGGAACTCATAAGACACCTTTGCGGGATTCGGCGGCGCGGGCCGCGTCAAGGCATTGCACAAAACTCAGACAGTCCAGAAACTGACGGCTGTTCCAGTCGTAATAGACGGGATAACGCAGAAGCGCGCCTACCATGAGATGTTCTACTGATGGCAAGGGGCAACGGCGTGAAAAACTCACCCTGTCTGTGGTCAGACCCCAGCCGGCATAGAAGGGGCCGCCGTATGTCCAGACCGGGATGCCGCGTATCAGGGCCTCAAAGCCCGTCAGAGAGGTCAGGGTATGCACCTCATGGCAGAGGGACAGGGCGTGTTCTATGGGCGCGGTATAGATGACGGCATCAGCCAGGACGTTGGCGCGGGCCGTATCCAGACGGCCAGGGCGGTTGCCTTTGACCACGTCCGGGTGTTCCTTGTAGATGATGAAGGCATCGGGCCGCTGCGTCCGCACTGCACGCAGCAGGGCAAGATTGGTAGTAATGCCACAGCCGCCCAGACGTACCGAGGCGTCATCCTCCACCTGACCGGGAACCAGTACCACAGTTTTGCCCGCCGGGATGACAGGCAGGTCTGAGACACCCGTGACATTGTACTTGCTGATGTTGCGTTGGATCAGAATGTCCCGCAGACGACGGGCAGTGCTCAGCTCATGCTCTGTGGGCAACTCCTGCAAGAGCGTTTCCAGAGTGCTGGGCCGGGAAGGATCGTAGTACATGCCTGCATCGTCCAGCACCAGAGATCCGGGCCGAAAATAATCAGAACCAAGCCCTACCGAACGCAGAAAGCCGTCTTCCATATGCCGCAGCGGCACGTCCCGGACAGCGCATAATTTTGCAGTATCCTCCGGCTCACGTGAAGCCCAGGAAACCACATCCCCGTTATGCTGTTTGGCGGCAGTAACGGCTTGCCCGGCATCATCAAAAAACTCTGTCGTGCCGCGTGTGGAATACAGAAAAGCCTGGGCATGGGGCTGTTTCCAGCGTTTGAAACCCACACAGGCGTGGTAGCCCGCATTGCGCTCATTGATGCGCCGTTGTTCCGTCAGGAGGGAGATAATATCCTGGATACCGCAGACCTGCCCGCTGGCCGGATGCACATAGCGGGGATACTTGAGATATGCCGCAGCAAAGACTTCTTCCAATGAACGCCGTTGCTTGCGCCGGGGCAGACGCTGCCTGTCCCGTGTCAGTCCCCAGCCTGCATAGAAGGGCATCCCGAAGCAATGCACCACCTTGCCCAGCATGAGAGCCTCAAAACCCATCTGTGAGCTGACGGCATAGACCACATCTGCCCGCTCCAGCAGACTGAGTGGGGCCACGTCTTCGGCTATCAGGTGTACATTCTGCGGAAGAGCGATGGGATCATAAAATCCCTCTTTTTTCCCGGACAGGACATCAGGATGCGTTTTGACATAGACATCAGCACCGGGGTTTTCTGCCAGTGCGGCGTGCAGCATGTGCCTGAAGGTTTCGGCATCAGCCATTCCCAGACTGACACTCAAGTCATTGGCCGTCTGATCCAGCACCAGCACCCGCTTGCGGCCTGTGTCCGGCAGAAGCGAAGGACGCATCTCCGGTGCGTGATTGTACTTGCTGAGTTTGTGCGCCACTATGGCCTGTATAGCTGCACGGGCCTCATCCAGAAGTTCCGGGCTTTCCCAGCCTGTACTGTTGAGCAGGTTTTCCAAATCTGACGGACGTGTTGCATCATAGTAAATGCCTGTCCCGTCCCGCACGACTGAAAGCGGGGCTGCGCCATTGACACCCAGGTCAAGGGAGCGCAAAAAACCGTCTTCCAGCCGTAGCAGGGGCAGATCAAAACGGGCAGAAAAACGAGCAGCCCGTTGTTTTTTGTCCTTCAGCCCCCAGGTCAGCACGCCACAGCAGCCCGCAGCCAGTCTGGGCCAGAGTTTTTCCGTGCCCGGCCACAGTGGCAGACGCAGCACAGGCTTGCCCGCAAAGGCTGCCAGATCAGGTATCTTCTCCATACCTGTAGAGAAGTGGGCGTACCAGCCTCCTGTCTGCTCCCCCATTGTCTGTGGATGCACACAGTGCCGCCACCAGTCAGGGATAGCGTCAGCAGCGCGGCAAGCAGCGGCTCGCCCATGCCGTTCCAGATAGCGCAGATAGCGAAGCATCATCAGTTCCAGAAGGGTATCAGCACCACACCGGCAGAAACAGCCAGTTGGTAGATGATCTGCACGATGTCCTTGATGGACTGCACGGCCTTGGAATCGTACTCCGGCATGACCATGATCTGGTCTCCCGGCGCGATGCCAAGGGAAGCAACCTCGCCAATCTCCCCATTGGGTTTCATGACCAGCACATGGCGGCGGTCAGCCCTGTCCGTATAGCCGCCAGCCCCGGCAACGTAATCCCTGAGCTTGAGCTTGGCGTCATAGACCACAGCCTTGGGGATGGCCACCTCGCCCACCACCTGCACCACGTCAGAGCGTTGCGGGATATAGACGATGTCGCCTTCTTCCAACAGCACATCCCGCAGTTCTCCCTTGTGGGAGACCACCACCACGCCATCAGGCTCGATCTGCGCAGCGCGTTTCACAAAGTCCTGTACCAGTTCAGCCTCACGCACCCGGATATTGGCCTCGTCCACGGACTGCGAAGTGGCCGTCAAGGCCCGCTGCTCCAGCCGTACAAGCGCATCCTGGATGGCCTTCTTCTGCTGTTCGGCCACGCTGCGGCGGCGCAGATAGAGGGCATTGGTGGCTGCAATGGCCGGGTCAACCCCCACATAATAGAGTAAATCGCGCAGACTCGCTCCCTTGCGCACGGCAAAACGTGAGGCACCGCTGATGGCCCCGGTGGCCCCCACCATGATGGTCTCACCCGGCGTATCAGCGTGGAACTCCACAATATCTTCATCCCGCAGCTTGAAGCTGGCAAATTCACTCAGGGGCATATAGGCGTTGTAGGCCGCACCGTTGCGTGTGCCGCTGACACTGACATGGCTGGCACCCGGCAGGGGCTGGGCCATAGTCAGAAGGCCCGCACCGTCAATG
>JAFQED010000022.1 GCA_017415765.1 Desulfovibrio sp. | reverse complement strand
TCCCCTGCTCTACCAACTGAGCTACCTCGGCCTGAACACAAAAAGTTTTATATAGTTTTATACTGGCTTTGACAAGCATTTTTTTGGACAGAATATGTTGGCGTGCAATTTGTCTGTGGGATTTTCTGTAACATATTGAAATTACACGCAAGTTTTTAGATTATAACCTGGCAGTCATACAGTAGGAAGGATACTCTCTGGGCTATGGCTCGTTTATCCCTACAGCAGCTTCCAACGGTGCAGGTAACCTGTCAATGGTGAAGGGCTTTGGCCAGTCTGGCAGGGATGTAAAGCAGTGTCCATCGGGCAGACAAATCCGCATGGAGTGTAGTAGCAAAACCGGGGTATTGGCATCTGCCTGACGGGATTGGCGGTACGGGAGATGCCCGGTGAGTCTGCCATGCCCGCCATATTTACTGTCCCCAAGGACGGGATGCCCCATCTCTGCCAGTTGGACGCGTATCTGGTGGGTACGGCCTGTCAGCAGACGTACCTGCACCAGGCTGCCTTGCTGTCTAGTGGCCAGACAGCGCACCAGACAGCGAGCCTCCTTGCAGTGGGGCGTAAGGAGGGGGGCTGACCCGCGTAGTGGCAGGGCGTGCATTTTTTCAAAGCCATGTGTGGTGGCCTTGTGCA
Source organism: Desulfovibrio sp. (assembly GCA_017415765.1). Taxonomy (GTDB): domain Bacteria; phylum Desulfobacterota; class Desulfovibrionia; order Desulfovibrionales; family Desulfovibrionaceae; genus Desulfovibrio. Next base: position 16,439 of record JAFQED010000022.1, on the reverse strand, counting down.
GCACATGTTGCAAAAGCCTGTCCTCCGGCCACGGCCAGCGACCCCGTACCCAGGCCAGATATTCCTTGTGCCACAGGCCGTTCCTCAGGCTCTCCTGTGCGTCGCGCAGGGCGGCATAGCTGGCGGCTACCAGCAGCAGCCCCGATGTATCCTTGTCCAGCCGATGGACGGGCGTGGGGCAAAAATCAGCCTGGGCAAAATGCGCGGCCAGCAGACTTGCAAGGCTTGTACTGTGTCCGGTGCCGCCGTGGACGGGCAACCCGGCGGGCTTGCAAAAAGCCAGGATCCCCCCCTTCTCGCACATCAGCGGCGGCAGTGCGCCCCCGCTTGGCTGGCTGGTTTGTTCATTGTGGGGTGCGGCTTCGGCGCGGGCCTGTGCTGCCAGCTTCAGGGCAAAGGGGGGCAGACGTACCGAGTCGCCAATTTCCACACGGGCAAAGGGCTTGCATCGTCCACCGTTAAGGCGCACCTGTCCGGTGCGCAGCCAGCGGTGCAAGAGGCTTTGTGGCAACTGGAGACGGCGTTGCAGAAATTGCAGCAGTTTTTGCCCTGCCTCGGCCTCGCTGACGCGATATTCAGCAGCAGAGCCACACGCCAAGCCACCAGGCCGGCTGACAGTGGGGTCTCCACCTTGGGACATTGGCCTGGAGTTAACCGTCACTGCAATACTCCGCGCAACATGCAAGCATGTGGGCAGATTCAGGGTAGAAGGTCAGGATAGTCCGTGCTGTGGACATTGTTGCGAACAAAGCGCAGCCCCTCTTTTGGGCTGCCAATAAGGGTGGTAACCATGAAGGAGTGCCCCTGAACAGCTATCCAGGCCTGACAGGGCTTGTTCTCAAGCGTAAAATTAAAAAAATAGCGTCCGTTTTTGAGGCTGGTCGGCTTACTGGCCTTGTACTGTTCGGCAAAAATATCGGCAATGGTCTTGAGATCTGCCCCGCCAGTTTCCCCGGCCAGCAGACTGACCGAAGGATAGCCCGAACCCTTGACAAAAACGGCATTGTACATGCCCTGATTTTCTGTGGGGGGCGTTACCGCATGCCAGCCAGCGGGTAGCCGTACGGAATAGTATTTGCAGGAAAGCTCCTCGGCCTGTAGCGAGGCAGGCAGCAGGCAGAGGTGGAGCAGGAGCAGGAATAGCAGGGGGAGTTTGGTCATGGTATGTCCTGTATGGGCAGCCGCTTTTTGCAAAGGCTACCCGTTGCCGTCCAAAAAGACAAGCCCGGTCAAGCTCGGAGATATTCACCCCATCCAATGGACATATCTGGATAACTTATTGAAATAATAATATAAAAATTCAAAAAATATCAAAAAAGTGCATGTTTCCAGGCTCGGTGCAGGGTATATTCGGACTTGCCAGTATCCTGCGGGAACTTATATCATACTCAACTGTCGTACATCCCAACAAGAGGTGGAAAGATGAGCAGTCAAATCAAGACAGTCCTGCTGCTGGGTCTGCTGTCCGGCATCATTATCCTGCTGGGCGGTATGCTGGGTGGTCGCAGCGGCATCATCATAGCCTTTGGGCTTGCCCTGGTCATGAACATTGGTTCCTACTGGTATTCGGACAAGATCGTCCTTTCCATGTACCACGCACGGGAGCTCTCCCCGGAGGAGGCCCCCTACCTGCACCAGACCGTGGAAGAACTGGCCCGCAATGCCGGTATCCCCAAGCCCAGAGTGTGCGTCATCCCGGAGGAAGCTCCCAACGCCTTTGCCACCGGGCGTGACCCGCAGCACGGCGTGGTGGCCGTGACAGAAGGCATCATGCGCCTGCTCACACCGCAGGAGCTGCGTGGTGTGCTGGCGCACGAGATAGGGCACATCGTCAACCGCGACATCCTCATCCAGACCATTGCCGGGGTCATGGGTTCGGCCATTGTGACCCTTGCCAATATCTTTCAATTTACGGCCATCTTTGGTGGCAACCGGGAAGACGGCGAGGGCGGCAACCCCATTGCCGGGCTGGTCATGGCCCTGCTGGCCCCCATTGCTGCCAGCCTGATCCAGATGTCCATCTCCCGTTCGCGGGAATACTTGGCGGATGATACCGGCGCGGCCCTTTGCGGGCAGCCTCTGGCCCTGGCCGGGGCCTTGCACAAGCTGGGGGTGGCCAGTGGCCGCATCCCCATGCACTCTGGCAATCCCAGCACTGAGCAAATGTTCATTGTTGCACCGCTTTTTGGCAACGGCGGCATGGCCAAACTTTTCAGCACGCACCCACCGCTGGAAGAACGTATCCAGCGTTTGCAGCAGATGGCCCACCAGCGAGGCTAGGATCATCCCATGCGCTTCGCTCTGCCCTGCTTTGGCAGAGGGTGGCTGTCCCTGTGTGGGCGGCTGCTCCTGCCTGTCTGTCTGATGATTTCTGTGGTGGCCTGTGCGCGGGAGACCCCCGCGCCGCCTCCCGATACCCCCATGCCCCAATGTGCTACGGCCTATGTCTATGCGCCGGGCAATTTTATCATAGATATTGCCAGTGGGGCCACCGTGGTGCTGGATCCGGCCATCCATGACTTCCCCCTGTTCTGCACACCGGCAGAGGCCCGCACCGCCCTGCATAACGCCCTGGAGGCCAAACTGCTGCCTGCCGGGGACTGGCGTATCTATCTTGTGGAGGGGGATTTTCGGGAGCTGGCCTGTCGACTGGAGAGCGGCGGTTTTGGCCTGAAACGTATGGCCCCCATCATCGACTGGGTGTCCGAAAAGCAGTAAGCCCTGTCCGCAGCCGCGTCCACAGGGTGCTGATCTGTCTGCCCAGCATCACCAGCAGTACCGCTGCTATGATGAGGCTGACGCCACCGGCCAGGGCCGGACTGAAGGGTTCGCCAAACACCAGGATCCCCACCAGCACGGCTGTCAGTGGTTCCAGTACGCCCAGCACCGAGGCCAGCGTGGAGCCGATGTGCTGGATGGCCAGGATCAGCGTCCAGTTGGAGATAACAGCCGTGATCAGGGCCAAGAGGACGGCCATCCCTATGTCCTGTGGTCGGGTGAGAAGTTGAAAACTCCCGCTGCCAAGGGCATTGGCCAGAGACAGCAGCGCACTGCACAGCATGACATAAAAGGTCAGCATCAAGCCGCTGGCATTGGGAATACGCGCTATCTGCAAGCCCACGATATACAGGGCATTGCATAGAGCCGAAAGCAGCATCATGCCCACCCCCAGCCAGTTCAGAGCCTTTCCCTCTGCTCCGCCACCACTGCTGAGCATACCCACCCCGGCAATGGACAGCAGGATAGCCAGAAACGTGGTACAGACAAAACGCTCGCCAAAAAAGCCCACCATGATGAGCATGACCATAACCGGGTACAGAAACTGAAGGGTGGCGGCTACGCCGCTGGGCAGATGGCTGAAAGCCCAGAACAGCAGCAGGGCGGCCAGCATATACATGGAACTCAGCCCGGCCAGCTTGCAGACATCTATGCCGCGCAGGGCAAAACGCTCATGCCGCAGGGCAAGGATGATCCCCAAACTGAGAGCAGCAATGGCAAAACGGTAAAAAAGGGTGGTTGCTGCAGAAAAACCGGCATGCAGTAAGGGCAGACTGAAGAGCGGGATAAGACCAAACGTGGCCGAGGACACCAGCCCCAGAACAAAACCCATGCCCATGCCAAACCCACACCTACAGGGCAGTCAATGCAGCGCGAAGCTGCATGGTAACAGGAGTGAGCATATGCCTGCCTACTCCAGCACTTCGCCCAAAATCAGCTCGGCATCGGGGTGGGCCTGCAAGAGGGCCTCGTGCATGGCGGCTGCATCGGCAAAGGCATAAAAGGGGCCGACTTCCTCCACATCTCTGCCGGACTGAAAACGGACATAGTAGGCAGAGCCTTCCTGCAGGGGCTTGCCTGTTTCATCACTGACGACCTCCAGCTCTACCTTGCAGACGCCACGGCTGGCAAGATCCAGCTTCTGGGCGGCCGCCCACGAAAGGTCAATGATGCGCCCGCGCACATAGGGGCCACGGTCGGTCACGCACACCATAACGCTTTTGCCGTTGGTCTGATCAGTCACGCGCACCACCGTGCCCAGCGGCAGGGTTTTGTGGGCGGCGGTAAAGGTGTGCATATCGTAGAGCAGGCCGCTGGCGGTCTTGCGGTTGTGGAACTTGCCACCATACCATGACGCCTTGCCCACCTCGCTGTCACGGGCGTGCCGCAGCCAGTCCTCTCGCTCTCTGGCGTCCTTGCGGGCCTTTTCTTCTGCGGGGCTGAGCGGCGTTGAGGCGGGCGCATTGGCCGGGGGCGGGTCTGCTGTGGCGTAAACCGTGCGGGCCGATGACAGCCCCGTAGCCAAAGTGACCAGCAGCAGCACTGTGCAAAGCCGTTTTGCAAAGGGCATGAGAGACTCCTTGCCAATTTTTGCCAGCATCTTGGCGTGCTAGCTGCAAAGTATCGCAACCAAAAACTTTCCTGTCAAATCAGGGCTAGTGCGAAATGCCATGGAAAATGGCAGTAGCGCTGCGGACGCGCTTGTCCAGCTTCGCTGGGAAAGCAGACGCCCGCGTCGTAAGCAAGCGGGACTTGTCCAGCCCCGCTGGGAAACCGCGTTTTTCCCGCGAAGCGTAGGCAGCGTTACAATTGATCAAAAGTCGTTTTATTCGAGAGTGTAAAATAAATGGTTCTTCCGGCTTAGGCTATGGTGTTGACGCTGGTATTGGCGATGATGCTTTTACAGCGGTCAACAAGCTCGGAACGTTGGGCATCATCAAAGAGGTTGCGATTGCTGAAGCTGGCCAGAAAATCCTTGAGATTTTCCACAGCGGCTTCACGCAATTTTCTGGGTTTGCCATCGTCACTGCCGCGCAGTTTGTCGGTCAGGTTGTCCACCAAATCGACAAATTCCCTGCGCAGGGCATCAATGTCTTCCTGCCGGGCCTGCTCCAACAGGTTTTGGAACTTCTCCACTTCATCCTTATATATGGATGGGGCAGCACCCGTGAAACCGATGGGGCAATAACGATGTACCGCCAGTGGAGATGCTGTCACATAAAAAAGTAGTACAGGAGTAGTACACTCAGGCATCTAAAACAGAAAAAGGGATTACGATTTCACGAGACGGATAAAATTTCAACGGGTAATATATTGGTATTGCAAGGGATTTCTAGTTTTAAAGATCCCAAATACCCACAAAAATACCCACATTCTGAAAATATTTTGGCGGACGTAGTTGGACGTTCTGACCCCCAAAAGAAAATGAGTGTAATCAGGTGGAATTTTGGCTTGCTAAATGGGTGTAAATGGGTGTAGTTTTGGATATGATCAATACCAATTCTCTTACCATTACTCCAGAACTTCTTAATCTCATCGCTGAGATCGATGAGTTCAAGGGTTCGTGGAAAGCTCTTGGCTCTCTAGCTCCTGATCGACTTTCCGCGCTTCGCCGTGTCGCCACCATTGAAAGCGTAGGCTCATCCACGCGTATTGAGGGAAGTCGTCTTTCCGACCGCGAGGTCGAAAAGCTTCTGAGCAATATCGCCATCAAATCCTTCAGCACTCGAGATGAGCAGGAAGTGGCGGGCTACGCTGGCACGATGGAGCAGATATTCCAATCCTGGGAGTATATTCCGCTGACTGAAAATCACGTCCGACAGCTCCACCGCGATCTTCTGCGCTACAGCGATAAGGACGAACGGCATCGCGGCAGTTATAAACACAGCTCGAATAGTGTGGCGGCTTTTGATGAAAGCGGCCAGCAAATCGGCATCGTGTTCGAGACGGCTACTCCCTTCGATACTCCTCGCCTCATGACTGAGCTTATCGAATGGACGAATGCCACGCTTGAGACCAAGGCTCTTCATCCGCTTCTGGTCATCGGTATTTTTACGGTGGCGTTTCTGGCTATCCACCCATTCCAAGATGGCAATGGACGCCTATCCCGTATCCTGACAGCGCTTCTTCTGCTTCGCTGCGGCTACGCGTACACGCCATACAGTTCGCTTGAAAGCGTGATTGAACATAGCAAGCAGGGATACTATCTCGCCCTGCGCCAGACGCAGCAGACCATTCGTACTGACAGCCCCAACTGGCAGCCGTGGCTGGTATTCTTCCTGCGGGCACTCCAGCAGCAGATGTGGCGTCTCAAGAAAAAGGTCGAACGGGAACATCTCGTGCTTGCCGAGCTACCAGCTCTTTCGCTTCAGATACTTGAATTTGCCCGCGAGCACGGGAGAGTGACCATGGGTGAGATTCTTGCTTTGACTGGAGCTAGCCGAAACACAGCTAAAACGCATCTCAGAAGGCTTGTCGAAGACAACTTCCTTGAGATTCTCGGCAAGGGAAGAGGAGCGTGGTACAGGATAAGGTGATATCTATTTATTCCTTCTAAACAGGTCATGCTGAACTCTTCGTTCATGTAATTAACAAACCGGTTCCACAAACTATAAATGTAAAGGAGTTGAAAAATACTATTAACTAAATTTCGAGTAACAGATTTTCGCTCTGTGCAAGATAGTAGATGGATTGAGGTGGGACTAGGTTCAGGACTCATTAATTGTCAAACGGAAAAAAGTCCTTTCATTGCACCCTCCCTGACCAATGATAAGAGCTTTTTTGTCTTTGACAATTAACGAGTCCTGAGCCTAAGAACCGTAAAAGATACACCCTCAAAACAGAAAAAGGGATTACGATTTCTCGTAACCCCTTGATTTTCCTGGCTCCCCGAGACGGACTTGAACCGCCAACCTAGTGATTAACAGTCACCCGCTCTGCCGATTGAGCTATCGGGGATCATTTGAACAAAAATCGTTTACGGGATAGCCCAAAAGAAGTCAAGCAAAAAATACGATCTGTCCGCATTTTACCCGGCAGGGACGGAGAAACCAGGCTTGCAGGGGCAGGGAGCATCCTGTATCCTGAAGGCAAATCAGGCTGGAGGATACATGAAACGCGCATTGGCCTGGATAATTGGCATCATCATACTTGTGGGTGCGCTGGGGGCATTTGCCCTTACCCGCATCGACACCCGTTATGTAGTAGATAAAATCGCCGAAGCCACGGCTTCGGCCACAGGCACACCCCTGCTGTTTGAGGACGCCCCCAGTCTCTCTCTGCTGCCACCTGGCGTGGCCTTTGGCAAGGCAAGCTGGGGCAGCCCAGACAGTGGGACAGGCATGGCAGTCTCCCTGAAAGGCGGTATGGCGCAACTGGAACTCAGCCCCCTGCTGTCCGGCCAGATCGTCATCCACGAGATCCGTCTGGACAGCCCTGTGCTGGAAATACACCAGCCCAAACAGATGGCCGACAGCCTGGAAGCTGTCTCCCCAGCTGGCTCTGCGCCTCCCGAAGCCCCTGAAAGCAGCGCGACGCAGCCCCCACGCAAGGCCCCTGACGACACCCTGCCCGTGGAGCTGAAAAAACTTACCATCAGCCAGGGTGCGGTGCTTTTTGTGGACGCGGACGGCACTCGCCTGAGCCTGGACAAGATCGACCTCAGTGTCGAAAATCTGCGCCGTCGGGAAGAAGCTGCCCTGCAATGCTCCCTTGCCATAGACTGGCGCGATGCAGACACGGCCCCCCTGCTCACGGGGCAACTGACCGCATCTGCCCTGCTGCGCTACTATATGCCCAATTTGACCTTCCGGCAGGTCGCCCTGCAACTGGAGCCACGGGCGGGCCTTATCCCCGCACAGGCCGGGCCGCTGCAACTGACCTGCGAAGGGGCCATTGACCTGCAAAACCTGGCCCTGCGTCTGGCTTCGGCCAGGCTTGCGCTGGCGCAGGGCAGCCTGACGCTGGAAGGGCAGGGTGCCTTGCAGCCCCCAGCCTTCACCGGCAAGATCGCGCTGGACGCCGCCCCTCGCAAGCTGGCGGCTCTTGCTGGCGTTGGCCTTAAGCCCGCTGCCAAAGACAGGCTGACCATCAACGGCGCGCTGGAATGGGCAGGTACGGATGTGCACCTGCGGCAGTTGCGCCTCCAAATGGACGATACCCCGGCCACGGCGGATTGCAGTCTGCGCCTGGGCAGTCCGCTGGGCCTGACACTGGCCCTGCAAAGCGGGCAGATCGATCTGGATGACTGGTTGCCCCTGCCGCAAAAGGCAACAACAGGGCATGCAGCGGCCAAGCCATCTGATAAAAAAGTTGGGAAGGGAGCTACTGCCAAAACGGATAAGACGGCCCTGCGTCCCGCAGATATGCCCAGCCTCGACCTCCGCGCTTCTGCCAGCGGTATCCGTCACGGCAAACTCCTGCTCAAGGATGTGGCCGTGATCCTTAAAGGAGAAAAGGGCCGCTACGACCTGAGCAGGGCCGCAGCCAGGCTGGACAGCGGCGGCAGTCTGTCGGCTACAGGCGCGGCCAATGTGCCGGACAAGACGTATGCCCTCAAGGCCAAGGGAAGCAATATACAGCTTGGCCCGCTGCTGGAAGCCCTTGGGCAGGGCCGCCCCATGGAAGGGCTGGCCCTGCTGGATGCCGACCTTACTACCAGTGGCGATACAGCTACGGCCGTGCAGGCCGGGCTGAACGGCACAGGCCTGGTGGAAATACACGATATGCGGGTGCAGGCCCTGCGAGATTTGTCGGGCGGCGTGCCGGGCCTTGCCGCCAAGGGGAGCATACCGGATACCTTTGATGTGGTGCGCGTCCCCTTTGTAGCCAAAAATGGCGAGATCACAGCCAGGCCTGTGACGGTGACCTCCAGCAAGCTGAATGCGCAGGGGCAAGCCCATATCAGTCTGCCGCGCCAGCATCTTGATGCCTCGGCACAGGTCAGGACACTGGGCATGAATATCCCGGTAGTGGCGCACGGCCCGTTCAGCGATATTTCCTGTGGGCTTGACCCCAAGTTTACGCTGGACATGGCAAGGCAGCTCCCCGGAGTCTTGCTGGACACTGGCAAGGAGGCTGGTACGGCCGCCGGGCACGGGGCCAGCAAGACAGGCGATGCACTGCGTCAGGGGCTGGAGGGGGCAGGGGGACTGGTACGGGGACTGCTGGGCCGCTGAAGCAGAAAAAGGGGGGACTGCAGCTGCTGCGCGTATCGGTGTGGCTTGCCTTTTTGCCCGCAAAAGGGCTAAAGTTTTCCATCGAGCAGCCGTTAAGTTGCCATGAATGGCCTGTTTTTTTCGGGCGTTCACTTTCTTCCGTTCCAACCGGGCGGTAAAGTCTTAATTTAGGAATGGCCCTACCATGTATCTACTTATTGGTCTCATCATTGTGGCAGCCTCGGTATTCGCCGGTTATACTTTGGCGCACGGCCAATGGGGCATCCTTTTCCAGCCGGCAGAGTTCATCATCATTCTGGGCTGTGGCCTGGGGGCCTTCTTTGGCTCACAGACCAAGTACACCTTCGGCCTCATCATGAAGAGCCTGAAGCACCTTTTTGCTGACCCAGGCTCCAGTAAGGCGCGTTATCTGGAAACCCTGGCCCTGCTTTATGCCTTGTTTTCCAAAATGCACCGTGAGGGCGTTATCAGCATTGAAAGCGATGTGGAGCGGCCTGAATCCAGCCCCATTTTCAGCAAGTACCCCGAAGTTTCCAAGGATACGCGACTGGTCAACTTTATTGGCGACACCCTGCGCGTGTATCTGACCACCGGCGACCCGGCCGACATCGACAGCCTGATGGATGTGGACATCACCACCATGCGTGAGGAAGGCATATTGCCTGCCCACTCCATCAGCCACATGGCCGAATCCATGCCCGGCATGGGTATCGTGGCCTGCGTGCTGGGCGTGGTGCTGGCCATGGGCAAGATCAACGAGCCGCCGGAAGTGCTGGGGCACTATATCGGCGCGGCCCTGGTGGGCACATTTTTTGGTATCCTATGCTGTTACGGCTTGTTTGGCCCTATGGGATCCAAGCTGGAAAACTATGTTTCCGAAGAGCATTTTTACTACAATGCCATCAAGGAAGCCGTTGCCGCAGCCATCCGTGGTTCCACCCCGCTCATCGCAGTGGAATACGGACGCCGGGCCATCCCCTATCCCTTCCGTCCCGCCTTTGCGGAAATGGAAGACAAGCTGCGCAACAGCTAAGCTGCACGGCAGACGATCACGGGCGGCCCTGCCGCCCCGACAGCAAGTGAGGACGATATGAGCGGCGCGTGGAAAGTGGCCTATGCCGACTTTGTGACGGCCATGATGGCCTTCTTTATCCTGCTCTGGGTGCTCAGTATGGTTCCTGAGGACACCCGTGCCGGTCTGGCCGCCTATTTCAGTGGTGAACGCAATTTTGATTCCAGCTCTACCTCCCCCATTTCCAATAATCCCTTCATCCAGAACACGGATAAGATAGATACCCGCGATCTCAAGATCAACGAGACAGAACGCTCCCACTACGCCATTGCCCAAAAGCTCAAGCAAATGCTCATGGCTGATGCCGTGCCGCAAAACTCATCCGGTATCAGTGCCGATGATGTGGGTGTGCAGCTGCGGGTCAATTCGGATATATTCTTTGCGCCCGGCTCGGTAGATTTGCTGCCCGGCGGGGCCAAGGTGCTGGAAAGCGTGCTCCATATGCTGAATGAATACAATCTTTACCTTGTGGTACGCGGCCATGCCGACAGCGGCGAGGCGCGTCCTCCCTTCCACTCGGCCTGGGAGCTTTCTGGCGCACGTGCCGCCAGCGTGGTGCGCCAGTTGACGGAACAGGGCATCAAGCCTACCCGTATGCGCGGGGTGGCCTATGGTGACACCCGGCCGCTCAAACCCGGTATCGACGAGGAAAGCCGCGCCCTGAACCGCCGGGTGGAATTCCACTTCCACCGGCCCGAAGTCATGTCCTACAGCGTGGTGTACTGAGTAACGACCTCCTCTGGATGCGGTGAAGACAGGACAAGAGCTTTCCCCAAGGAGGAATTCTTGTTTCCTTGCTGTCCGCTCTGCTCCAAAGGCAGCTATTGCCCCATCCCTGCTACCCCATGTCCAACACTCGTCATGCCCCCCACCGCGGCCATTTACTGTTGCGCGTGGCTGCAAGAGCGCGTATAGTGCGCGCATAACGCGGTCAGGGGATCCCTGACCGCAAGCCATCCAAGGAGTACGGGATGCCACATCTCATGCGAATTTCCCTCGCCCTCTGCCTGGCTCTGATCGTGAGTCTGCCCCAGATGGCGATGGCTGCCGGCAAGAGCGTCATCTTGCTGCCTTTTGGCGTCAATGCCCCGCAAAGCTACAAGTATCTTTCCAAGGCCGTGCCTTCCACCATGCAGGCCCGCCTGAACAAACCCGGCCAGCTTGAGGCCCGCAGCGTTCAGAACAAGGCTGCCTCGTCGGCAGAAGCGCGCAAGGCACTGACGGCCAGCGGCGCGGACTACGCCGTCTGGGGTGAAGTCAACGTCATGGGCAATGAGTGTACCATCGTTGTCAACAGCGTTGACAAGGCTGGCAAAACCTGGAGCAAGAGCGAACAGGGGCCCATGAGTGGCCTGACCCGTACCCTGCAAGGGCTAACGGCTTCCCTGGGCAACGAGGTGCTGGGGGTTGCCGTGGCCCGTCCCAATTTTGGCGGTGGGCAGGCCCGCAGTGCGCAACAGGCCAATTCTGACATCATTGTCAACGAAACCGGGCAGCAGCAGGTCTATCTGAACCCGCAGTTCCGCTATCAGGGGGCCGGTGCCAACGATGGCTCGCGCCTGCGCAGCCAGCGTTTCAAATTTGCCATGGTGGACATGGCCGTGGCCGACTTCAACGGCGATGGCAAGAACGAAGTGGCCATCCTCAGCGACAACAAGCTGTACATCTACCTCTGGCAGCCCGATGGGCGCATGAAGGAGCTGGGACAGACCGAGGTGGCCCGTTCCAACGAATGTTTCTCCATGCGGGCCATTGACCTCAACGGCGACCGCGCCATGGAGCTGGTCATCGCCACCTATGAGGAAGACAACAACCGCCCCTACTCCTACTTCTTCAGCTTCAAGGGCAACAAATTCTCCACCTATGCCCCGCGTATCCCCTATTTTGCCAGTGTTATCAATATGCCGCCCCTGTTCCGCCCCACCCTGGTGGGGCAGGGCTGGGACTCGGTCAAGCTCTTTGCCCCCGGTGTGCATGAGTTGGTCAAAAACGGCGGCAAGTACCAGCTTGGCGGGCGCATCAATCTGCCCAGCGGGGCCACGGTCTTTAATGTGGCCTGGCTGCCCGGCGGCAAAAACAACCAGGGCGACCAGCTGATCATGCTGACCGATGACGAGCGTATCAAGGTCTTTCAGGGCAGCAACCACAACCTTATCCATACGACCATGGAGCGTTTTTCCGGCTCGGCCACGGGCATGGATCACTACAAGGGTATGCCCGGCCTGGATGTGGATCGCAACTACCAGATGCCCAGCAAGTACTATGCCCCCATGCGCATGGTTACTGCCGACCTTGGCCGCACCGGCGAACATGTGCTTTTGCTCAACAAGCCCATTTCTACCGCTTCGCAGGTCTTTGACCGCTACCGTTACTTCCCGCAGGGGGAAATCCATGCCCTGTTCTGGGATGGTGTGGGCCTTGGCCTGAAATGGAAAACCCGGCGTATCCGTGGCTCCGTTGCCGAAGTGGATCTGGCTGACTTTAACAATGACGGTATCCTTGACCTCGTGGTGGGCCTGAACACCTCGCCCGATTTGGGCATCGGCAGCCGGCAGTGCATGATCACGGCCTACCCGCTTGATGTCTCGCAGGTCGATCCCAATGTACCTGCCGACCTCAGCGACTTTGAGGTCTCCCCCAACCGCTAGCAGAGTTCGGCCCCCGTTGGTGCGGGGGCCGTCCTTTTTATTCTCCCGACCATATCTTACGTTGACTAGCAAAGGAGCATCCCATGCGCGTACTTGTCATCGGTTCCGGCGGGCGTGAGCACGCGCTGGTCTGGAAGCTGGCCCAAAGCCCTTCGGTCAGCAAGATCTTTGCCGCACCCGGCAATGGCGGCACCTTGGCCGAAGGTGCAGAAAACGTGGCTGTTGCGGCTGACGACCTTGACGGTCTGGTGGCCCTGGCCCAGCGGGAACAGGTGGATCTGGTCGTTCCCGGGCCGGAACTGCCCCTGACCCTTGGCATTACGGACAGGATGCGCGCCGCTGGCATAGCCTGCTTTGGGCCGGACGCCTACGGCGCACGGCTGGAAGGCAGCAAGGCCTTTGCCAAGGACGTCATGGAACGGGCCAAGGTCCCCACGGCCAATCATGCTGTTTTCAGTGATGCCGCTGCGGCCCGACAATATCTGCGTGAGGCGGGTTGTGGCATGGTGGTCAAGGCTGACGGGCTGGCTGCCGGTAAGGGCGTTGTGGTGGCCCGCACGGTGGATGCGGCTGTAGCCGCTGTGGACGATATGCTGGAAGCCCACGCCTTTGGCGCGGCCAGTGAGCGCGTCCTGTTGGAAGAACTGCTGGAAGGGGAGGAGGTCTCCCTGCTCTGCTTCTGTGATGGCACACGGGCTGTCCCTCTGCCTTCGGCCCAGGATCACAAGGCCGCCCTTGATGGCGACCAGGGCCCCAATACCGGTGGTATGGGCGCGTACAGTCCGGCCCCCATCCTGCCGGACAGCCAACTGGAAGCCCTGGCAGACCAGACAGTGCGCCCCGTCCTGCGGGTACTGGCCGAGGACGGACATCCCTTTGTGGGCGTACTGTATGCCGGGCTGATGATGACTGCCAACGGGCCCAGGGTGCTGGAATACAATACCCGCTTTGGAGATCCGGAATGTCAGCCCCTGCTGATGCGGCTGGAAGGTGACCTGGCGGCCATCATGCTGGACTGCGTGCACGGCAGACTGGACGCGGCCAAAATCGGCTATACACAACAGACAGCCCTTGGCGTTGTGCTGGTGGCAGAAGGCTATCCGGGCAGCTATCCCAAGGGGATGCCCATCAACGGCATTGCAGAGGCTGAAGCCCTGCCCTCGGTCAAGGTTTTTCACAGTGGGACGGCCCGGCGGGACGGGCAGCTTGTTTCTGACGGGGGGCGTGTGCTTTGCGTTACGGCCCTGGGTGAGGGACTGGCGCAGGCCCAAAGGGCGGCCTATGCTGCCGTGGACAAGATTACCATGCCTCAGAGCCGCTGCCGCAGTGATATTGGCAGCAAGGGGATACGCCGTTTGGCCCGGCAGGACGGCTGATAGCAAGTCAGCTCAAAGAAACAGGGAAGTGAGGAAACAATGGCAGATGTTATTATCCTGATGGGCTCCAAATCCGATGAGGAAAAGGTCAGCCCGTGCGTGGACGTGCTCAAAAGCCTGGGCGTCAGCTATACCATTACGGTAAGCTCTGCCCACCGCACGCCGGAACGCACGGAACAGATCGTGCGTGATGGCGAAGCAGCCGGGGCCAAGGTCTTTGTTTGCGCGGCAGGTATGGCGGCCCATCTGGCCGGTGCCGTGGCAGCGCGTACCATCCTCCCGGTCATCGGTATCCCGGTTTCATCCGTGGCCCTGGGTGGTATGGATGCCCTGTTCTCCACGGTGCAGATGCCCCCCGGCTTCCCGGTGGCCACAGTCGCGCTGGACAAGGCCGGTGCGCGCAATGCCGCATGGCTTGCGGCCCAGATCCTGGCTGTTTCTGATGCCGGGCTGCGCGCCAGACTGGAAGCCGCCCGCGCTGCCATGCGCGAAGATGTGGAAAAGGCCGGGGCAGAGATCAGTGCCAGATATGCCTGAAACAGCGTGACGCAAACAGGGACTATATTGTCAATAAAAAACCACCGGCATAGCCGGTGGTTTTTTATTATTCCAGAAACTCTGCTGCAAGCTGATTGCTCAGTTCAGAGAGCGATCTAATTACCCCTAAATTGCTATACTCGAAGTTTTGTGTCAGACCATCCCACTGCATAAAACCAAGACAATGCTCTTGGTTGGCATTATTAACAATGGTTTTAATATGGGATAAATGATCTTCGGTAGAAAGAATTCGAGCCAAACGAGGGCTTGCCCCATTGTCAATGTTTACAAGCAACCCGTATTTTGCTCCAGACACAAGGCAATAGCCAACAAGCTGTGACCACTCTTTCAACCCTGCACTATTCATCAGCTTGACTTCAAGAATAAGTAACTCAAACTTTATGCCATTAGTAATCAGCGCAAAAATATCAAGATTCAAAGGAGGAACTCGCTGGGCAAAGGTACTTGCACAAGCGCACTTATCAGGATTTGCAGTAATAATACTCTGTAGATTTGTTTTGAGTTCTCCAATTCCCCAGAAAACCTCTAGTTCCCTCCGATGTCTGGCTCGAAAGTTACTTTTTAACTGGACTTCAATAAATTGCTGTATTTCTGTGTAGTAGGACACCTCGTTACGTCTGGTTCGCATTTCTTAAATCATCCTCCGTAATTTGGCGAACTATGAGCTTGTACTCTTTGTCTGGATCACGAGCAACCAAGCTGCTGTATACATTCGGATTACACGCACCAATCAGTGCACCTCTACCGTTACCAACAATCACGAGCGGAGTAAGCAAGTCCGGAATTCTAATCTCTACGCACTCTCCTTCATCCTCTTCAATGTGGCGCTCAATTATTTGGATATAGCCTTTAGGACGTTTTCCACACAGTTCATTATTATTGGCAATTACATACGCCACAGCTTGGAGTACCTCCTTAATAGGATAACCGGTATGTTCTGCATCACCATAGAGTAGAGAATCCGTATTCTCATTGTAAAGGGCGAGCAAAGAAGAAATACTCACATTATTGCTTGTATACTCTCTCTGCGACATGAGCGAATCATCCTGAATAATTTCTTCAATACGGAGTTTTGTATCTTTACACAAGATAGGGAAAGGAATAATCAACTTACCAAGATTGGCGAAACAATTACATACTTCTCCGTATGGAGCATGTTCACAGCCAAGAACTGTACAAAAATGGCGGAAATGCAGGTAGTGTCCACCTCTTATTGCTTCAGGTAAACGCTGATCATTCTCAGCGGGATGTACACAGGATGGAGTTACATGGAAGTTTCTATCTTCACAACGCTCTGCTTCATGTGTCTGCTGCTGCAATCTGCGGTTCTCGTTAGAAGTCTCGGCTTTCGTTCTGAAAGCAAATGCGCCGAAACGAGCATACTGATCAAGTAGAATACGCAATTTGAACCCTTTATTCCACTGCGAATAGTAAGGATTGCTTGTACAATGAATATTAGGATGGTTCCAGTTAACCTGATCTGGTATGCAGTTTATACTATAAAGCAATTTGCACAGGTCACATACAAACTTGAAATTATACCCATTGATTTCAAATGAAAGAATCTGGTGTTCATCTGAAAATCTTCTCTGAGACCTTGCCATGCTTCCTATTGTATCAGCAAGACCAGCAATAAAACGTCTTTTCAGATTGTCATCTACTAGGTTAGGGACGATTTCACTTATGTCAGCTGAACTAGTTTCGACAAGATCTGACAGTCCCCTCCTTGCCAAGGCGAGGGAACTCCGCTTTGATGGATTCGCCAACAACCTATCAAACTGGGCACCATGCCCACGGAGTTCCCAATGGCAAGTTTTAACCAGAACATCAT
>JAFQED010000021.1 GCA_017415765.1 Desulfovibrio sp. | reverse complement strand
GGATCATCCAACGGCTGGCGGCTTTCCTCACACTATCCTGCAGTCCTCTCTGGAGGAGGCACTGCACAAACAAGGAAGGTTTCTTATGAAGAAGATCGCTACGCTCGTTCTGGCGGCCGGTCTGGTGCTGAGTGCCGTTACAGGCGCACAGGCCATTGATTTCAAGGCCAAGGGTCAGTGGATCATGAGCTTTGACCTTGGCGAAAACGGCAAGTTCAACTCTGACCGTGGCTGGAATGGCTCTGAAGATTCCTTTGAAGCCAAACAGCGCGTGCGCTTGCAGTTGGACGCCGTGGCTTCCGAAGCCCTGTCCGGCACCGTGTTCTTTGAAATGGGCGACCAGACCTGGGGCAACGGTGCCACTGGCGGTGCCCTGGGTGCTGACGGCAAGGTCGTGGAAGTGAAGCGCGCCTACATCGACTGGATGCCCCCCGCCACCGACCTGAAGGTGCGTATGGGTATCCAGGGCGTGGCCCTGCCCAGCTTCACCACCGGCAGCCAGGTACTGAGCGATGACGTGGCCGGCATCACCGCTAGCTACAAGTTTAACGACAATGTTGGCCTGACCGCTCTGTGGGCCCGTCCCTTCAATGACAACTTCCCGGGCTATAACAACGGCTCTGATAATGCTTTCCCACTTTTGGGTAAGGACGATGATTATCGCGCCAACTACATGGATAACATGGATGCCTTTGCCCTCATCCTGCCCCTGACCTTTGACGGCATCAAGGTCAGCCCGTGGGCCATGTACGCTGCCATCGGTCCTAACACCTTTAACAATGGGAACGGTCGTATAGACCCAGTTACTGGTCAATTTTTCCGCGGTAACTATTTTGGTAATTTCACAGGAGCCAACTCCTACTTCCCCAAGGCCGGTCTGACTCCGGCTGGCGGCGAACGGCATCGGGATGGCAGCAGTGCCTCTACCCCCCTTGGCAGCTACATGGATGCCTGGTGGTTTGGCCTGACTGGTGACCTGTCCATGTTCGATCCCTTCCGCTTTGCCTGGGATTTCACCTACGGCTCTGTGCACAACCACGACACCGGCCGCTTGAACCGCTCCGGCTGGTTGGCCTCTGTGCTGTTTGAATACAAGATGGATTGGGCCATCCCCGGCATCGTGGCCTGGTACGGCTCCGGTGACGACAGCAACCCGGCCAACGGTTCCGAACGTCTGCCCAGCTTTGGCAACGATAGCACCAACCAGTTCTCCACCTTCGCCTTCCGTGGTGACCCGTACATTGCCCGTGACGGCGTGATGGGCCGCAGCATGGCCGGCACCTGGGGCATCGGTGCTCGCCTGAAGGACATGAGCTTTGTGGAAGACCTCAAGCACACCTTCCGCATCAACTATATCGGCGGCACCAATGCCCCCAAGATGGGCCGCAAGCTGGCTGAGAATTATCCCGCTAACGCCAATGGCATCGGCATGGAATCCATGTACCTGACCACCAAGGATCAGGCTCTGGAAATCGGTGTGACCAATACCTACAAGATGTACGAAAACTTCCTCATCAACCTGGAAGCCGACTACATCGCCCTGTGGCTGAATGACCGTGATTACAATGGTGTGCACTATGCGCGCGTGGCGAGCGACCGTAACAACAATAAGGTCAAGGACGCCTGGAACGTCAACCTGAGCTTCGTGTACTCCTTCTAAAAGCAGTACACAGCGCAGTCTTGCAAGGGGGGCTTCGGCCCCCCCTTTTTCCCCCTGCTGCCACATGACACGCACAGAACTGATAGTACGCACACAGCAACGTCTGCCGGAAATGAGCCTGCAACAGGTTTCGGACTGCTGTAGCGCGCTGCTGGAAAGCCTTGCCGATGCCCTTGCCAACGGGCATGGCGTCACCCTGCCCCGCGTGGGGGAATTCATCATCAAACGCCACAAGGCCCGTGTGGGCAGCGACCCCCGCAATGGCAGGGAGCGCACCATCCCCTCCTGCGCCGTTGTGCAGTTTTATCCGCATCAGTCCGTCAAGGACAGGCTGAACAGCAAGGGGATCGCTGATACATGATAAAAGCCTTGCCAAAGCGGCAGTTCTCTGCACCAATCCCTTAAAAACCGCTGTTCCTGCAACTAGCCTTTCCTTTCGTGCGATTGCCCTGCAAGCACGTCTGACCGGGCTTGCACCCGCATCCTGAAAAGGCTATCCATACAGACATGAACAGCATCACCAGCGATCTGCACACCCATACCAAATACTCCCACGGGGCCAACACTCCGGCAGAAATGTACGCCGCCGCCCTCCAGAGCGGGCTGACTCTGCTGGGCTTTTCGGAACATTCGCCGCGCCCGCAGGGTTTTGACTATCTGCACGAGTATCGTGACCACCTCAACCGCCATTTGCCCGACTATGTCCGCGAGGTACTGGCTCTGAAAGCCGCACCGCAAAGCGGGGTCAACGGGCCGTGCCGGATACTGTTTGGCATGGAAATGGACTGGCTGGAAGGGGAGGAAGCCTTTACCCGCACTGCCTGTGCGGCACAGGATTTTGATTACCTCATTGGCAGCGTCCACTTTGTGGGTCGCTGGGGTTTTGATGACGGGGCCACACCGTGGAAGCAAGCCTCTCAGGAACAGTGCGAGGCATGGTATGCCGCCTATTTTGATGCGTGGGAGGATATGCTGCGCTCAGGGCTTTTTCAGATCGCGGCCCATCCTGACCTGATCAAGATCTTTTCTGTGGAGCGTTTCCACATTTGGCTGCACAAGGCCGAAAGCCGCGCACGTATCCGGCGTTGTCTGCTGGCCCTGCGTGATGCGGGCATGGCTATGGAGGTCTCCTCCGCTGGCATACGCAAGGCCTGTCGCGAAATCTATCCCGCGCCACCCATCATGCAGATGGCGGCAGAGCTGGGCCTGAACATCAGCTTTGCCTCTGACGCCCACGGCGTGGATGATGTGGGCTATGGGCTGGCACGGCTGGCATCCTATGCCGGGAGTTTTGGCTTCAGGGAGCATGTTTTCTTTGAGCGGGGGCGCATGGAGCGGCTGCCCTTTCTGGGCTGAACGGGCTTTGCCCACACAGGAACTGCCATGGACTCACCAAGCCCTGCCCCGCTGGTGACGCTGGACAGCGTAAACCTGTTCATCCCCGGCGACAAAAGCCGCCGACTGGTGCTGCAGGATATTTGCTGGCAGGTGCTGTGCGGCGGGCATTGCGCCCTGGTGGGCGGCAACGGTGCGGGCAAGTCCACCCTGTTGCGTCTGCTGCGCGGGGAACTGTGGCCAGCCAGCGGCAGCCTAGTATGGCACACAGAGGCAGGGCCAGAAACCTCCCCGCTGGCCGGACGGGCCATGTCTGCGCTTGTATCCCCAGCCCAGCAGGAAATGTGGCAACGGCACGGCTGGGATATTTGCGGGCAGGATATTTTGCTGACTGGCCTTGAGGACAGCCCCCTGCTCTACCGCCGCCCCGCCGCCACACAGGAAGCCGAGGCCGAGGCACTGGCCCGCCGCCTGAAAGCGCAGGATCTGCTCCAGCGCAGTCTGCCCACGCTTTCGCAGGGACAGTTGCGGATTCTGTTGCTGGGGCGGGCCTTGCTGCGTGCGCCGCGTCTGCTTTTGCTGGATGAATATGCCGACGGGCTGGACGCCAGCCGCCGTACGGCCCTGCTGGAAGTGCTGGAAAGCCTGGCGGACAGCATGACCATGATCTGCACCGCGCACAGGCCGGGGCAGGTTTTGCCCTGGTGTCAGGAACGGCGGTATCTGCTGGACGGCAGACTGTATGATACGCCGCCGCAAGGCCCTGCAGTGTACGCAAACAAGCTGGCTGCTGAACCTGCGGGCAGCTACATGGTCGGGGCTGCCCTCCAAAGCACAAGCGAACCTGTCCCCACTGGTCAGCCCCTGCTGCAGCTGGAACATGCCACAGTCTATATTGACCGCCAACAGGTGCTGCATGACATCAACTGGACATTGTACGCCGGGGAGCACTGGCGCATCAGCGGGGCCAATGGTTCCGGCAAATCTACCCTGCTGCGCCTCTTGGCCGGGGATGGCTTTGTAGCAGCCGGGGGCAGCTTGCGCCACTGGCTGCCGGGGCAGGGGGGTGCGGTACACAGCCTTGCCCAAATCCAGCGTGGGGTGCGGCTGGTGTCGGATCTGGGGCAGGCTCTCTATGGCTACCCACTCACGGGGCTGGAGTTGGTCTGCTCCGGCTTTGACAACAGCGTGGGCCTGTATCGCAGCTTCAGCCCGGTAGAAGAAGCCGAAGCACGGGCCGCCATGTGCCGGATGTTGGGGACAGCAGAAGCCCAACGGCTGGCTGGTACATCCATCCGTATGCTCTCCAGCGGGCAGTTACGCCGCCTCTTCTTGGCTCGTGCCCTGTTGGGCAAGCCGGACATCCTGCTGCTGGACGAACCCTGCTCCAACCTGGATGCACGATCCCGCAGAGAACTGCTCTCGCTATTGGACAGCCTGGCTGGAGACGGGTTGCACATTGTCTTTGTGTCTCACCACAACGAGGACGCCCCGCTCTGCATCAACCGGGAAGCCAGGATGCAGGATGGGTGCTTGCACATTGTGCGCTGAACAGAAGAAGCTATGCTGGACGTGCGTACAGGATAGTATCTGTAAATACTGCTGAGGAGTGTGCCACATAGAGTTTGTAGCTGGGGGCAATCTTCCTGATATAAAGCGGTATATTGACCATATCTTCTGGTTGGTGATAAAGGCAGACAATCAGCTTTGGGAGAAGTTTAGCAATGGTCTCCTTTCCTCCGCTCAAGGCCAACATTTCTGCCCCTTCAACATCAAGTTTTATACAGTCCACCCGCCCAAGATGGTGTTTACGTACAAAAGCATCAATACTAGTCATCTGACAGAGAACAGAGTCTTCATCCCCGCAATTTTCGGCAATGCGTGACGAATCCCGAAGATACCTGAAGCGGACTTCTCCCGGCGCATCACCGAGGCCCATAGCCTGAAGATGATAGCAGGGGAAAGCCGCTAACTGCTGCCGTGCCAGTTCAGCCATGCCCGGCAAAGGCTCAAATCCAAAAATATGTCCGTCCGTCCCCACGCTTTGCGCAAACTGTTCTTGCGCTCCGACCATGTCTGAAACACCACCATCCAGCATAATATCTCCACGTTCGGGGTGGACATGGGGATGGTAATACTCCTGATGTAGCGCAAGCGGAAGCCAGCCAGCATTGCCAGTCATCAGGGCCTTGATACGACCCGCGTAGGCTTCCCTGCTGGCATCATCAGCCAACTGGTCGTATACTTCCTGCAATTGTTCGGCATACCGGGAAAAAAAGTCAGGCAAGGGCGGCTGTACTCCAAACGTGCGGGGACAGCCGCCATACAGCAGCACACGCTCTATCCCACGCGTAGCAAGATAGCGGCAGAATATGGCCGCAACGGCTGCTCCACTGGCATCAGGCCGACAAAGAATGAGTTTTTTCCACGGAGGAATACTGGCGGTAGTCTGCAAATTTGCCAGCGGGATACTAGTAGGCCCCTGCTCTGTGGGTAATTGCAGACGCATGGGACCTTTCTCAGATAAATCAGGGACAAGGATGAGGCGAATCTTGAGTGCTGGAAAATTTTTTACAAGCGGAATGAGCTTATCCAAATCCTGCTGCAAGGCAATGCAGCAGATATTCTCCTCCGAAGAAGGGATCTCCCAGGATCGCCGTAAAGGCAGAGCATTGATATGTTCTTGCAATCCCATAGTCAGAAAATCTCTGTACCCACAGTTCCTGCCGCAATACAGAAAGCAGGAATCGATTTTCCCGGATACATCTCCCGTCCCGTCAGCACCCTCAACTCTTGGGCTGCTGCGCCAAAATCAGATCCACCTCATCCACACTCAGGCCGGCGTTGCGGGC
Source organism: Desulfovibrio sp. (assembly GCA_017415765.1). Lineage (GTDB taxonomy): Bacteria > Desulfobacterota > Desulfovibrionia > Desulfovibrionales > Desulfovibrionaceae > Desulfovibrio. Next base: position 30,738 of record JAFQED010000021.1, on the reverse strand, counting down.
AATCTGCTGGCTGGACAGGCCCTTGCGCCGTCCATTGAGAATGACCTCCCGCAAGAATTGCGGTGAACGGCTGATGCCCTCGGCCTGTTCCAGCAGACGACGCAGACTTTGGGCACGTTCTTCCAGCTTTTCGTCCAGATTGCGCAATTCGGCCTGCCGCTGGGCAAAGGTGGCCACGATTTCCTTTTCAAGGCGGGCGTTCATCTCAATACGGGCCAGCAAATTCTCCTGATTGGCCTGCAAGGAATTGAACAAGTGCTCAGACCGCCGCAAGCGGCGGTAAAACACCAGCACACAAACAAGAATACCTATTTCCAGCACGGAAAAGGAAACAAAAAGGACAAGGAGCAGGGTGTCATTCATACCTTGACATTGAGCAGACAGCCCACCATTGAGGCAAGTGACGGTGAGGCTTCGTCCGTCTCTTCCTGCGCGGCGGCCTGCCGCTGGCGGCGACGGCTACCAAACTGGCCATGTGAGCCGCGCCTATCGGGAGTGATGTTGGACTTTTCTGCGGTTTTTTCTGTCTTTTCAACTTGTTGTTGCTGCTGGCGAGCCATTTCGGCTGCCAGCATCCGCGACATGGCCAAAGAAGCCTGTGGGGCCACGGCGGCTGCATTGGCAAAGGGTGCGGCCAGTCCTGTCTGGGCATAGAGAACGGCCATGGTGGTGTCAACGCTCATGGCTTCTCCTTGGGCGCACGGCCCTTATTCGTTCAAATAACTGTCAAACAAGATGTCCTCAATTTCCCCACGGGTCAGATATTCATTGACCACGGCAGTCAGATCTGTCTTGATGGTTACGCCGTTGCGGGCGTCCATCAGCCACGCGCTGTCCTTGCTGCGCAAATAAAAATAAATGGCATCGCGCAGGGGCAGCATCCGCAGATCCAGCTCACTGCTGATCTGCGGTTCATGACTCAAAATAGAAAACTTGCAAACAAGAAAACGCACCGCCCCTGTGCCATCGGCATGGGGCACAAGGAAAGGCTCCAGATTCTTGACATAATCCACTGGCCCCTGGGGCACAGGGTTGGAAGGCACCACAATAACTTCTGGCTTGGGAGGCTCTGGTGGCGGGGGCGGCGGTGTGCGTAAAAAGAACCACCAGACGGCAATACCAACCACAACCAGCACAGCCACCCCAGCCAGCAGCAAAAGCCTTTTTTTGCGAGGAGCAGGGGCGGGCTTTCCCGCATCACCAGCATCCTTCACGGCCGGGGCAGGGGCAGCTGGCGGATCGACCTTTTCCGGCGCAAGGAAGGGGGCGTCATCAAGATCCAGCTCCACCTTGGCTTGCCCGGCAGACAAGCCAAGACCGACCTGGACCTCGTCTCTGGTCGGCGCGACCTTGAGCTGTGCGTCAGCCACGCGAACCCCCTGGAATCTGCGCCTACGGGAAGATCTTTTCGATCTTCTGCTGCATGGTATCGGCGGTGAACGGCTTGACGATGTAGTTGGAGACCTTGGCCTGCACCGCTTCTATGATGTTTTCCTGCTGTGCCTCAGCCGTGACCATCAGAAAGGGGATCTCTGCAAACTGCTCGCTTGCGCGGACTTTCCGCAAAAGATCGATACCGGTCATCTTGGGCATATTCCAGTCAGAAACGATAAAATCGATCTTTTCGCGGTTCAGCACTTCCCATGCGGTGGTGCCGTCGTCAGCCTCTACCACATTATTGAAACCAAGCTGGCGCAGGATGTTGCGGACAATGCGGCGCATGGTGGAGAAGTCATCCACGACCAGAACACGCATATTGGGGTCAAAAGGCATTTCCGATTCTCCTTATCAAGCCGAAAGAGGGTCAACACCCTGCCAGATAGTTGAAACCCGAAACAGATTCCCATTCAGTATCCAGCCAAAGCCGGGATACCACATACCCAAAACTGCACGTCAGGGCTGCCCAGCCCTGCCGGGTTGCTCTGACATACCAGTATCCTTTCCCAGGTTGTCGATGGCCCTCGCAAGTCTACCCGACATCACGAAGGACGCGCCTTAAAACACAGTGGCTAAATTGTCAGGTTCAGGCCCTGCTGGCGGGGCTGCTGTGCACTGCTGCCATAGCCCTTGAGCTGAGAAGACCAGTAGCCCATCTCCTGCGTATTCATGGCAGAAATGCCCTGATTGCTGAACATTTCGGCCGATGCGCCACTCATTTTAAGTTCGGTGTGCAATGTTTTGTCAAAAAAGTTCTTTTCAGAACTGGACAGGACATCCACCGCCGCAACGTTCTGGGGCATGGAAGGCGACGTGGCCCGCCCTGTGGAACGTGCCGGATTCCAGCTTGCCCCCATGCCATATCCGGTTGCAGAAATTTCCATCTGTGCCTCCTCAGAAACCTCAAAACCATAGTGGCAACAACCCACCTGTCGTCAACATAAAAAGTATTTTAGCCGCAAAAGGTATTTTCTGCAACCGCGTCACCGCAGAAATGGGAAAAAAATTCCCATCAAACCCTAAAGTTTTTTCATATGGCATTTTTAGAGCGAAATGCCTGTGATAATGGCAATCGCTCTATAGGGGAAGGCAGAGGGACTGCCCCGGCAAGCCCACCCTGTCAGCTTTGACAAGGGCTGCCGGAGCAGATCAGTTTGGGAGGTGTACAGCCCTATCACCGTACAAGCTGACAAATTCCTTACGCAAGCGGTTCAGTGCCTGTGAGTGCAACTGCGAAACACGGCCTTCGGTGATACCCATAACTTCGGCGGTCTCGCGCATGTTCAGTTCATCGGTATAATACAGTGACAGCACCAGTTTTTCGCGTGGGGTCAGACGGTCTATGAGCGGCGCGACTTTTTCCACCAGTTCACGCATGGCCGTGCTGTTGTACGGTTCTCCCCCACTGTCGCCAATTTCACCGGAAACACTGTCCTGGATGGCATCCAGCGAAAGCCAGAGCTGATTTTGCAGGGCTTCCAGCCCCTGACGCACCTCGCGCAGCTCAAGTCCGGTGAGCACCTGCAACTCTTCCTCGGTGGGCTGGCGTCCCTGCTCATGCTCCATCTTGCGCATGGCTTCTTCCAGCAGACGCACCCTCTGGCGCAGGGAGCGCGGAAACCAGTCCAATCGGCGCAATTCATCCAGCATGGCTCCGCGAATACGGTTTTCTGCGTAGGTTTCAAAGCGGATGCCCAACTGTGGACGGAATTTGCCCAGTGCCTCCATCAGCCCCAGCGTACCAGAGCTGATCATCTCGCCCAATTCTACATTGCGGGGCAGTTTTGCCTTGAGCCGCAGGGCAAGGAAGCGGATCTTGGGGGCGTAGTGCCGTACCACGTCTTCCTGTTCGGCAGGGGAGAAATCCTCCCAGGCCAAGGCTCCGGTTTCGAGCGCTTCCCAGGGATTGGCCTGTTGTGCGTGCGCTGTGCCGGTTTTCATAGTTTTTTCCTTTTCGGTTCGTGCCTCTTCTTCCCCTAGCGTACCGGAGCCGCCAGGGTTGCCGCCATCCTCGCCCACCCGGCCGGACTGCGGTGCTGCGCCCTGCGGAGCGCGATGTTGCAGGATCAATGGAAAAGCAGTTTCTTCCAGAAAAATTTGATGTTGCCGTCCAGATTTTCCGGGGCATCCCAGTTGGCCACACTCCTGGCCAGGGCCTCCACGGCCTTACCCGCCGGACTTTCCGGCGCGACCACACAAAATGGCTCCTGCCGGATAACGGCCTTGCGCACGTCCATATCACGCGGGATAACCCCTACCATGTCCAGCGAAACACCACTCAAGAAATGGTCGCAGCCCTGATGCAGACGAGCATAAAACTCCTTGGCTGCCTTGGCATCGGTGGACATATTGACGCAAACCCTAAAGCGTTCCACCCCGTGCGTGAGCTTGAGCACCTTGATGAGGGCATAGGCATCCGTCAGTGATGTCGGCTCTGGCGTCAGTACCACCAGCCGCTCCTGCACGGCAAGGTTAAAGTAGAGGACGTTGTCGTTGATACCTGCGCCCGTATCCACGATCAGGCAGTCCAGTTCGTCCTCCAACTCGTCCACGGCTTCCAGCAGTTCCAGCTTTTGCCCGGTGGAGAGATTGAGCATTTCGCTCATACCGGACGATGCCGGCAGGATGGAAAAGCCGTAGGGCGTGGGGCAGAGGATGTCACGCAGGCTGGCCCCCTCGTGAAAGAGATGGAAAAGATTTTTCTGCGGCGTCAGCCCCAGCAGCACATCCACATTGGCAAGGCCAAGGTCTGCATCTATCAGCACCACCCGCTTGCCGAGCCGGGACAGGCAGTGTGCCAGATTGACCGCAAGATTTGTCTTGCCGACGCCCCCCTTGCCCGATGTGACTGAGAAAACCAGTGGAAAGTTGCCGCTCATCTATATGCTCGCTTGTGTTGCGGGTTGTGCACCCTGTCTCTGCTCAGGCCGTGCGGCCCGGGATTTGCCTTTTAAAAATAAGCCGCCAGACAAGAGGTTCTGTGGCGGGGGTGAGGCTTTCCTTCAGCTCTGCCCCAAAGGACAGTGCCGATACCGGCAGACCAGCCGCACAAGCCACATTGACGATATGCCCAAAGCTCACTGCTTCATCCAGCTTGCTCCAGACGATACTGCCCTCCCCGCTGCACTGGTAGCGGCGTAAGAATTCTCGCATCTGCATGGGGTCGCAAAAGGGGGAAAGCACCAGATGCGTGGCGACATCCTCCATATCCAGCCCCATTTCTGCCCGCCAGCCGGTCAGATCCTGCTCGCGTGCCAGGCCCGGTACGTCCACGAAAACGATGTCAGCCGCTGCCGTAGCCACAAGGGCCTGTTGCAGGGCAGCCTTGTCAGGGGCTTCCATATAGCTGAAACCGGACAGCTCTGCCCAGTGGCGCAGCAAAAGACGTCCATTGCCACGCAGACAATCTGTATTGATAAAGGCGATACGGGCCTCTGGCGACTGCTGGCGTACATGCAGGGCAAAACGCAGCCCCGTACTGGTTTTGCCAGCACCATAGGGGCCAACCAGCAGGTGGAAACGCTGCTGCCATGCCTCGCTGCCCCAGCCCTTTACCGGCACCATACCACACAGGCACTCCAGCACGGACGCGCCCGGCTCTGCCAGCAGACGTTTGTAAAGCTCCACAGCCACGGCATCCGAAACGCCCTCGCGCTGCAAATACTCCAGGGCCACCCGCTGGCGGGGGGTCAGGCGTTCCATTTGGATGGCAGGCTTCATCAGGGCAAAGAGCTGATCCTTGATCTGCATCCATTCCTTATGCCATTCACCCCAGCCACTGGGCATTTCGCCGCTGGCAGCGGTAATGCCCTGGGCGTTGCGCTCCAGCCCTGCGGTCACCTCATGGTAGACCACACCATCCTTGCGATAGGTGCGGTCGCTCAGGATGACAGCATCAGGGCCAAGCTCGGCCTTGATCTGTGCCAAGACCTCTTGCGATGATGCGCCGGTGAATGTTTTGACCTGCATGCTCCGATCCTTTGCCTTACGTTGCGATGCGCCAGCACCCCCCTATCCATATGCAAGAATAGGGCCAAAATTGGGCAGACTTACCCCGCGCTGCTTTTACCACGCCAGGGGCTGGCCCGTCAAAAAAGCAACTCCGCAAGAGCTCTTGCGGAGTTGCTGTCTTGTTGTTGCGGGTGCAAATGGCAATGCGCTTTATTCTGCCCCCACCGTGCCCACCGATTGCAGTCGGATGTCCGCAGGGATCTCGGCCTGAGAGATGACAGGTACCGTGGGCAAAAAACGCGTTACAAGCTGGGCCAGATGCGGTCGCACCATGGGGCTGGTCAGGATAACGGGCTGGCCGTCGGTATTGACCGCATTTTCCACCGCGCCGTTGATATTTTGGATAAGCCGCTGGGCCGCCGCCGGATTGAGCGAAAGGAAGGCCGCGCCGTTTTCGCTGTGGCGGATGCCCTCCTGCACCATGCGTTCGGCATTGCCGTTGAGGGTCAGCACGGGCAGCACGCCCTGGCTATCCAGATAGGGGCGCACAATGGAGCGCGAGAGCTTTTCGCGCACGAATTCGGCCAGCATATCCGGATTTTTGACGCTGCCGCCCAAATCTCCCAGAGTTTCCACAATGGTCAGCATATCGCGGATGCTGACGTTTTCGCGCACCAGCAGTTGCAGCACCTTTTGCACGCCACCAAGGGAAATGGTGCCTGGTACAAGGTCTTCCACAGCCTTGGGGGCATGTTTGGAAACCGTGTCCAAAAGGCCCTGCACCGCCTGTCTGTCGAGGAAGTCGGCCAAATGCCGCTTAAAGACTTCTGTCAGATGGGTAGCAATGACCGTAGCCGGGTCCACCACCGTATAGCCCGCCAGCATGGCTTCCTCGCGCTGGCTTTCGGGTATCCAGATGGCTGGCAGGTTGAAGGCTGGTTCGCGGGTTTCAATGCCGCTTATCTTGGTAGTCACGTTGCCGGGATCCATGGCAAGAAAGTGATCCACCAGTATCTCGGCCGCCGCCACCTGATTGCCCTTGATGAGCAAAGAATACTGACCGGGCTTGAGTTGCAGGTTATCCCGCAAATGCAGAGAAGGGATGACCACCCCCATATCCAGCGCAAACTGCCGCCGGATGGAACGGATACGCGCCAGCAGGTTGCCGCTCTGCTCCTCGTCCACCAGCGGGATAAGGCCGTAGCCCACTTCCAGCTCCAGCATGTCCAGCGGCAACAGGGCCTGTACCTCCTCTGGCGTGTCAGCCGTACCAGAACCTTTGGCAGCCTTGCTCTTGCCCTTGCCCTGCCCCTGGGCGTTGTCCCCTTCCTCCTCGTCGTTGGAGGCCAGTTTACCGGCCACAAACATCATGGCTGCAAGTATCAGGAAGGGCAGCGTAGGCAGACCCGGCACAAGGGCAAAGACCACCAGAACCGCCGAAACCAGCTTGAGGGCCTTGGCGTTGAAGGTGAGCTGGGCCAGAAACTCCTCACCCATCTTGGCTTCAGAGGCCGCACGCGAAACGAGCAGACCCGTGCCGGTGGAAATGATGATGGAAGGGATGGTGGACACCAGCCCGTCACCGATGGTCAGTAGTGAGTAGGTGGTCAGGGCTGTGTTCCAGTCCATGTCCTTTTGTACAACACCGATGATGATACCACCCACGATATTGACAAGCGTGATGAACATGCCCGCGTTCACGTCACCGGTGACGAATTTGCACGCACCGTCCATGGCACCGTAAAAGTCGGCCTCCTTGCGCAGGGCGTTACGGCGGTTGGTGGCTTCCTCCTCGTCGATCAGGCCAGCGTTGAGGTCGGCCTCAATGGCCATCTGCTTGCCGGGCATGGCATCAAGGGTAAAGCGGGCCGCCACTTCGGCAATACGGGTAGTACCTGCGGCGATGACAGTCTTGTTCAGGATGAACAAAATCATAAAGATAACGCCGCCCACCACATAGCTGCCACCCACCACAAATTCGCCAAAGGAGCGGATGACGCTGCCCGCTGCCTCAACCCCCTGATCACCATTGAGCAGGATGAGACGGGTGGAGGCCACGTTGAGGGCCAGCCGCAGCAGCGTAGTCACCAGCAGCAGGGAGGGAAAGATGGTGAACTCCAACGGAGAGTTCATGAACATGGTGGTAATGAGAACGAGCAGTGCGATGGAAATGCTCACGCAGAGCATGATGTCCAGAAAGAAGGTGGGCAGTGGCACCAGCATGACGAAGAGAATGACCACCACCCCTGCGGCCAGCATGATTTCGCCATTCCGGGAAAAACGGCTGTAGTCGAATTGCGGAAGTCCCATCGTGGCCATTTTTCTGACACCTCACTCCTTGCCACGGGCCGTGGCCTGTTCTCCCCAACACGCAAAGCCTTCCACAGGCAATGTGTCCTACTGCTGTCCCGGTCTGGGCTTGAGCCGCCAGATGCTGGCCAGCACTGCGGCCACAGCCTTGTACAATTCTTCGGGCACCATGTCCCCCACTTCCACGGACTTATACAAAGCCCGTGCCAAAGGCACATTCTCGCGGATGGGGACATTATGCTCGCGTGCCACTGTCTTGATTTTTTCGGCCAGGTGATCTGCCCCCTTGGCCAGTACCACCGGCGCAGGGGCTTCCTGTGCGTTGTAGCGCAGGGCTACCGCCAAATGGGTGGGGTTGGTCACCACCACATCGGCCTTGGGCACATCCTGCAACATACGCTTGGCCATCATTTCCATCATCTTTTGCTTCTGCTTCTGCTTGATGACGGGGTCACCTTCAGCCTGCTTGCGCTCATCCTTTACCTCGTCCTTGGTCATCTTCATGCCTTCCTTGTAGGCATAGCGCGACTGCCAGACGTCAAAGGCCGCAATGGCCAGCATGGGGACAAGGGCATAGCAGACAAGCTGAAAACCCATCTCCAGCATGTAGGCGGCCACCCCTTCGGGCGTGGCATAGTACATGGGCAGAAAGTTCTGGTACTCCCGATAGATAAGCTGCCCAGGGATAACTGCCAGAATGATGGAAAAGAGCAAACTCTTGAAGGTACGCAACAGGGTCTGCGGCGAAAGCAGCATCTGTTTGAGGCCATTGATGATGTTGAAACGCTGTAACTTGGGCTTGAAAACCTTGGTCGTCCACAGCTTGCCCACCTGGATGCGCTGGGCCAGAAAGGCCAGAAAAGCCAGAAACAGCAAAATGGGCATGACCATCATGCAGACTTCAAGGCTCAGTTCTATGGCCAGGTTATAGACATTTTGCGGGTCAGGCGAAAACTCCCACGAATGTTTGAGGAAACGCTCAAAAATACGTTTCAGCTCATCGCTCAGCGGCCCTATCCAGACGTAAAGCGCAGTAAGCCCTCCCACAAGGCTGACAGCCTTGCCCAACTCCTGCGACTTGGGGACGTTGCCTTCCTCACGCTGCTTTTTCTTGCGTTTGGGTGTGGCTTCTTCTGTTCTGCTGGGGTCTTTCTGGCTGCCAAACATGGGGCTTCCTGCACTCTTGCCGTTGCCGTGCTGACACTTTACAGCGTTTTAGCAAAAAATATGCCCGCAGCGCGGGCCACTACCCCACGGACTACTGCGCCTCAGGAGATAAAATACTCCACAAACAGGGTCAGCAGCAACAGGCTGAGGGAGACCAGCAAAAAACCACGCACAGCCCCGGCTCCCTTACGGATGGCAAGACGACTGCCCAGCCAGTTGCCCAGTGTACAACCCGCAATCATGGCAAGGGTCAGGCTCCAGACCACCTTGCCATACCAGAGAAAGGTCAACGAGCCACCCACATTGGAAGCCAGATTGAGCACCTTGGCCGTGCCTGAGGCATGGATCAGCCCCATCCCCAGGATCCAGTGAAAGGCTAAGATCAGAAAGCTGCCCGTCCCCGGCCCGAAAAAACCGTCATACACGCCAATGGCAAGGCAAAGCAGCGGCACGGCCAGCCAAAGGCGCACACCGGCAACGCTGGTTCGGGCCATTTGCCGGGCGCGGGGCGGCAACAGAGTGACCAGCATGGCTGCTGGCAGCAGCAAAACCAGGATCTTGCCCAATGCGGCAGGTTCTATGTGCAGGGTCAACTCGCTCCCCAACCAGGAACCCAGCAACGAAAAGCCCATGCCAACCAGAGCCACGGGCCAGAGTACCAGCCCGTTCCGCATAAAATTGCCCAGGGCCGTTGCCGTACCAAGGCAGGCACTGACCTTATTGGCTGCAAGAGCCTGATGGGGCGGTACCCCACACAAGAGCAGGGCCGGCATGGTCACCAGCCCGCCCCCTCCGGCTATGGCATCGATAAAGCCGCCCAGCATGGCGGCCCCGCTACAGACAAGGATGACCCAAAGCTCCGCTTCCCACATGCCTCTTCCCCAGCTCAGCCCCGCATGAAGTCGGCCCAGCGGTCAAGCAGGGTACGCAGGGCATTGCCCCGGTGGCTGCGGGCGTTCTTTTCATCCCGGCTCAGTTGTGCCGCCGACTTGCCGAGGTCTGGGTCAAAAAAGATCGGGTCATAACCAAAGCCGTTTTCGCCCAACGGGCTTTGCAGCAAAAGGCCCTCCCAGTAACCATGGACGGTCAGTTCCTTGCCGTCAGGACGGACAGCGGCCATGCAGGTCACAAAGCGGCAAGCCCTTTTGCTTGCGGGGATATTTTCCATCTCATGCAGCATCTTGCGGATGTTGCGGGCATCGCGGCTCTCACCGGGCAGGCTTTCCCAATCATCGGCATAGCGGGCAGAATGGACACCGGGCGCACCGCCAAGAGCATCGACCATGATGCCGGAATCATCGGCCACACTCACCAGCCCCGTAGCTGCCGTCACGGCACGGGCCTTGATCAGGGCGTTTTCCTCAAAGCTGCTGCCGTTTTCCTCTATCTCCCCCACCTGCGGGAAGACATCCAACCCCAGCACCTCCACCCCGAAGGCCGCCAGAGGCCCGGCCAGCTCCCGCACCTTGCCCGCGTTGCCGGTGGCAAGGACGATGCGTGTTGCCTGTGTCATCCTGCTGCTCCTTTGTGTGTCTGGCAAATTTTACAGCCGCGCCGCCAGTTCTTTCAGGCGGGCGTCCTGTTGTATATCGTGCAGGGCCGTGGCATCCACGCTGACAGCCTGCTGCAGATAGCGCAGGGCAAGATGCTCCTGTCCTGCGGCAAGGTGGGCGTGGGCGAGGTCGCAATAGCCCGCCTTGTCCTGCGGATGGAGTTCAATGGCCCGGTGGAAGGCATCAACAGCCCTGGCGGTTTCGCCCTTTTCAAGCCAGGCATAGCCCAGGGCGTTATAGCCGTTGAAGGCCTGGGGATATTCTGCCACGGCAGACTCCAGCAGGGCGATGCGGGCATCAATATCCTTGATGGCATAACTGGTGATGACACGATGGGCAGCCTTCATGGCGGTATGGTTTTCTGCCCGCAAGCGGCTTTCCAACCTGATAAAATCTCTTTTTATGACGCGCAGACTGCGCCACTCAAAAAAAGCAAAAACAACCAGCACTACACCTAAAAAAGCTACAAGTATGTTCAGGATGGTCAAATAATCTGTTGCGTGCATGGGCTGGCCTCAAGTTCTGAAATTTTCTGAATTTTGGGTATCCTGCCAAAAATTGCCTGGCCACGCCAGTGTTTTTGTATCAGGAGGCAGCTTGGAGCGGGCACGTCAGTGCTACAGCAGCTCGCCCCTGCCCGCTTTTCTTTTGCGCCACTTGGGGCTATATCTTGTACCGACTTCGTCCAACCACGGGAGGCCCCATGCAACTGCTCGATATATTCCATGTTCCCCAGCCAGAGATCCGCATCCCCCAGCCCTATGTGATCGCCGAGGCCGGGGTCAACCACGGGGGCAGCATGGATATTGCCCGCCGCCTTATCGACGAGGCTGCCGAAGGCGGCGCACAGGCCATCAAATTCCAGACCTACAAGGCCGAGACCCTGGCCTCCAGGGATTCCCCGGCTTATTGGGATACCAGCAAGGAGCCAACCAAAAGCCAGTACGAGCTTTTCAAACGGCACGATTCCTTTTGGAAGAATGAGTTCGAGGCCCTCAAAAAGCACTGCGACGCAGCGGGCATTGCCTTCCTCTCCACGCCCTTTGATGTGGAGTCGGCCCATTTTCTCAACGATCTCATGGATGTCTTCAAGATCTCCTCCTCGGACATCACCAACAAGCCCTTCATCAATATATTGTGTGACTTCGGCAAGCCCATCCTGCTTTCCACCGGCGCGGCCCATCTGCACGAAATTGCCGAAGCCGTAAGCTGGATAGAGGCCAAAGGCAACAAGCTGGGCCTCCTCCACTGTGTACTCAACTACCCCACTGCCGACGAAAACGCCGCGCTGGGCATGATCCCCGCGCTCAAACAGCATTTTCCGCAGCATGTCATCGGCTATTCGGATCACACCCTGCCCGGTGAGATGCAGATACTGGAAACAGCGGTACTGCTGGGTGCGCGTGTGCTGGAAAAGCATTTTACGCACGATAAAACCCTGCCCGGCAACGACCACTACCACGCCATGGACAAGCACGACCTCCGGCATTTCCATACCCGGCTGGCCCGCACCCTTGCCAGCGTGGGCGAGCTGCGCATCACTGCCCTGCCGGGGGAAGAGCCGGCCCGCCGCCATGCCCGCCGCTCCCTTGTTACGGCACGGGACATCCCCGCCGGACAGCTCATCAGCCCGGCAGACCTGACATGGAAACGCCCGGCCCACGGCATTTCGCCACGCTGTTATAATGCAGTGCTGGGGCTGCGCGCCCGGCGCGACCTGCCCACAGACACGGTGCTGCAATGGACGGATCTGGATGCCGCGCCAAGGACGGAAGGGGAATAAGCCGTGCAGGAGGACAAGCCTACCGCCCGGCCAGCCCCCACAACATTGGCCCTGGGCCTGATGCCACACGGGGCCAGCCCAACCAGCCATTGGGCTGCCGGGCCGTGGTGCTTTGCCGGGCAGGAAGACCTTTTCCCGCATTGGGAGGACAACTTCCACTTTGCAGCGGAACCTCTCCGCAACGCCCCGGCCCTGGCCGAAGCCGCCGTACAACAGGCCAAAAACCTCTGTGCGGAACTGCTGCCCGCCCTGGGCCGGGAGCTTTGCCCGCACAGCCAGGACCTGCCACCGGCCTATTGGGAGACCCTGCTGGCCCCGTGGGCCATCATCATGGCCCAGCAGGTGGTGGAACGCTGGTTGCGTGTCCGCGCCATGTGCCAGCAGTGGGGGGATACGCCGCTCTGTGTGCCGCTGTTGCCAGCGGACTGTCATTTTGATTTTGCGCAGGAGCAGGATGTCGTCCTTTACGGTGTGCAGGGGGCGGCCTTCAACCACTGGCTGTTCTCGCGTCTGCTGGAACTGCACTGGCCAGCTGCCTGGCGCAGGGAAATGCTGCCCTCCTGCCAGCACAGTTTTTGCCATCCGCGCCCACAGGAGTCAGTGCTGCGCCGCTGGCTGCGGCAGACCCAGTTTGCCCTGCCCTGCCCCCGGCTCAAGGGTATGAGCAGCGGGCAGGCCCTGCGCTTCTCACTGGCCCTGCTGCACCCCTCACACGGGGAAGACCAGTCCCGCTCCCTTTCTGCATATCAGGCCACTGGCATGGGCGGACAGACAGATGCAACGCGAACAGACCTTGGCTGGGACGTCCCCACCGAAGTCAGCCTTGCCCTCTTCCGGGCGGCATTGCCGCGCAGCCTGCGCCAGCTGCGCCACCCGGCCTCCATCCGGCCCACACATCGCCCCCGCTGCCGCATTGCCAGCATCCACGCCTATGAGGATGCCGACTACCGTCAGCGTCTGGCCCTCTGGCGCGGGCGTGGGCATCGCCTTGTCTGGGTACAGCACGGTGGCAACTACGGGCAAAGCCGTCTGGCCTGTGCCAGCGCAGTGGTGGAATACAGCCAGCATGCCTTCATCACCTGGGGCTGGGACAGGCACGATGCCAGCCCCGGCCGCTTCATCCCCCTGCCGTCACTCCAACTGGCCCGCCTTCGTGACACGCGTGTGGCACCGCCCCCCGGCCACGGCAAGCTGGTCTTTGTGGGCAACGAGCTCTATGCCGTGGGCTGCCGACTGGACGCCCATCCCACGCCATTGCAGGTGGTTGCCAGCCGCAAGGCCAAGGCAGATTTTTTTGCGGCCCTGCCCGGCACAGTGCAAGCTGCCAGCCTCTACCGCCCCTATTTTCCCCTGCCCGGCAGTCTGGAAGACGCCACCTGGCTTTTGCCGCGCTTTGCACAGGTGCGACTCTGTACAGGGCCGCTTTTGCCGCATTTGCTGGGCTGCCGTCTGCTGGTGCTGGATCACCCCGGCACCACCCTGCTGGAAGCCCTGACAGCCAATATCCCCTGCATCCTGTTTTGGGACAGACAAGCCTGGACACAAACGCCCGAAGCCGATGCCCTGCTGGACGGGCTTGCCGCAGCAGGTATCTGGCAGCCTGGCCCGCAGGCTGCTGCCCGGACAGTGACCAGCATCTGGGAAGCCCCGGACGACTGGTGGCAACAGCCAGCCCGGCAGGAGGCCCGGCGGGCCTTTTGCCGCCGTTATGCCCTGACCGGGGATGCTTCGCCCGGCAGTCCGCAACAAGGCTCACCTGACAGCCTCTGGCTTCAGATCCTGCAAACCCTCTGACGCTTAAAAGCCTGTGACTATGAGCGCACTACACCATTTCCTTGCCCTTGTTCTTGCCATTTGCCTCACGCTGACAAGCCTGCCGCTGTGTGCGGCCAGTCCTTCTGCAGCAGAGGCCACAGCAGCAGCCACACCAGCAGCCGCTGCATCACCAGGCACGCCCACTGTCTCCCCTGAGGAGGAAAAAACCCTCAACGCAGCCCAGCAAGCCCTTGAACGCAATGACCATGCCGCCGCTGCTGCCCTGCTCAAACCGCTGGCAGATGCCGGGCAGCCCGAAGCCCTCTATGTGCTGGGCCGCCTTACCCTGACGGGACAGGGCGTCAAAAAGAATACCAACCGTGCCGCCACGATGTTTCGCCAGGCGGCAGAAAAAGGCGACATCCGCGCCTGCAACGCATGGGGCACGGCTCTTGCCGCTGGGCAGGGGGTCAAACGCAATCACAAGGAGGCCGCACGCTGGTTCCGCAAGGCTGCGGAACAGGGGATGGCGGAGGCCCAGTTCAACCTTGGCTACCTGTACGCCCACGGGCGCGGCCTCAAAAAAAGCGAGGCCAGTGCCATTGACTGGTACAGCCGTGCCGCCAATCAGGGCTTGGCCGATGCCCAGTATTCGCTGGGCTGGACATATCTCAACGCCAAGGGCGAGCTGCAAAGCGACACCAAGGCCGCGCACTGGTTTGCCAAGGCTGCCGAGCAGGATCACATCAAGGCCCAGAACAATCTGGCCTTCATGTATGCCGAGGGGCGCGGTTTTGCCCAGGATCAGGCCAAGGCTGTGCAGTGGTACAGCCGCGCCGCCGAACGCGGCTATGCCGAGGCCCAGTACAATCTGGGCTTCATGTACGAGCAGGGGCGCGGTGTGGCGCAGGACTACGGCAAGGCCGTGGAGCTGTACCGCAAGGCCGCCGAACAGGGCGAGCCGGCGGCCCAGTATTCGCTGGGCCTGATGTATGAGCAGGGCACGGGCGTGCCCCGCAACCTGAGCGAGGCCAACCGCTGGTTTCGCCTTGCCGCCAAGAATGGCGACCCGGACGCCAGGGCCGTGCTGCGTGCCCAGAACAAGAGGAAATAGGCAGGTATCTGCCCAACTGCCCTAAACCATTGGCCGTTTTTGCCGTTAAGCTGACAAAAGTCTGTAAAAACAGCGCAGCCTTGGGAGGAACTGTGAAAGATCTCAAAATGGCACTCAAAATCGGTTTGGGCTTCGGCCTGGTGGTCGGCATCATGCTGTTCCTGAGTTTCCTGGCCATCAGGGCCATGAACACTGCTGACGAAAACTCCACCGCAATTTCCGAAATCTACATGGACGAGCTGACCATCGGCGTGCGTATCGACCGGGCAGCCTCCAACGCGCTGGGGTCCATGCTGCGCTATGGTATATTTGAGGAGATGAAATACGCCGATGACGCCCGCAAATACCTGAAGGAAATCCGGGAGAATGCGGCAGCCGCCAACAAGCTGGTGCAGGAATATCCCCAGCTGGTGGCCCTCAAGGAAAATCTGGTCAAGGCCACGCCCACGGTGACGGCCTATGCCCAGCAGGTGGACAAGACCGTGGAGCTGACCGAAGCCCTGAAAAAGCAGCGGCAGGCTCTGATCGATTTTGGTGAAGCCTATATAAACCTGACGACCAAGATGCTGCACGACCAGAACGAGCGTCTGGACACCACCATCAACAACAATGAGGGCGCGGAGGAAATCAACCGCCGGCTGCGCCAGACCCGCACCCTCAACCGTATGCTTGACCTTGGCGCGGCCGTGCGCCTGGCCAACTTCCAGTCGCAGGTCTTCCGTGACCCCAAGATTGCCGAAGAAGGCATGAAGCTCTTTGAGGAAATCCTGAAGGACATCAGCTTCATTGAAGGCAGTGTGCGCCGTCCGGCCGCCAAGGAGGAGATCCGCCAGATCCGTGAAGCCGCCGAAGGCTATGCCAAGGGCTTCCGTAGGCTTATTGACGAATGGCTTGCCATCCAGAAACTGGGTGTGGAACGCAACAAGAACATTGAAACCATCCTGACTCTTGCTGCCGATACCGCAGCTACAGCCCTGAAGCACACGGATGATCTCTGCAACGAGTCCACCACCAGTGCCCATGACTCCAGAAGCAATCTGATGACAGGCATGTGCGTTGGCGTGGCCCTCAGCCTGGTGCTGGCCCTCATCCTTACCCGTTCCATCACCGGGCCTCTGCGCCAGAGTGTGGAATTTGCCCAGACCGTGGCCGGCGGGGAGCTGGACAAGACCCTCGACATCCACCAGAAGGACGAAGTGGGCCATCTGGCCGATGCCCTCAACAGCATGGTAGCTACCCTGCGCCAGCGTATAGCCGAAGCCCACGACGCCATTGAAAAGGCCACCGCCAAGGAACAGGAAGCCCTCACCGCCATGCACGAGGCCGAAGAAGCCCGCAGACAGGCCGAATCTGCCAAGCGTGAAGGTATGCTGGCCGCTGCCGGTCAGCTGGAAGACGTGGTCGCCAATGTTTCCAGTGCTTCCGAACAGCTTTCGGTGCAGGTTTCCCAATCCACCCAGGGTTCGCAGCGGCAGGCTGCCCGCGCCAGTGAGACCGCCACGGCCATGGAAGAAATGAACGCCACCGTGCTTGAAGTGGCCCGCAACGCCGGCGACACGGCCACTGACTCCGAACAGGCCAAGAAGAAGGCCGAAGCAGGGGCCGAAGTGGTGCAGCAGGTCATCAAGGGTATGCACGGCATCCAGCGCACCTCCGAGGAACTGCGTACCGATATGGAGGATCTCAGCCAGAAGGCCACCAATATCAGTGCCATCATGGACGTGATCTCCGACATAGCTGACCAGACCAACCTGCTGGCCCTGAATGCCGCCATTGAAGCCGCCCGCGCCGGTGAGGCTGGCCGTGGCTTTGCAGTGGTGGCCGATGAAGTCCGCAAGCTGGCAGAAAAGACCATGAACGCCACGGCAGAAGTGGGTCAGGCCATCCAGGGCATCCAGCAGGGTACGGCCAAGAACATGGCCAATGCCGAAGCCTCCCTCTCCAGCGTGAATGAAGTGACCGAACTGGCTGCCCGCTCTGGCGAAGCCCTGAACGAAATCGTGGATCTTGTGGATCACGCGGCCGATCAGGTGCGGGCCATCGCCACAGCCAGCGAACAGCAGTCGGCCACCAGTGAGGAAATCAACCGCGCTATTGAAGACATCAACCAGATCTCTACCGAAACAGCGGCAGCCATGCAGCTTGCCAGCCAGGCCGTGAATGACCTGAGCCAGCAGGCCCAGGTTCTGAACCGGCTTATCGTGGAAATGAAGAACAGTTAGACGCTTCGGCGTCACGCGTGGGCCACAGGCGGCCCACACGAAAGAGGAGAGCCTTGGGGATGCCCCCAGGGCTCTCCTGCTTTCAGGCCCTGCTCCATGTGTGGCAGGATCCCTTCATGCCCTGCCCTGACAGGCCTTTTCAAGCCAGAGCGGATGACATATATTTTGCCAGCAGGGCTACTCCCCTGCCAATGTATACTCCAAGGATCGTCATGATGCCGCGTTTCTCTGCTCTTGCCCTGATACTGTTCTGCACCAGCCTTGTCCTGCTCCCTGCTGATGCTATGGCGGCCACAGCCGCAGCGGGCGATGCGCCCCCGGCCACAGAACAGGCCACTGCCCCCAAATCAGACACCGCCACAGCCCAAGGCAGCAAGGCAGCCGCAGAACAGGCAGCCCCTGCGTCTTCTGCCTCCCCTGCTGCTGACGCTGGGCAGTTGCCCCCGCATGGCAAGCCGGACGGCAAAAAACATCCGCCCCTGTCCATGCGTCTGCCGGGCGTTGACTCCCTGGGAGAAGACCCGTGGGCACAGGTTTGGACAGGTTATCAGGAATCCCTGGTGGACGTGAGCACCAGTGCCCGCCGATTGAGTGATGCCTTTATCCTTGAGGCCGACAGCCTTGCCAGCCGCTTGCGTCCTTTTGAGGAGGAAGCCCGCCGTCTGCTGGTGCTGGCCAACACTTTTGGCGCGTGGCCCAACCCCCTGGAAGCGGTAGGCCGCCGCATTTCGGCCACGCTCTCGCGGCTGGAACATATGCTTGCGCCTGTCTTGCAGGCCCGCCAGCAAGTCTGGAGCTTGCAGGAGCAAGTCTCCTACATGAAGGACAGTCTGCCGGACGATACGGCCAATGCGGATCTCGGCCCGGAAATGCGGGCCTATGTGGACGAGATGGTCAAAGCCCGCTTGCGTCTGGCAGCCGTTCTGGCTCAATATGACGCGGCCCTTGCCCCTTCACAGGCCCTTGTCCGCCGACTGGAAAATAATCTTGCCTCCATCGACAAGAGCTTGCCCATCCTTTGGAAGGACTATTACCTGCAAAGCCCTGTGCCCTACCTCAGCAGCACTGCCTGGGAAAATTTTGGCCGACAAATGCGCGAATCCTACCAAAGCATGGTGCTGCGCCTGCCCGTGGAGATCCCCTCTGACAAGGCCCAGTGGGTGACAGCCGGGGTGCGCTTCGTGCTGGGGTTGCTGGTCTGCGGCATTTTGACATCCCTGCTGTATCGCCGCTGGGTCGTGGGACAGGGTACCAGCGTCACCCGGCATATCTTTCGGCGCAGTTTGCCGTGGTGCTGGCTGGGGGTGGCCTTTATTGCCAGTTCTGTCTCGGCAGACGGCGAGTTTTTCCGCCTTTTTCTGGCCCTGGGCAGCCTCAGCCTGATCATGGCCCAGCTGCTCCTGGCATGGGATCTACGCCTCTTGCAAAATCCGGGGACAGAGTATTGCCCTTCGCCCCTGCTCAAGCTGATGCCCCTGACCTTTTGCGCCTATGCCCTCCTGTACCTGCCCATGACAAAACCTCTGGCACTGGTACTCTGGCTGGGCTGCATTGCGGTAGTGCTTGTTATGCGCCGTGGCCGCCGCCAGCCAGTGGCGGGGCTGCAACTGGAAAGCGGCGTGCTGGAAATGGACGAATTCGTCCTCTGGCTTTGTCTGCTGCTGGGGATGGGTGGACTGCACATCATCAGCATGCTGGTCTATCTGTTCTTTGTTTCCTGCTCACTGGCTCTGCAACTCAGTCTGGGGGGGATGGCACTAGTCAGCTCCTTCCACGAACGGCTGCCGCAGGAAGGGATGCGGGCCGTACTGGCGCGTCTGGCCCTGGCCCTGGCCGCGCCACTGGTGCTGGTGGTAGCCGTGGTGGGGCTGCTGCTCTGGATGTGTACCATGCCCGGTGGACTCTACCTGATGCGCGCCTATGTGCTGGAAAGTGTCAGCCTGGGTGATACACAGTTCAATATCGTGCAGTTGCTGTTGATCATCAGCGTTTTTTACCTGACCCGTACCGTAGTGAGCATGGGATCGCGCTTTCTGGCCAAGCTGCCCAAACAGGGGCTGCCTATGGACAGCACGCTCATCCCCCCCCTGCAAACGGCGTTCACCTATATGGCCTGGGCCTTTTTTGGACTGTTTGCCCTGCGCTCTCTGGGGATGGAGCTGAGCAATCTGGCGATGGTGGCCGGGGGGCTTTCGGTAGGTATCGGCTTTGGTACACAGACTATCGTCAATAACTTCCTGTCGGGACTCATCCTTATTTTCAGCCGCACCCTGCAAGTAGGAGACGTGGTGGAGCTGGGTGGCGTGACCGGTCGGGTCCGTAAAATCAGTGTGCGCGCCACCATGGTGGAAACCTACGACAATGCCCTCATCTATGTGCCCAATTCAGAATTTGTGGCCAGCCGCCTTGTCAACTGGACGCGCAACAGCCGTACCGTGCGGCGTGAGGTTACAGTGGGGGTAGCCTATGGCTCGGATACCGAACTGGTGATGAAGCTGATGCTGCACGTAGCCACCCAGCACAGCAATGTGCTCAAGTACCCGGTCCCCACAGTCAGCTTCATGGCCTTTGGCGCAAGCACACTGGACTTTACACTGCGTTTCTGGGTACAAGATTATGATGTAGGCACCATTACGGCGTCCGACATCCGTTTGCAACTGGACAAGCTCTTCCGCGCTAATGACATTGAAGTGGCTTTCCCGCAGATGGATATCCACATCAAGGAAATGCCCGCAACGCAGCGCAGGCCCAGCCCGACCGAGCGGATGCGGGCCGAGGCTGTCAGCCGGGCCGGGCGGCGCATGGTCAGACCGGGCAGAGGGTATCTCCGGCGCGGGGCAGGCTCGGATAGCACATCCGATGTCCCGTCCCGGAACGAGAAAACAGAGGATATGGAACAGCAAACAACGTAGGGAGGGACTGCAATGATTCGTCGTGCCAATGAGCTGGAACAGTTTGACAAGGTCATGTTTGGCGGCCCGGGTGCGCCCCATTTTACCAAGGTACTCAATGAAGGAGAATTTGAAAACCGTGGGCGACTGTACAATCATGTCTTGCTGCGCCCGGGTGATGCCATTGGTGTGCACCGCCACAACAAGGAATTTGAGGTCTATTTCATCCTCAAGGGAGAGGCCGTGTACAACGACAACGGCACGGAAGTTGTGGTCAGGGCTGGTGACATGACCCTCTGCCCCAGTGGCGAGGAACACGGCATCCGCAACGACGGGCCGAACGATGTGGAAATGATGGCCCTGATCCTTTTTGCCGACAAATAGGCTTTTATCTCGGCAGCAGCCAGGCCCTGTGCCGGGCTGCTGCCCGCCGTGATGCGTTACCGGAAAAGGCACTGGGGTCTAAACCTTTTTTGCAAATGGGACGATAAAATAAGGGATAACATAGATTTTTCTGTCCATGTCAGGAAAATCCTTCTTTGCACGATTCTTGCAAATCCCAAGCACCACAAGGTGATGGCAAGAATTTTTTGCAGTGAGAGGCAGGCATGTCCATCAGTCTATCCGGTTCCAACTCCATCAGCGGCCTGGGCGGCAACGATACCAATTTTGACAAGGTACTGGAGCAGCTCAAGCATATAGAATCTACCCAGCTGAGACGCCTGGAATCCTGGAAAAGCGACTGGAACCTGCGTTATGAAGCCTTTGGGCAGGTTATCGAGCAGGTACAGGCTGCAAGCAATATGCTTTCCAGCCTGACCAGCAAAAACAACTTCGTCACCAAAAACGTCAATAGCAGCGATGCAAATATCCTTACTGCCGTGGCCAACGCCTCGGCACAGGACGTGCAGCACTCCATCAATGTGACCCAGGTGGCCAGCAATGCCATTTGGGCCAATACCGGGCATGTTTTTTCCTCCAAGGAAGATGTCATCAATGACTCCGGCTCGGCCCAGCAGTTTCGCTTCAACTACGCTGGCAAGGATTATTCCATCAATATCCCCAACAAGACCAGCCTGGAATCCTTTGTCAATCTGGTCAACAATTCTACGGAAAATCCCGGCATCAAGGTCAGCCTTATCCAGACCGGTTCGGGCTATGTTTTTCAGGTAGCCGGCAAGGACACAGGGGCCGCCAACGACCTGATCGTTTATCACACCAATCTGGTGGGCATGGATGCCACAGGCACTCAGTCCACCTGGCTTACCAACAATAGCGTTGACCCGTCTGCGAACGTTACCAACCCCAGCAGCTATATTTTTGACCTTGTGCTGGAAAACGGCACAAAAAAATCCATTACTGTTTCGGGTAAAGCCGATGCTGCTGCACTGAAGCAGCGGCTTGAGGAGGCGGCAGGCACTGGTCTGATAAATGTCACCATAGGGACAGACGGGGCCATGACCATTGACGGCGTGCAGTCCTTCAGCCGACGCCTGGCCACGGACGATGCCTATACTCCGGCCAGTACTTGGGTGGGTGTGGGGGTAGGCGAAAAGCTCACCGCCAAGCTCAATGCCGCTGGCGGCATTGCCGAGGGCTTGACGGACACACTGACCTTTACCATGACAATGGATGACGGCAGCAAGCGACAGTTCAGCATTGCCGCTGATGCCACGGGCAAGGACTTACTGGTGCAGATGGCCCAGGCAGCGCAGGGGGCTGGTACAACGAACATCGGGCCAAATGCTTCCGGCTCCTGGGGCCTGAATCTGGCCGGGGTGGCCGGGGTAAGCTGCACAGACAACAATGGCAATACTGTTGATGTTGCCACCAAGATGGGAATTGAGACCACTGCCGCCAGCGGGGTCAGGCAAACCTTTGGTGGCACGCTGACTGCCAGCACCACCCTGACCTTTGACGATGCCATGCTGAACAAGCGCATTGATGGCAAGGACAGCGGTACGGGTGAAACCTTGCGCTTTACCCTGGTGGGATTAAAAGATCCTACCACCGGCGTTGATCGATATATTGAAATTGATGGCAGCAAGACCAACGCAGAACTGCTGCAAATGCTGAAGAATTACGTTGGTGATACGACGTCTACCAACAGCGTCACCGTTAACGGCGTCAAGGAACTCAAGCTGACCACGGGCAGTATGGCCACGGGCAATTATACCGCCAAGCTGGAAAGCAGCATTGCCATTGGCACGGGGGCCACGGGGACGAGTTCCGGTTATGACCCGACAACGCAGCTTTTCTATTCGGACGATTCAGGGAAACTGCTACTCGAAAAAGCCCCGGATCTTGAATACACCATCACCCTCAATGACGGTGCAAAAGTCACTGTCACTGCAGCCAGTGGAACCAAGATGGAAGATATCATTTCCCAGATGGAAACTGCGCTGGCAAACACGGGGGCTACAGTAGAGCTAGTGGACGCCAATGGTAAAGCTTGGGTGGATGAAGCCACCTCCGGCGCGGCCTATCTGGAATTTACCAATGTCCAGAGCGTCAGTGGGCCGGGTGTCAAGGGACAAGTAGCCTCGTCCGATAACTGGAGCATCCAGCGCGCCGCCAATGCCCGTTTTCAGGTGGACAACTGGCCTGTGGAGATGGAGTCCGAAACCAACAGCGTCAGTGATGTCATTGAGGGGGTCATCTTCAGTATCCAGGATGTGGGGCAGGCCCGCATTTCTGTCAGCACGGATGTGACCTCGGTAGAGCAGTCCATCCAGAATTTTCTTGACGCGGTCAACTCTGTCCTGCTGACCATCAACCAGCTCACCTCCTATGATGAGGACAAGGAAGTCACCTCTAACGACCCCAATGACATGGGTAACAGCAACTACAGTTCCTCCGGTCTCACCAACCAGAAGGGGGGGCTGCTCATGGGGAACTATGGTGTGCAGCTTTTTGAAAGCCGCTTCACCAGTCTGCTCACCTCATCACCGGCTGGCTTCCAGAGCCGTACCACGGCCGATGACCTGCTGTCGGGCGATGTGCTTGCTACCCTTGCCAACATGGGTATCAAGATGGATACCACGTCCACCAGCAATACCTATGGCCTGTTTGTGATCGCGCCGGATTCTGGCATTGCCGAATTAAAGAATCTGGATGCAGAAAACTACAACAATATGATCACCAACAACCTCGAAGCCGTGGTGGATTTCTTCTGCGCCAGCGGTTCGGGGTCATCATCTACGGCAGATTTCCGCTACGGCAGTCATGTTGAGGGCATCACCAAGGCTGGTATCTACGATGTAGAATATTCTGTAGATATCAATGGCAACATTGAATGGGTCAAGGTGGGGGGAGTGGAGGCCACTCGTGACGAAAGCCAGCCCGGCTACTACTACAGTGTTGCCTCTGGTGATGCGCGTGGCTTGTCTATTGTTATAGATGACCTTACGCCCGATAAGGTGCATACTGGTGAAGTGCGCATCAAGGAAGGGCTGGTGCAGACGGTCAACAGCTTCCTGAAGTCGGAGCTGACCTTCAACGATGTCAAAATCTCCGCCAATTCCACAGATCAGCAATACAAGGACGCCATTGCCCTGAAGTCCCAAAATGGTGCCTTGATGGTCTTGCGCGACAACTACAAGAACATCATGGAAAACATTGATGTCAAGATAGAAAGGGAGCAGCACCGTATCTCGCTGTGGGAGTCGCGACAGAAACAGATTTTTGCCAATCTTGAGACCCTCCTTGCCCAATACAGTGAAAAGCAGAGCACGCTGGAATCCCAGCTGAAACAACTCGGCGGCAACGATTAAACGCCGGACGAAAGCCGACCGGCAGTGCGGAAAGCAGCATGAGGATATGAGATGAACAAGGCGGCCAAAGCATATTTCCAGACCAAGGTCAGTACCACCGACCAGGGGCAACTTTTGATCATGCTGTATGACGGGGCACTCAATTACTTGCAGCAGGCCCGTGACAAGATGCTTGCCAAGGATTATGCCGGTAAGGGTATCCTGATTTCCAAGGTCATTGATATCGTCAATGAGCTGTCAGCCTCTCTGAACATGGACAAGGGGGGCAGCCTGGCAGTCAATCTGAACAATCTTTATTTGCTGTGTACAGCGAGACTTTTGCAAGCCAATCTCAAGATGAGTGTCGAGTCGCTGGACAGCGTGGTGCACATCCTGTCGGGGTTGCGTAGCGCATATGCCCAGATTGCAGAAACCCCGGAGGCCCGGCGCGCTACTGCCGAAATTGCGGGCCGTATGCAGCCCAGGGCCGCACAAAGCCGCCCGCAAGCTGCCATCCCCACGGTTGCCGCCCCCACGGCCGTCCCTCGCAGCCAAGCCCAGGCTGCGTATGGGCGCACGGCCCGACAGGCCGGGCTTTCTGTGCTGCCACCGCTGGCTGGCGGCGCAGGTCAGGCTGCCAATGTCCCGGCCTCTCCCCATGCGGCTCCCAACAGTACTGCATCCCAAAATCCGGCCTCGCCAATGGCAAGCCCGGTAATGCCACAGGGCCAGCAGACCGCCGCAGCCCCCACCGCACAGCCTGCGACTGCGGCAGAGATGACCGCCCGTGCGCAAGTGCAGTCCTTTCTGCCTCCGTCGGCCCCACGACTGCCCAATGTCTATGGCAAATTGCGCAACAACGCCTGAGCCCCCGGGCAGCCTCAGTGCCTCTGGTGTAGCCCTCTGATACCCTGCTCCTGTTTTTGCCCCGGTCTTTCTGACTGGGGCTTTTCTTTGCCAGGGAGAGGGCTTTTTGCCAAAGTGTGATTACAGTCACTGTACTTGATCCCTGCCTGTGTTTTACTTCCCCATTATCCCATACAGGACACAAAGGAGAATCCCATGTTTTGCAATCAGTGTGAACAAACCGCCAAGGGCGTGGCCTGTACCAGCCTTGGCGTCTGTGGCAAAAACGCCAGTGTGGCTGCCATTCAGGACGAGTTGGTCTGGCTGCTGCGCCACCTTGCCCATGCCACCCTGCAGGCATCGCAAACAGGCAAGGATTTGGGCGACAGCTACGACTTTATCTATCACGCCCTCTTCAGCACACTGACCAACGTCAATTTTGACGAAGCCCCCCTGCGCGACCTGCAAGCCCAAACGCTGGAGCGCATCATTGCCCTGGGCCAGGATGACGCGCCCGCTACTCTTTCGGCCTACTGGGCTTCCACGCCGCGCGACGTCACCCGGCTGGACAAACTGCATGACGATGTCAATGTCACTTCTGCCATGCAGATTTTGCTGTTTGGCCTCAAGGGCGTGGCTGCCTATGCTGACCATGCCGCCCGACTGGGGCAGCGTGACCCGGCTGTGGGTGAATTTGTCTGCAAGGGGCTTGTGGCCGGTACGCCGTGGGACAAGGAAAACCGTGACCTTGAAGGCTGGTTGGGCCTGGCCCTGGAATGTGGCAAGGCCAACCTGCGCGCCATGGAACTGCTGGAAACCGGTAATACCGAAACCTTCGGGCATCCTGTGCCAACGCCTGTTTCCCTTGGACAGCGCAAGGGCAAGGCCATCCTGGTTTCCGGCCATGACCTGCCCGACCTGCTGGCCCTGCTGGAACAGACCGAGGGCACAGGCATCCAGGTATATACCCACGGAGAAATGCTGCCCGCCCACGGCTATCCCCGCCTCAAGGCTTTCGGTCATCTGGCGGGGCATTACGGCACGGCCTGGCAAAACCAGCAGAAAGAATTGCCCGCCTTCCCCGGCCCGGTGCTCTTTACCACCAACTGCATCCAGAATCCGCGTGATTATGCCGACAAGGTCTTTACTGCCGGTAATGTGGGCTGGCCCGGCTGCACGCACTGCAAGGGGCGCGATTTCTCTGCCATTATTGCCAAGGCGCAGGAAATGCCCGGCTTTGCCGAGGACGTGCCCGGTAAGCAGGTGCTGACCGGCTTTGGCCGCAAGGCCGTACTGGAAGCTGCCCCCATCGTGCTGGACGCCGTCTCCAAGGGTGCGCTGCGGCATATCTTTCTTGTAGGAGGTTGCGATGGTGCCAAGCCCGGCCGTAACTATTTTGCCGAATTTGTGGAAAAGACCCCGCCAGATACTCTGGTGCTGACCCTGGCCTGCGGTAAGTTCCGCTTCTTTGACAAGAACCTTGGCCAACTTGGGGATCTGCCGCGTCTGCTTGACATGGGCCAGTGCAATGATGCCTACGCTGCTGTGCAGGTGGCCGTGGCCCTTGCCAATACCCTGAACTGCACGGTCAACGATTTGCCGCTGACCCTTGTGCTGTCGTGGTACGAGCAGAAGGCCGTAAGTATCCTCCTGACCCTGCTGGCCCTGGGTGTCAAGAATATATGGCTTGGCCCCAGTCTGCCAGCCTTTGTCTCGCCGGACATCCTCAATGTGCTGGTGGAACGCTGGAATATCCACCCCGTAAGCAGTGTGGACGCCGATATGGCGGCCATGCTGGGCTAACGGGATTTGGCCGGGGCGCGTGTCGTCCCGGCCTTATGCCGGGGGATACATGCAGAGCCGGATGCAGCAAAACATTCTGGAAGCCTTGCGGCTTGGCCCTTTTGCCGTGCTGGATGAGACCAGTCGGCAGCAACTGGCAGAGCACACCCATTTACGCCCGTTCAACAAGGGGGAATTCCTTTACCGGGAAGGACAGGAAGGCACCAATGCGGCCCTTTTGCTGGCAGGTCTTGTGCAGTTGACGCGCAGTGCCGCCCGGGGACGGGAGTGTATGCTGCATCTGGTACGGCCCGGTCATCTGCTGGATGCCGGAGTACTCTTTTATGAAGGGGGGCTGCCGACCTCGGCCGTAGGCCTGACAGGGGGCCAGATCCTCTGGCTGGAAAAGCCATCTCTGCTGGCTGCCCTGCACCAACAGCCGGAACTTGGCCTGGGCATCATGGCGACCTTTGCCCTGCGCCAACGCCTGTTCATCCACAAGCTGGCTGGTTCACAAGGCCGCATATCGGCTTCACGCCGGGTGGCGGCCTGGCTGCTGCACCGCAGCAAGATGGAAAAGAGCGACAGCCTTGACTTGGGTGTCAGCCGCGAGGTACTGGCCCGGCTCATGGGGCTGAGCCGCGAGAGTCTGAGCCGGGAACTGAGCAGGCTGGCCAGTCAGCAGCTTGTCCATGTGGAGCGGCGGCGCGTCACCCTTTTGCAGAAGGATGCCTTGCAACGACTGGCTGACAGTGTTTGAGCTATTCACGCCTTCCACATCTGCTTTTTTCCTGCGTCTGCCATACCACCCGGCATAGGCTTACCCCAAAGGCAGACCGTGTGCGTGGCTTGCACAGTGCCGGAGCTTCTGGTAAGAAACAATCTTCACCATGTATCGCCCCGAACAGGGGCGCACCATTATGACCCATCTACCGGGGGAATCATGAAAAAGATATTTGTCTGCACCCTGCTCACAGCCCTGCTGGCAGCTGTCCCGGCCTTTGCCCAAAAAAGCTACACCAACGGCATTGATCCCAACTATCCGCCCTTTGCCTATGTGGATGAAAAAACCGGCAAGCCCGCCGGCTTTGACGTTGACTCCATGGACTGGATTGCCAAAACCATGGGCTTTGAGATCGTCCACAAGCCTATGGCCTGGGACGGTATCATCCCGGCCCTGATCGGCAAGCAAATCGACATGGTCTGCTCCGGCATGAGCATCACGCCCGAACGTGCCAAGATGGTGAACTTCTCTACCCCATACTGGACTGTGATGCGCGTGTACGCTGTACCCAGCAACTCTACCCTGACCAAGGACAACATCCTGGCGCAGAAGATCCAGCTTGGTGTGCAGCGTGGCACCTCTGAAGCCAATGCCATGAAGCAGGAGCAGCAGGCCAAGAAGTATCCCTTTGAACTGCGCTTTTATGATTCTGCCCCGCTGGCCATTGCCGACCTGCTGAACGGGCGTATCCAGGCCGCTCTCATGGACGAGCTGCCCGCTGATGACGCCATCTCCAAGGGCCGCGACATCAAGAAGATCAACAGCCATTTCAAGCCCGACCAGTTTGGCGTGGCCATCCGCAAGGAGGACAAGGAGCTTGAGGCCCTTGTCAACGAAGGCTACCGCAGGCTGATGGCCGATCCTTACTGGGTTGAACTGCAAAAGAAGTATCTGAGCAAGTAAGTCTGTCATGAGGGCACGGCGCGGAAGTCTGTTTCGCGCCGTGCCCCTGCGTCTGGGGCAGCCCAATAGCAAGCATGGATTCTCTCAGCGTTGTCATCAATGCCCTGCCTGTCATCCTGCAGGGCACACTGGTCACATTGGGCATCGTGAGCATTGCCCTTGCCATGGGGCTGGTGTTTGGTGTGCCCATGGCCGTGGCCCAGGTCTATGGCTGGCCGTGGCTGCGGCGTCTGGTGGATATATACGTCTGGTTTTTCCGTGGCGTTCCCATTCTTGTCCTGCTCTTCCTCTGCTTCGGCCTCTTTCTTTCACTGGGACTGCCGGCCAATCCCTTTTTGATGAGCTGTCTGGTGCTGGGCTGTACCAGTACGGCCTACCAATCGCAAATTTTTCGGGGCAGTATCCAGTGCCTGCCACAAGGCCAGCTCAAGGCTGCGCGTGCACTGGGCATGGACGACAGGATGGGCATCACCTGCATCATTCTGCCGCAAGCCCTGCGCCTTTCCATCCCCGGCTGGGCCAACGAATTTTCCATCCTGTTGAAGGATTCTGCCATCTGCTTTGTCCTTGGTACGCAAGACATCATGGCCCGTACCTCCTTTGTGGCCGCCCGCACCCATGAGCATCTTGCACTGTATGCGGCGGCGGGCCTGATTTATTTCGTCCTGACCCTGGTGGTGCTCAAACTTTTGCGCCGCCTGGAAGAAAAAGTCCATGTACCCGGCTATTCCTGCAGCGGGGGCAGCATGGGCACAGAGGGGGCCTAGTTGTGGCTGTTGGCAATGATGTTGTGCTGCGGGTGGAAGGTATCAGCAAGACTCTCAGTGGCAAGCCCATTCTGGATCACTGCACATTGGAAGTACGCCGAGGCGAGCTGAAAGTGCTGATTGGCCCCTCCGGCGCGGGCAAAAGCACCCTTCTCCAGTGTATTGACTGCCTCATCCCACCCGACAGTGGGGACATCTGGCTGGAAGGGGAAAAGCTGGATCCGCACAATACGCGCAAGCTCTGCGCCTTTCGTGCCCAGGTTGGCATGATTTTTCAGGATTTCAACCTGTTTGACCACCTCAGTGCCGAAGAAAATGTGGCCATTGCCCTTCGCAAGGTTCGCGGGCTGAGCAAGAAAGAGGCCAAAGACCGTGCCCTTGAAGAACTCGGCCGGGTGGGCCTTGCCCGCCGCGCCCTGCTCTACCCCGCCCAGCTTTCGGGTGGACAAAAGCAGCGGGTTGCCATTGCACGCGCCCTGGCCATGGATCCCAAGGTCATTCTGCTGGATGAACCCACTTCGGCCCTGGATCCAGAACTGGTAGGTGAAGTGCTGGCTGTTATCCGTGATCTGGCCCGTGGCGGCATGACCATGATCATGGCCACCCATCAGATGGATTTTGCCCGCGCCCTTGCCAATGAAATCTTGTTCATGGAGCGCGGTAAAATCATTGAGCAGGGCGCGCCCGAAACCCTGCTGGCCGAGGGATCCAACACGCGTACCCGCGACTTTTGCACACGTTTGCTTGAAATGGGCGAATAGGGACGCGCATGATGGACTTTGCCTTTCTCAGCCAGCAGGTTTTGCCCACGCTCAATGAGGGGCTGCTGCTTTCGCTGGCACTGATTATCCCGGCCTCCACCCTGGGTTTTGTCTGTGGGGTCGCATTGGGCTGTATGCGGACATTTGGCCCACGCTGGCTGCGTCGCCTGGGAGATGCCTACACAGCCCTGTTGCGCGGCGTACCGCTGGCCGTGCAACTGATGATGATCTATTTTGCGCTGCCCAAGCTGGGTATCTATTTCGAGCCGTATGGCGCGGCCCTGACCTCTTTTATCCTCTGCACGGCGGCCTATCAGTCCGAGTACATCCGGGGTGCCCTGCTCTCTATACGGCAGGGGCAAATCCGTGCGGCACAGGCCCTGGGCTTTACAACCCTGCAAACCATTTGCTGGATAGTCATCCCGCAGGCGGCCCGCCGTGCCCTGCCCGGTTGCGGTAACGAAATCATCTACCTGATCAAGTACAGCTCCCTGGCCTATCTGGTGACCTGCATGGAACTGATGGGCCATGGCAAGGCCCTGGCATCAGACACTTTCCGCTTTACCGAGGTTTTTCTGGCCATGGGGCTGTACTACCTTGCCATGGTCACGCTGGCATCCTGGCTGTTACACTGGCTGGAACGCCACTTCCATGTGCCGGGTTTTGGAGCACGCTAGGCAGATTGCCTCTATACAATCCCGCTGCTGTTACCGTACAAGGCGCGGCCCATCCTTCTTGGCTATCATTCAGTGGGCAGCAATGCGTACAGCAAAATACCTTCCGTTGAGGGGTGGAAAATAGGGTGGAACGAATAAAAAACCACCGGCATAGCCGGTGGTTTTTCATATGCGCCTGTAAGGCTCTGTTACCAGCAGCGCCCTAGCAGGCGCATTGCAAATCTGGCATCTGCATTTCTGCTACTTGCGGCCCGTAAACGGGCTGCCAGGGTATGGGAGGGAT
>JAFQED010000004.1 GCA_017415765.1 Desulfovibrio sp. | reverse complement strand
TGTAGTCGCCCATGCTGCGAATATCCTTGCGGGGGATCAGGATCTTGTAGGCCGGTGCGCTGGAATCAGGGTTCTTCCAGGTGATCTCCTGCAGGGTATCCTTGAGGTCGATCTTCTTGGCCGGGCTGTCACCGCGCTGGTGCAGGGCGTAAAATTCCTTCACGCCGCCCATATCCATCATGTGGCCGGCTTCAGCCGGATGGGTGAAGACAAAACGCATATCAAGATCCTGCGCCTTTTCCAGCGCAGTTTCGGGGGTGTAGGCCATCATGAAGTGGGCTTGGGCCGGGGCGGCCATGAACAGCGTACCAGCAAGGCCCAGGGCAGCAAAAAACTTGGTGTTCATAACAGGTCTCCTTGAAAAATGAATTTCAATTTCTTATACTACCAACAGTAAACGTCAGCAATAACCCCTGCGGCTACTGGACGATCTTCTTGCCATCTACTTCAATGGAGTGCCCTTCGCCTCCGTCAAAAATCACCTTGTAGTCTCCGGCAGGCTTCCTGAAGGTGATCTCACTGTTGCTGTCCAGCTTGAGGCTTTCGATAAGCCCGTCCGTGCCGTCCAGCACCTTGATGGTGACACCGGATGCAGAAGAACCGTCAGAATAGCCACCCTGGCAGGAAACAGTACCATCGCCATTGTCGTAGCAGTCAAACACGGCACTGTGGGCATTGGCCAGACCGGGCACGGCCAGCACCGCAGCAAGGGCAAGGGGAGCAAAAACTTTGACCATGATCTAACTCCTTTTCTATGAGCTGGTTGTGGTTCTGAGAACCGTTGTTTGCGTAACTTCTGCCCTGTCAGGTACAAAGGCCAGTGCCACAAGTATGCACAGGCACAGGGCATAGTAGGCCCACATGGCCTGATAGCCTGTCAGGCCAAGCCAGGTTCCGCCGGTAAATACCAGCGTAGCCACCAGGAGACCGATACACATCTGGAAGACGATGGAAAAGAGCATCCATTTGGTAGAGCCAGCCTGCGTCTTCACCATGATGGCCGCAGGCACGCAGGGGGGATAGAGCGACATGAAGAGCATGAGAGCCAGCGCGTGCAGGGGGGTAAAACCACTGACAGACGCCATGCCCTCGGCAATGCTCTGCCCTTCCAGGCCATAGATGGCCCCAAGGGTTGCGGCACTGTTTTCCTTGGCGGCCAAGGCCGACAAGAGTGCCACATTGATGCGCCAGGTAAAACCAGCCCCGGCAGTGACAGATTCCAGTGCCTTGCCCGCCCGGCCAAGCAGACTGTCCTCAAAGCGTTCCTGATGCATCTGGCGGCGCAGGTTCTTGCGCTGTCCATCAATTTTACGCAGTACCCCTGCCAGGGCTTTGCCGTCCTTACCCTGCCGCAGGGCCACAGCCGCATAGAGAGGATTTTCCGCAAGGGCCTTCTGATTGACGGCATTGGCCGCCTCCTGGTCCAGCCCGCGTTTGGCCTCACGCAGGCTCTCCTGATAGAGCAGGAGCGGTACGATATCGCCCTTGTTCAGCTTCCCCTTCAGGCCGCTCTTGTCCACCGCAGCCATGAACTGTTCTTCCAGCTTCTGCTGCTGGTTCTGATACCAGGCCAGGCGTTCGTCAGAAAGATTGGGGAAACTGATGAGAACAAAGACGATGACAGATACGGCAATGACCACAGAGCCGATCTTTTTTACGAACATCCAGATGCGGTCAAAGGTCTGGCGCAGCACACCGTGCAGTGACGGCATATGATAAATGGGCAGCTCAATGATGAAGGGCGCAGCCTGTTTGCCACGCAGTAGCGTCAGCGAGAGGAACTTGGCCATGATCAGGCCCATGAGCAGCGTCACCGTGCCCATAAAGAACATGGCAGAACCGGCCTGGGCACTGAAGAACGCCCCTACCAGCAAAAGATAGAGCGGAACCTTTGCGAGGCAGTTCATCATAGGGACGATGAGGATGGTCGCCATGCGTGCCCTGTCGTCAGGGATGGCACGGGTGGCGATGACACCGGGGATGGCGCAGCCCCCCACATAGACCCCGCCCAGGATGAGCGGCAGGGTGGACTGCCCGTGCAGACCGAAACGGTGGAAGATACGGTCAAGGATGAAGGCGATGCGCGCCATGTAGCCTGAGTCTTCCAGTATGGCAACCAGGCTGAACATGATGACAAAGATGGGCAGATAGTTGAGCACTGCCGTGATGCTCTTGACGACCCAGACGCCCAGTGATGTCAGCAGCGGATCCTGCAAAAAGCCCTGGGCAGGCAAGATCAGCGAGGCCCAGTATTCCAGCTTGCCCCAGATGGGCCAGATCTGGGCGGCAAGATAGTTACCCAGTGTCACCGAGGCCTGATAAAAGGTAAAGAGTACAGCCACAAGGATAAGTGGCCCCAGCAGACGATGGCAGAGTACGCCATCCAGCTTTTCCGTCATGGAGGTCACAAAGGCCTCACGACTGGAACAGCCAGCGGCTATCTCCCGCGCACGGGCAAAGCGCGCATTGGCAATGCCCCGCACCGCATCCTCGCCAGAGGCCTCCATATAGGCCTTGCGCTCGGCTGCCACAAGCCGGGTCACAGCGTCCGTATTGGGCAGTTGCGGCAATATCCTGGCTGCGGCTTCGTCTTCTTCCAGCAGTTTGATGGCCAGCCAGCGCGCCGGATAGCCCCCGACGCCCTCTGTGGGCAGCAATGTCGCCACACGCGCTATGGCAGCTTCCAGCTTGCCGTAGTCCACCGGTGCCTTATCAATGACAACGCCCTTCTGTCCAACTATGGCAGCCCGCAGATCATCACGGCCTATGCCCTTGCTGGCCTGCACCGGTACTACCGGGACGCCCAGGGCGTCTGACAGGGCATTGGCATCCACATCGATATGCCGCTTGGCTGCCACATCCAGCATATTCATGGCTGCCAGCACCGGACGGCCCATTTCCAGCACTTGCAGACAGAGGTACAGGCTTTTTTCCAGGGTGGAAGCGTCCAGCACAGAAACGATGAGGTCAGGTTCCTCGTCCAGGATAAACTGACGCGCGGCCTGTTCTTCTGGCGACCAGGAGGCCATGCTGTATGTACCGGGCAGATCCACAAGATCAACGCGAGTGCCGTCATGGTTGAAGACACCGCTCTTTTTTTCCACCGTGACGCCCGGATAGTTGGCCACATACTGCCGTGCCCCGGTCAGCATATTGAAGATGGTGGATTTACCGCAGTTGGGTTGGCCAGCCAGGGCCGTGAGCACGTTTTTCATGGACAGAACACCCTTAAAGGCCGTGATCTGAGACCACGCCAATATCTGAAACTATTGGTCAGCAGCACGGCCAGTCTGTGAGGCAATACAGACTAACCGCAGGCAGGCCTGACGGAGTCTATTTCAATCTGGCCGGCCTCATGCCCGCGCAGAGCGACATGGTAGGAGCCGATCTGTACATGTACCGGGTCTCGCAGAGGGGCGCGGCGTACAAAGAGCACTGTCACACCAGGGCAAAAGCCGAGGTCGCTGAGACGCTGTCCCAGCATCCCCCCTGCCGTGACGCGTGCAACCTTGCAATGTGACCGGGTCTGTACATCATTGAGTGTCATGATCCACCTCCTGAAGACAGCTTGATAATGCTTAAAATGAAATTCAATGTCAACAGGTTCTGCATTTTTTTCTTCCCATCAGCTAGAAATCCAGAGCAGCCAGTCGAAAAGGCAAAATATGTCCTGGGAGGGAGCAACGGACTAGGGCTGCAAGGAGAGCGTTGACCGTACCGACTCTGCCAGCAACGGGTGCTGCTGCCATGTATGCCTGTTTCTCTGACGGCCAACTTCAACAGGAAAATTCTTTCTGCTATTTTTTTGAAATTAAATTTCATTTTCATTGACAGGCACATGTTTCCGTGTCACACTTTTTTCATCACTTTTTACCTGAGAGGTCATATGACAACTGCCACTGCTTCCAACACACCTGAACAATACCTTAGCCACCGTATCAGCAATGATAACCTGCATATCACCCTGCAGCACTTTGAGGCACCACAGGCCGCAGCCCTGCTTGACCTGTGCAACAGATACCACCAGAGCTGCAAACGGATTTTTGTGGACGTGAGACATATCGAAAAACCGCATCCGGGCGTTGTAACGGCCTTCAGGGATGCCAGCCGCAATGCCCCCTACAGTCCGCAACAAATCATATTCAAGGGGAGCAGCGGTTTTGATCTGGCAGTCAATGGCAACAGAGTTCTTATCAACAAGAAAAAATCCACAGAGCGTTCCCGCCAGGAGCATAGCCATCACGGTAAGGGGCATGTATGCTGCGGCAAATGTGCCAATTGTCGCTGTGGCAGGAAAAAGGCGGAATAACACGCAGCGTTGCCCCTCATAACGTGTGCGCCTCCTTCCCGCACACACAGCAAGGCCACCCTGAAAAGGGTGGCTGATAATAAAATTCAACTGTATAAAGGAGTGTATATGAGTAAGATTCTGATTGTCTATGGTTCAAGCACTGGCAATACCGAAAACATTGCACGGCTGATCACCAGGGGTCTTTCTGACGCAGGGCATGATGTCACGTTGGAAAATGCTGCAAACGTCAAGGCCGCTGGTCTGGCAAAAGGCTATGATGCAGTGCTGATGGGGGCTTCTGTCTGGGGAGATACAGAAATAGAGCTTCAGGACGATTTTGACACCTTTTTTGAAGGGGTTGGGGAAATGGGGCTTGAAAACTGCAGGCTGGCTGCCTTTGCCTCAGGTGAACGGGGATATGAACATTTTTGTGGTGCCGTAGATGTTATTGAAAACCGTGGCAGGGAATGCGGTGCCATACTTATGACAGAAGGCCTGCGCCTTGAAGGTGACGGCAGCGATAGCAGGGAAGAAGTTGCGGCTTTTGTAGAGGCTGTTTTACAGAAGCTGTAGTACTGCTGTTCATATTTTTCTGCTGTAACAAAAGACCGGCCCTCGCGGGCCGGTCTTTTGTTTGTGTAGGAGGAGGTATGGATTAGTACATGCCGTCCATGCCGCCCATGCCACCCATGCCACCGGGCATGGCTGGGGCGTCCTTCTTGGGTTCGGGCTTTTCGGCGATGGCGCATTCGGTGGTCAGCAGGAGCGAGGCCACGGAAGCGGCATTCTGCAGGGCCGTGCGGGTCACCTTCTTGGGGTCGATGACGCCAGCCTTGATGAGATCTTCGTATTCGCCGGTGGCAGCGTTGAAGCCGAAGCCGTCCTTGCCGCCGCGCACCTTTTCCACCACGATGGAGCCTTCAAAACCGGCATTGTGGGCGATCTGGCGCAGGGGTTCTTCAATGGCGCGGCGAATGATGTTCACGCCAGCCAGTTCATCGTCGTCGGCGGGCTTGATGTCGCCCAGCACTTTGGCAACACGGATGAGGGCCGTGCCGCCGCCGGGGACGATGCCTTCTTCAACGGCAGCGCGGGTGGCGTTGAGGGCGTCTTCCACGCGGTCTTTCTTTTCCTTCATTTCCACTTCGGTGGCGGCACCCACATGGACAACGGCCACGCCGCCCACCAGCTTGGCAAGGCGTTCCTGGAGCTTTTCGCGGTCGTAGTCGGAGGTGCTGTCTTCGATCTGGGCACGGATCTGCTTCACGCGGGCCTTGATGTCTTCAGCCTTGCCGGCACCATCCACGATGGTGGTGTTTTCCTTGTCCACCACCACGCGCTTGGCAGTGCCAAGGTCGGCCAGGGTCATGTTTTCCAGCTTGGAGCCGGTGTCTTCAGAAGCCACCTGACCGCCGGTCAGCACGGCGATGTCCTGCAGCATGGCCTTGCGACGGTCACCAAAGCCGGGGGCCTTCACGGCCACGACCTGAAGGGCACCGCGCAGCTTGTTGACCACGAGGGTGGCGAGGGCTTCGCCTTCCACATCTTCGGCAATGATCATCAGCGGACGATTGACCTTGGCCACCTGTTCGAGAACGGGCAGCATGTCCTTCATGCTGGAGATCTTCTTTTCGGTGCAGAGGATGTAGGGATTGTCCATTTCGCAGACCATCTTTTCGGCGTTGGTCACGAAATAGGGGGAGAGGTAGCCACGGTCAAAGCGCATACCTTCCACCACATCCATGGTGGTTTCCAGGCCTTTGGCTTCTTCAACGGTGATGACGCCTTCCTTGCCCACCTTGGACATGGCTTCAGCAATGATGTTGCCGATGGTGGCGTCAGCATTGGCAGAGATGGTGCCGATCTGGGCGATTTCCTTCTGGTCGCGGGTGGGCTTGGCCAGGTTGGCCAGTTCGCCAACCAGGGCTTCCACGCCCTTGTCGATGCCGCGCTTGATGGCCATGGGGTTACGACCAGCGGCAACCAGCTTGATGCCTTCGTGGTAGATGGCCTGAGCAAGGATGGTGGCGGTGGTGGTACCGTCGCCGGCGGCGTCGGAGGTCTTGGAGGCCACTTCCTTCACAAGCTGGGCACCCATGTTCTCGAACTTGTCGTCCAGCTCGATTTCCTTGGCCACGGTCACGCCGTCCTTGGTGATGACGGGCGCGCCGAAGGACTTTTCAAGGGCGACATTGCGGCCCTTGGGGCCAAGGGTCACCTTGACGGCGTTGGCGAGCTTGTCCACGCCGCGGGCCAGCTTTTCACGGGCTTTGACATCAAAATAAATTTCTTTGGCAGACATGGTGGAATATCCTCCTGAGATGATTCGGCGATGGTATGGTTAGTCGATGATGGCGAGGATGTCTTCTTCGCGCATGACAAGGTGGTCAATGCCGTCGAGCTTGACTTCGGTACCGGCATACTTGTTGAAGAGCACCAGATCACCCTTCTTCACAGCCAGTTCCACGCGCTTGCCGTCTTCGGCAACCTTGCCGGGGCCCACAGCCACCACTTCACCCTTGGAGGGCTTTTCCTTGGCGGTAT
The DNA here is from genome assembly GCA_017415765.1 of Desulfovibrio sp. Taxonomy (GTDB): domain Bacteria; phylum Desulfobacterota; class Desulfovibrionia; order Desulfovibrionales; family Desulfovibrionaceae; genus Desulfovibrio. The sequence continues at coordinate 6,131 of JAFQED010000004.1, read as the reverse complement.
CGGGGATGTACAGCCCGCCGGCGGTCTTTTCTTCAGATTCAAGACGCTTGACCAGCACGCGGTCGTTGAGGGGCTTCAGTTTCATGGCGTTATATCCTCCCAAAAATTTGTTATCGGCGGCCGAACCATCGGACGCGCCGTCATTGTTTGCGCGTTGGGCCGCTTGGCAGGGCATCGCCCCGCACGGGCATAGAAATAAGACAGGCTGCCCGCTTGAAAAGGGGGGGAAGAGAAAATTTTTTCAATTTTTTTATTTTTCAACATAACATATTGGAATAAAAGGAATAAAATAAAAAATACCCGATTTGGACAAGTATATTTACAGCTGCCGCTTGACGCAGTAAAAATCGTTCCTATTATACTTTCCGGATATGTTTTTACCATCACCGCGCATGTCGGGCGGTTTTACGGGAAAATCTACGGAACGTCCGTGCATGGTGCAGCAAGGTCACACACGCGCATACGCGCCTTTCAGGAGGATAATATGAACACAGTTTCTCTGCGTCTTGGTGCCCTGGCCCTTGTGGCCGTCTGCTCCCTGGCCTTTGCCGGCTTGGCCGAAGCCCGTCCCGACAAGGCCGGTGACTGCCCCGGCCAGAAGCCCCCGCTGACACAGGAACAGCATGACGGCATCCAGAAGCTGAATCAGGATTTTATGGCCAATACCCTTGGTCTGCGCCAGGCCCTCATGGTCAAGAAGGCCGAGCTGAATGCCCAGCTTATCAGCCCCACGCCTGATACCGCCAAGGTGGAAAGCCTTTCGCGTGAGATTGGCGAGCTGCGCGGCAAGATGCTTGCCGCCCGGCTGAACTACAAGGCCGAGTTGGCCAAACTGGGTGTTTCGTTCAAGGGCTGCCCGGTGACTGGTGAAGGCTGGGGCCCCCGTGGCCATGGTCGCAGCTTTCACGATGATGGCTGTCCCGGTTCCGACTGCGAACGCGGCCCGCGTGGCCACTTTGGCAAGCATGAAGCGCGTGGGCCTCGCGGGCCACACGGCGACTGCTGGCGATAGGCTGATCATGGCATAGATGCAAAAAGGCGGGACTGACCCGCCTTTTTTGTCGTTTGTGTTGCGTGGTGCTTGTACTCCACAGCAGACGGCTGGCACGCTCAGCGGCTGCCCACCCCCACGCTGGTCACGCTTTGCCCCCTGGCACTGACCTGCACCCCTGCGCCGCAGCCCGCAAGGCACAGGCAAAGGACAAACAGCAGGATACGGCAAATGTGGCTGCGGCCCTCTGTTGGCAGAGTCCTGTCAGGCATGGGGGCGTTCCTGCGAGATGCGCGCACCGGGGGGAACATCGTTGGTTATCCAGACATTGCCCCCGATGACCGCCCCCTTGCCGATGGTCACACGGCCAAGGATGGTTGCCCCGGCATAGACAGTCACGTTGTCTTCCAGCAGGGGATGGCGGGCAATGCCCTTGGTCAGCGTGCCGTCCGGGTTCTTGGGGAAGGAGAGTGCCCCCAGTGTTACCCCCTGATACAAACGGCAGCCGCGTCCGATGATGCTGGTTTCTCCAATAACCACACCAGTACCGTGGTCGATGAAGAAATCCTCGCCAATGGTCGCGCCGGGGTGGATATCGATGCCCGTGCGGGAGTGGGCCATCTCGGAGATGATACGCGGGATGAGCGGTACTTTCAGGCGGTACAGCTCGTGTGCTATGCGGTGATGCAGCATGGCCCGCATGGAGGGGTAGCAGAAGATGGCCTCGCCGGGGCTGGTAGCTGCCGGGTCGCCTTCATAGGCGGCCTGGGCGTCCCCGGCCAGCAGCGCGCGGATCCTGGGCAGATTGTCCATAAAGCGCAGGGCAGTCTCCGCCCCTTCCTGTTCACAGGCTGCGCAGCTTTTGCCATCGCTCCTGCCTTCGCAGGCAAAGCAGCAGCCGCGTAGAATCTGCTCTGCCAGTTTGTGGTAGATGGAATCCAGATTGGCTGAAAGATGGTAGCGCATGGATTCGCGCCTGACCCGCATGGTACTGAAATAGCCGGGGAAGAGCGCGGCCCGCAGCCGTTCCATGATTTCGCGCAGACTGTCCAGCGAGGGCATGGCCGCATTGCGCGCCGGGCGATGCCATACCCTGTCCAGCGATGACGGATGGCAGAGGCGTTCCACCACCTTGTCCAGCAGGGGCATACTGACGGCCTGTTCATCCTGTGTGGCGTCCTGACGGATGCCGTTCCTGTCCGTATGTTGTGTGTCCATGATCCTTCCTGTGCTTTTTTCTGTTGTACACAGGGCTGGGCCGCCCCTCAAGTTTTTTCCGCATTGGCCGAAAAGCCGTTATAAGGATGCGTATCCATCCTGTCCATCAACGCAGGGAGGCAAGTATGGATAGTACACAAATGGCCATGAGCGTGGCTATCACCAAGGAAGCCATGGATTTTCAGGCCAATATGACGGCAGCCGTCATCAACGGCAGCCTCAGCAAGGGAGCCGAGATGCAGCAGGATCTTGCCCGCGTGGCAGGACTGGCCGCTGAAGGCATTGGCAACAACCTGAATATTCAGGTATAGAGTGTACAAAAAACGGCTCCGATGGTCTTATGTCGGGGTCGTTTTTCCTTATAGCCGATTTCCCCGCCTCAACATCTACTGATTTGAAAGAATTCCCAGAGCATTTTCTGATCGGAGCACTCTGTGTCTCAATCAGAAAATACTCTGGTATACTGGGAAATCCCCCGACTATGCCGGGGGGACATGACTAGAAACAAAACCGTACTGATGCTATATCGCTGTAGCCGCCCCTGGCCAGCTTGCCAGCTTACGACAACCCCCAACAGCGTATTCTGTAGCTGATATACGTTTGTAGCCGATCTGGAGTAACGATGAGGCGTAGCCGCGAGATTCTGTTTGGAGCCTTGAGCGTTTCCACCCTGGCAACCATCTTTTGTGTCTGGACTGCGCTGGGTAACGATGTCAACTTTTGCGTGACTACCGGCTGCTCACTGTATCAGGATTTCAGCATCGGGGGCTTTTCCCTCTGGTGGCTTGGCGTGGCAGTTTTTGCCCTGCTGGCTGCCCTGGCCCTGCTGGGGGCCGCAGGTATTGGCCGTGCCCTGTCGGGACTTGCCCTGCTCACAGACATGGGGCTGCTCCTGCTCATGGCCTTTACTGCCCCCTGTACGAGTTGTCTGGTGGTAGCCTTCTTTTTTGCCGTGGTCTATCTCTGCTTTCGTCACGCGGTACACGCACGCGCCGGGCAGCACATGCCGCGCCGTTCTCTGATCCTGCTGTGCTGGCTTTTACTGTTTGCCGTAAATCTTGGAGCGGTGGCACGCAGTCAGCTTGGCGTCTGGCCCATCATGGACGCGGGAGAGGACGTGCGGACACGGCTCTTCTTTTCTCCATCCTGCCCAAGTTGCCGCACGGCAGTGGAAAAGCTTTCCGGCAGGGTGGATGTGGGCTTTTATCCGCTGGCAGAGGATGACAGCGATATTGCCAGAGTGGCACGGATGCGCGATTTGTTGGAACAGGGGCAAAATCCGGCCCAGGCCCTGCAGGGGGTACAAGAGCTTCCCGCAGACGGCCCCGGTCTTTTCAGCCCCGCCATGCTTTGGCTGCGCTTCCGCCTTTTGTGCAACAAGGCCCATGTTTTTGCCTCTGACACACAGGCAGTCCCCTTTGTGGAATTTCACGGTCTGCCCGCCTTTCTGGCAGACAAAACACGGACAGAAAACGTGACCCCGCCTGAAAAACAGCGGCCCACGCTGGAATATCCTGTGGGGCTTGACCACAGTTTGCCGCTGGAAACCCTGGAACCGCTGGTCTCCGGGCGTTGTGGGGATGCTTCCGCACCCTGCCCCTGATTTGACCCATCGCAGCTCTTGCCAACGCCAGACCTCTGTGGCAAGGTAAGGTATGATCACAGCATATGAACTGATATATCAGGCCGCAAGCAATGCCGACCCTATGGTGCGCGAGGCCCACTACCACCTGGCCTCACGGCATGTGGACTGTAGCCCTGATATATTGGAACAGGCCACCTTCCATCTGGTCAACAGAAATATCAGCATGAGCCAGATAGGCTATGACCATTACTACAATATCGTGACCTATCGGGTGTAGTCAGTCCGTTGCAAAGAAAAAACCCGTTGCGAGACGGGTTTTTTCTTTCCCCGGCAGAAACTGCCGTGAGGTCTGGCACAGATAGCTGTCAGGAAAAACAGCCGCTGCCGATGGCAACCAGGCTTTGTCCCACCGGCAGAGGCAAGACCCAGTCCTGCTGCCGCAGCCGTGTACGGGCAGACACTTCGCCAAGGTGTTCGGCCAAAACAGTATCAGCCAGATCGCGCAGCGCAAGATAGCTCTCTGCCAGGCTCAGACGGTCGGTATCAATGATCATATCGGCCTGACGTGGCTCGTCAAAGGTGTCAGAAACACCCGTCAGCCGCTCCAGTCCTCCACGGGCAGCCTTGGCATACAGGCCCTTGGTGTCACGGGCTACCAGCGTTTCCAGTGAGCAGCGTATCCATACCTCGCGGTAGAGGGGTATCTGGCTGCGGTTCTTCTGGCGCATGGCCGCATAGGGCGTGATGGCCGATACCACACAGATTTTGCCCTGTGCGTGCAGTTGCAGAACATGCTCGCGCATGGCGTTGATATTGCGGGTACGCGCTTCCGGCGTAAAGCCGCTGAAACCGAATTGCTGGCGAAAGCGATCGCCGTCCACAAGCTCCACCGCATGGCCGCAGCCTTTCAGATAGAGCCGCAACAGGGAACCCAGGGTGGTCTTGCCACTGCCGGACAAACCCAACAACCAGAACACGGGCAGCATAGTTAACCTCGCTTGGCACGGAGAGGCAGAAAATTCAGCACTCATGCTCCACCCTATGCAACATCAGGGCCAAACCTTGGGACTCAAGGCTGGCAGGATCGGTTCTACGGCCCGGGGGAATTTTTGACAGCCGCCAGTACAGCCCGGTTCGTTCAGTCCGCAAGGCCCAGGTCTCGTAGCAGGTTATCCACCGCCATATGCCCCATGCAGGCCGTAGCTCCGGCTGTGGACGAGGAGCAATGCGAACCCATGACCACATTATCCAGCTCATACCAGTCTGATGCAGCCGGTGGCTCCTGCATGAAAACATCCAGTCCCGCACCGTAGATACGCCCTTGTTTCAGGGCAGCCAGCAGAGCGGCTTCATCCACCAGCTCACCGCGTGCCGTGTTGATGAGGATGGAATTCTCCCGCATCAGGGCAATGCGGGCCGCGTTGATGCACTGGCGGTTGTCCGGGGTCAGGGCCGCGTGCAGACTGATGACATCGGCCTCCCGGCAAAGCGTGTCCAAATCCACGCGGCGGATACCGGCCCTGGCGGCATAATCCGCATCCCAGATAACATCATGGGCCAGTACACGCATCCCAAAACCCTGCGCCCGGCGGGCCACACATCTGCCGATGGCTCCCAGTCCCACGATGCCCAGCGTTTTGCCATAAATATCAATACTGGTGATCTTTCCCCAGTCTCGCGCACAACAACGCGTATGGATGGGCACAAGTTTACGCGCCACGGCCAGCATCAGGGCAAAGGCGTAATCAGCCACAGCCTCGGAATTTGCCCCCACCGTGCGTGATACCCGTATGCCCCGTGCCTTGCAGACTTCAAGATCGATATTGTCCAGCCCCACGCCGTATTTGGCCACTGCCCGCAACTGCGGGGCGGCAGCCAGCACTCCGGCATCCAGCGGATCTATCCCAAGGATGACACCGGCGCAGTCGGCCAGTTTTTCCTGCATGGCCTCGCGGGAGAGGATGCCCCCACTGTCGTTGCGTGTGACATCCAGTCCTGCCGCACGCAGCCGTTCAAAGAGTTCGGGATTGGCCTTGCCAAAGGATCTGGGTGTCACCAGTATTTTCACGTCATGCTCCTTCTGCCCGCCCGGTGGGAGCGGTATGTCTGTCAATGAATGTGCCCAGTGCGGTGGCCTTGGTCTCTTCTCCCTGCCGCAGGTATTGCTGGCGTATCTGCTTCGACATACAAGATCTCAGCTCTCCCCTCCACCTGCCGGGGCAGAGCTCAAACCAGAACACAGACCGGGCCAGACCTCGGCAAGAGAGATATTCCGGGCAAGGTAAAAATCCAGCGGATCCTGTCCTGGTTGCAGCCTGTGCCCACTGGCAGCATAGA
>JAFQED010000020.1 GCA_017415765.1 Desulfovibrio sp. | reverse complement strand
GGCGGTGTATACGAACCAATAACCCGCTGGAGCGGCTGAACCGTGAGATTCGGCGTCGAACACGCGTAGTAGGAAGTTTCCCTGATGGGCATGCTGCCTTGATGCTTGTGAGCGCCCGACTACGGTACATGGCAGGCCAGAAGTGGGGAACAAAGAGGTATATGAACATGGCTCAAGAGGAATCGGAATAGATATGCCGCCACGGCCCTTACAGCCGCGACACTACTTTGCGGGTGTCGCTCGCAAGGGCCGCGCCGGCAGGTCGTACCCAGATCGACCTACTGAGTTGCTCCCAAAAGTGCGAAAAATTCTGGACAGTACCTTGAAAAAGAATGCCTGCTACGATAATTTTCAGTAAACAGGAAAACAAGCCATGAAGAAAATCGGTGTCATTCGATGTCAGCAGACCGAGGATATCTGCCCTGGTACAACGGATTTTATCGCAGCGGCTCAGGGCAAAGGTGCTTTTGCGGAGCTGGGAAAATGTGAGGTGGTCGGCTTTGTGTCATGCGGCGGCTGCCCAGGTAAACGTGCAGTGGCCAGAGCAAGGGTTTTGATCGACAGGGGAGCTGAAGCCATTGCCCTGGCCTCCTGTATCACAAAAGGGAATCCCTTGTCCTTTCCCTGTCCCCATAGAGATATGATGTTGCAGGCTATTATAGCAAAGGTAGGCGAAGATTTCCCCATATTGGATTATACACATTAAAGTGAACCAGTCTCGACGGATATTTTCAATAGAAAAATGTCCTAAATCAAAACATATGCGGCGAACACCGCACCGACAACAGCCACAACAAGAACGCCGATATTCATCCGTCACTTCGCATCTGGTGGATTTTCCAGCCTATCCAGATAAGAGCTGCTCCACGAAACCAGCTCCCCAGCTTGCAGGAGAGCGGTCGTTAAATCCACCCCTTCATGGAGGCAAAGCCTACTCCCAAAACAAGAAATGCAACAAGGGTGTATTCCCAAAACATAATCATTCCTCCGGTGCAATTTTCCCGCTGAGATAGACAAAAGCACTTCCCTAGACATATCCCCGGTGGTCTTTTTTTCCCTGCCATGCTGCAACACGCGGCGGGCCGTTTCATTTTATCCCTGCTCAATGGGCAATACCACATTCAATATGTCCGCAGAACTCAAGGCAGCACTGGGGATGCTCCCAATATGGGGAAAAACATTGGATACAAGCCGGGCAAGTATCTGTTTGCGATAATCCGCAGACAGATTGCCCGTCTTTCTATTGGTACGTCCATGCTTTTTATGATACGACCTGACACTGATAAACCTTGGAAAAGTGAAGCCCCGCAAGGCTTTTTAGGCTTACGGGGCGTTATGAAATTCCAGTTTGGCGGAGGGAGAGACCGCCAAACCACGCCATTAACCTATTGATATTTAAGGTTTTTATTTTTTCATTTTTTCAGCATACCGTCAAAAATACCGTCTTTTTTTGCTGCTGTCCAATTTTTATACAGTCCCTTTTTGTTCCCCCGGCAATGCGCTAAAAGCCCAACCAGCCAAAACCCTTCGCCATGATAGCAGCCAAGGCTACCCATCCGCCAATCTGCCACTTCAGGAGGTCGTACTTGACCTTTTCCATGTCGGTCTTGAGTTCGGCCCGAACCTTTTCAATTTCCAGCCGTACATCCTGAATATCTCCCTTTGTGGCAATATCCTTGCGGCTGGCTTCATCATATTGCCGGACAACGCCCTGCATAGCCTCGACCTGCACCTTTGCTTGTGCCTCTGTAAAACCTGCCCTCTTGAGCTTTTCAAAATAGTCCAGCGTGTCAAATGTGACGGTAGCCATATGCACCCCCTTTCCCAGAAACTCTAAGCCGCTTTCCTGACCTTGTCCATATGGGCAGCCACCGTCACAACGCCCCACAAATGCCCCCAGAGCCACGAAAAACAAAAAGCCGGGACAATGCCGGCCTGTTACTTTCACACCGCCGCTAGTGTCTGGTTGCTTCTCCTGCCCTTTGATTTCATGCGATTGCCCTGCCCTCTACCACCTGTACTGCTTGCCAATGAGGGAACTTTTCTCTAAGTCCGAAGGAGCAGGAGAAGATATTATGTCAGCCGTTCATCAGCCCTATCCGGTACAGACGCTTAATGCCATTTGCAAACGCTATCCTAATCTGACGCAACAGGTAAACGCTGCTTGGAGCAAAAAACTTGCTGAGCCAGGTCTCTGGCCGGATTGGTGCCTGCTTCCCATGGATGAATGGGCGCGCATTATCGACCAACAGGAAAGCATAAGTGGGAAATTATGGAAAATACAAGATAAATATAATGAACTAAACCGATTATGTATTTTGGGGGAATGGCGATACTCCCAAGGTATTTATAAAATAGATAAAGATATGCAGCAAGCGTTGCTGAAAAGTATTCCCGGAAAAAATATTCCATCAGAAGTATTGATGCATATGCCGGAGTGGTGCATATATGTAGAAACTCCACATATGGTATGGTATAAACAGACAGTATTGTATGGATTTTGGGCACATTTGATATATAGCTATGATGATAAACATCCAAAATTGCACATGATGATAAAAACTCAACATGGAGAATATCCATGTTCAATCCCTGTCAGAAACTGCACTGTAGAAGAAGCTATAGAGTATGAAATTGATTCAATGAAGAAGACTGTACATACTTCAAATAACTTATCATCTGAAGTTTTAATAAATAAAACATTAAATGGATTCCGTAGAACTAAGAAACAGATAGAAAGATTACTCTCTCTGCTCCTGTACTGCTGTTGTGACAAACCAGATATTGAGGATACTCGACAGCCCGGTATGTTCCCACAGCGGCCTCAGGCAAAACAAGTCAAGGGGGGAATGCGATTGTTTCCTGCCAGTGCGCCACGCTTCTGGACTGTGGGGGCATCTATCGGAGAACAGCTACGGCAGGCGCAAAAACAGGAGAGAGAACAGTTCTTAGTGGATACCGGACGCAGCAGACGTCCTCATTTGCGCCGGGGACATTGGCATGGCTATTGGACTGGGCCACGCAACGGTGAGATCCCGCAAAAATTCATCTTGCACTGGATACCACCGCAACTTATTCGGGGCAGCAGCGAGAAAGTATAGAAAGAGGATTGTCATACCCAAAGGAAAGGAGTGCAGCAGCAACACGGACAAAAAAAACACCAGCCACGTCGAAACGGTTTGGGGCTAAAAAACAAAACGTTCATACCTCGCTGTATAGCATAATGAAAAAGTCCGCTCTGCTCCAGGCTTTGCGGACTTCTACGAACTTTAGCGGATTCCAGTTTGGCGGAGGGAGAGGGATTTGAACCCCCGTAGGGCGCGAACCCTAAACGGTTTTCAAGACCGCCGCAATCAGCCGCTCTGCCATCCCTCCGCAGCGGAGAGATATTCTTACCCATTGGCAGGGCTTAGTCAATCGTGCGGTCAGCCTGAGCCAAGCAGAGATTTTTCTTGACAGCAATCGGCGGTCAGGCTATGGAACTCCATCCATGGCGGGAACAGTCTTTGGCTGACCTGCCACATCCTGGGAAGGGACGCAAGTTCTGCGCGGGGTGGCCTCAAGGGGCCTCCCTTTTTTTGTACGTGCGCCCCTGCAGACAACAGACGGCACATGAACGCACAAACTCTGGAACAAAAAATAACCGATTTGGCCGACCCCATCGTCAAAGCCCTGGGGCTGGACATTTGGGGAGTGGAAGTCGCACAGGCCGGGCGCACGGTTTTGCGCCTTTTTGTGGATGTGCCGTCACCTGCCGGGGAGGACTCTGCCCCCGCCGATGCAATGCCTGATGCGGCAGACCAGGCCGCAGAGGAAGGCCCCATACCGGCGGCCATGTCTGCCAGCATTGACCAGTGCGAGGAAATTTCGCGCCATCTGGGGCTGGCCCTTGAGGTGGAGGACGTCATGCCCGACGCCTATGTGCTGGAAGTCTCCACCCCCGGGCTGTCGCGCCGCTTTTTCCGACTGGAGCAAATGCGCCCCTATCTTGACGATATGGTTGAGGCGCGGCTGCACACAGCATTTGAAGGCCGCCGCATCTGGCGCGGTCGGCTTCTGTCCGTGGACGGAGAAGATCTGCAACTGGCCCCGGCCAGCATCAGTCCCGACGGTGACATTCTGCCAGAGGACGTCCCCCCGGTACGTCTGCCATGGAAGAGCGTGCGCCGGGCCACACGCATCCATATTTTCCGTCAACCGACCAAGCCCGGCAAAAAACCCGCCCGCCCATCTGCTGCAAACAGTGGCAAGGCGTCCAGCAAGGGCAAACAGGGGCGGCAGGTTGCACAGGCGGTTGCCGAACCCGGCGCAGACAGGGAAGATCCGAAACCATGTGGCGAATCTACGCCGTCGTCAATGGCGGCCGGAGGAAAACATGAATCTTGAGCTCAAAAAGGCCATTGACCAAATCAGCAAGGACAAGGGACTCGACCGCGACATGCTGGTGGACACCCTTGAAGACGCCGTGCGTACCTCGGTGCTGCGCCGCTTCAGCGATGATATGGACGTGGAAGTTACCTACAATGACGAAACCGGCGACATTGAGGTGTACCAGTTCAAAATCGTGGTGGAAGACGGCGATGTGGCCAATGAGGACACCCAGATCGGCCTGACCGATGCCCGCGAGCATGATCCTTCGGTGCAGCTTGATGACGAAGTGGGCTTCCGGGTCAAGCTGGAAGACCTTGGCCGCATTGCAGCCCAGTCGGCCAAGCAGGTCATCATCCAGCGGATGCGCGATGCCGAACAGGAAATCATTTACGAAGAATACAAGGATCGCATGGGTGAGATCGTCTCCGGCATCATCCAGCGGCGCGACCGGGGCGGCTGGGTGGTCAACCTTGGCCGTACCGAGGCCATCTTGCCGCGTGACGAACAGATCCCGCGCGAACACTACAAGCGCGGTGACCGGGTGCAGGCCCTGATCATCGAGGTCCGCAAGGAAGGGCGCGGCCCGCAGGTGGTCATCTCCCGCTCTCACCGCGACTATATGGCCGCCCTCTTCCGTCGTGAAGTGCCGGAAGTGGACGACGGCGTGGTGCAGATCATGGGTGTGGCCCGCGACCCCGGATCACGTGCCAAGGTGGCCGTACTCTCCCGCGAACGCGATGTGGACCCGGTGGGGGCTTGCGTGGGCGTGCGCGGTTCGCGCATCCAGAACATCGTGCAGGAGCTGCGCGGCGAACGCATCGACATCGTTGTCTGGAGTGCCGACATCGCCACCTACGCCCGCAATGCCCTGGCCCCGGCCCTTGTCTCGCGCATCGTGGTTGACGAGGAGGAAAACCTCCTGGAAGTCATCGTGCCGGACGACCAGCTGACCAATGCCATTGGCCGCAAGGGCCAGAACGTCAAGCTGGCAGCCCGTCTGCTGGGCTGGAAGGTCGATATTTTCACCGAGACCCGTTACAACGAGGCCAATGCCATCGGGCACGGGCTGGAACAGGTGGCCAGTGTGGCCGAAGTCTCCATCGAGGCTCTGCTGGAAGCCGGTTATACCTCGCTGGACAAGCTGCGCGAAGCCAGCGATGAAGAGCTGGCCGATAAACTTGTCATCAGCCAGAACCGCATTGCGGATTTGCGCTCGGCCATCAATTTCCTTGCCCCTGTTGTGGAAGAAACACCCGAATCTTCGGCAGTGGGGCTTGGTCAGGGCGATGGGGCCGACAATTGAGCAGGATGCCGGGGGGCAGGCTCCCCTCCGGCACGACGGGCCGGAACGGATGTGCGTCATTTGCCGCCGCCGCCAGCCCAAGGCCGCATTGCGACGGCATGTCCTGACCGCGCAAGGCGATTTGGAGTATGACGCTGTACAAACCAGACCGGGCAGGGGCTGGTATCTGTGTTCAGACCCGGCCTGTGAACGCAAGTTCGCCAGATACAGGCCACGAACACGGCGTTGACTGATTCAAGGGGGAAAGCATGGCTGAAAGCAAAATCAAACTGAAAGACCTGATGGGCGAACTGGATGTCGCCTCCAAGGATATGCTGCGCGCCCTGCGCGAGCTGAATATAGCTGCCAAGAGCACGGCAGGTTCTGTCACGCAGGAGGAGGCCACACGTCTGCGCGGACATTTTACCGCCCGCAAGGAGGGCGACCTGGAGCGCGTTGAGGTACGCCCCAACGTCATCGTGCGCCGCCGCAAGAAGGACGCGCCCGCTGAGGCTGCCGACGTTGCAGACACTGCAACACCTCCCGCCAATACCGGGACGGATGTGGCTGAAGCGGCCCCGGCAGTGGAGAATGCTGCCAAAGCGACATCCCGTGTTGCAACGGCCAGCACAGGCACGACTGAAGATGCCAGCACGCCCAGGGCCGAAAGCGCAGCCCCCACACGCGCCACAGAAAGGCCCACCCCCAGGCGCAGCAAGCCCGCACCTGCCCCCACGGCCGCTCGCGTCATCAGCCGCCCGAACCAGACTCCCCCCGCGTCTGGTGCTGATGTGCAGCCCCAGCCCTCTGTCCAGTCGGCTGATCAGTCGGGAGCTGCCCCCCGCGCAACTGCGGTAGAAGGCGAAGCCAAACCAGCCATGGCCCCGCACCCGGCTCAGGACGCTGGCCCGGTCGCAGCAGTAGTGACAGAAAGTGTGCCCGCAGATACGGCCAGGACAGAAGCCAAAGCCGAAACTGCCCCCGCTACCCCGGCAGAAGCGCAGACGGATGCCGCGCCCACAGCCACAGCCGACAAGGCCGCTGCAAGCCCTGAAGCACAGGACAGGGGCAAGTCCCCGCGCCTGGGCCGCCCTGTGGCCTCGGCCATGCCCGAAGGCTCCTCCACCCCCACCCTGCCCCCGCGCAGCGAGCCTCGCGACAGTGGAGAAGAAGAGAAGACCAGTCCCGGCACTGCACGCATCATTGCCCCTGCACCGCAGGTCCGCGTCATCTCCCGCCCTGCTCCCGGCAGCCAGGAAGGCCGTCCCAAGCCGCAGGGCCGTACTGGTCAGCGTGACTCTGCTGGCCCGTCCAACCGTCCCGGTGGGGCGCGCCCCGGCGGGCCACGTCCCGGAGGTTACAATCGCCCGGCCGCTGGTGGCTTTGGGCAGCAGCAACCGCCGCAGCCCACTGACAGCCGGGATGGCCAGAGCAAGAAAAAGCGTCTCAAGGGCCGCCGTACGGTGGACTTCCAGCAAGGGGATTTCCGGCATGAGGATGATGACGCAACGCGCATGAACCGCAGCAAGGGACGGCGCAAGGGCGGCAAGCCGACCAGCGTCCCGCAGCCCACCCAGCCCATCAAGGCGGCCAAGCGCAAGATCCGCGTTACCGAGGCCATCCGCGTGGCCGACATGGCCCATCAGATGGGGCTCAAGGCCAATGAGATCATCAAGGTCCTCTTTGGTCTTGGTGTCATGGCCACCATCAACCAGTCACTGGACATTGACACGGCCACCCTTGTGGCCTCCGAATTTGGCTATGAAGTGGAAAAGGCCGGCTTCTCGGAAGACGACTACCTCCTGCCCAAGGAGCCTGACGCCCCCGAAAGTCTCAAGCCGCGTCCGCCCGTGGTGACCATCATGGGCCACGTTGACCACGGTAAAACCTCCCTGCTGGACGCCATCCGCAAGTCCAATGTCACCAGCGGCGAAGCGGGCGGCATCACCCAGCATATCGGGGCCTATCACGTCAAGACAAAGCGCGGCGAGATCGTCTTCCTCGATACGCCGGGGCACGAAGCCTTTACGGCCATGCGAGCCCGTGGCGCACAGGTCACTGACCTTGTCATCCTCGTGGTGGCGGCCGATGACGGCGTCATGGAACAGACCCGCGAAGCCATCAACCACTCCCGTGCGGCCAATGTGCCCATCATGGTGGCTGTCAACAAGATGGACAAGCCCGGCGCAGACCCTGACCGCGTCTTGCGTGAGCTGGCCGAACTGGGTCTGCAACCCGAAGACTGGGGCGGGGATACCATCGTGGCCCGCGTTTCGGCCAAGACCCGCGCCGGTCTTGACGATCTGCTGGAAATGGTGGCCCTGCAATCGGAAATCATGGAGCTTAAGGCCAACCCGGACAAGCCCGCCCGTGGTCATATTGTGGAAGCCAAGCTGGACAAGGGCCGTGGCCCCATCGCCACGGTGCTGATCCAGGAAGGTACACTCCGCCAGGGCGACAACTTCGTGTGCGGGCCGTTCTCCGGCCGTGTGCGCGCCCTGACCAGCGACCAGGGCAAGAAGGTCAAGGAGGCCGGGCCGTCCCTGCCTGTGGAAGTGCAAGGCTTTGAAGGTGTGCCGGAAGCTGGTGAGGAATTCTTTGTGGTGGCTGACGAAAAGCTGGCCCGCCGCATTGCAGATACCCGCGCTGCCCGCCAGCGCGAACGCGCCCTTGCCGTCGAATCCCGCGTTACGCTGGAAACCTTTCTTTCCCAGCGTGCCTCGGATCAGGACGCCCTTACCCTCAATCTGGTGGTCAAGGCAGACGTGCAAGGCTCACTGGAAGCCATTACCGAAGCCCTGCTCAAGCAGAGCACCGAAAAGGTGCGCCTCAACGTGGTACACGGCGGGGCAGGGGCCATCACGGAGTCGGACATCCTGCTGGCTTCGGCCTCCAAGGCCATCATCATCGGCTTCAACGTGCGGCCTACCGCCCGCATCAAGGACGTGGCCGAACACGAGAATGTGGACATCCGCTTCTACGACATCATCTACAAGCTGGTGGACGACATCAAGAGTGCCATGGCCGGTCTGCTGGCCCCGGTGCAGCGCGAGGTCTATCTTGGTCAGGCCGAAGTGCGCGAAACCTTCAGCGTGCCCAAGGTGGGCGTTATTGCCGGTTCGTATGTGGCTGATGGCAAAATCGCCCGCAATGCCGGGGTGCGTCTGCTGCGCGACGGTGTGGTGGTCTATACCGGCAAGATCTCGTCCCTCAAACGCTTCAAGGACGATGCCCGCGAAGTGGTCAAGGGCAATGAATGTGGTGTGGGCCTTGAAAACTTCAATGACGTGAAGGTGGGCGACATCATCGAGACCTTTGAAACCGTGGAAGAGGCAGCAACCCTCTAAGGTTGCCGCAGCCAGCTTCCTGTAATCCCCGGTCAGCCCGTGGGCGAGTTCCCCCGCCTGCGGGCTGACCGTATAGCACGATACAGCCATGACCACGTTCCTTGCCGTCCTCACTGTAGAGTTTGCCCTGCACGGCAATGACAACCTCAAGGCCAAACGCCGCATTGCCAACAGCCTGAAGCAAAAGGTACGCAACAAGTTCAATGTGGCCATTGCCGAGATCGGTACAGAGGACAGCCTGACGCGTCTGCGGCTGGCCGTGGTCTCCATCTCCAACAGCGAAGGGCATTTGCGCAGCCGCATGGACAAATGCTGCCTGATGATGGAAGCTGTTTGCCCTGAAGAAATGGTAGAAAGCCAGGTAGAGATCCATGTCGCAGACTGAGCATATCCCGGCCCGCTTTCGTGAAGACGCGCAGCGCATGGCTGCGGCCTTTCGGCAGGTACAGCGGGCCATCATTGCCGCCCATGTCAATCTGGATGGGGACGCCATCGGTTCCATGGGGGCTGCGGGCTGGATATTGCGCGCCCTTGGCGCGGAATGTGTCCTCTACAGTGCTACGGGGCTGCCCCCAGCACTGGCCTTCTGCCCCCTGCCGGGCAGCATGCACACAGGGCTGGGGCATCTGCCCCTTGCCCCGCAGTGGGCCATCCTGCTGGACTGTGGCGAAGCGCACCGCCTTGGGCCGGAACTGGCCGCAGCCCTGCCCGGCTACAGTGGCATCAACATGGATCACCATTTGGGCAGCAACGGTATGGGCAGCCATGCCAACTGGGTGGAACCCACGGCAGCGGCCACGGCCCAGCTTATGGCCTATGTGGCACTGGCCCTTGAACTGCCGCTTGCAGGGCCGCTGGCACAGTGTCTGGCCCTGGGCCTGATCACCGACACGGGCGGCTTTTGCCACGGCAATACCACGGCGGACATCTTTGCCCTGTGCGCCCTGCTGGAGCGCGGTGGCTGTCGTCTGCATGAAATTCGCCAACAGCTCGATAACAACTGGAGCCTTGGCCGGATGCGCCTTTGGGGCCGCCTGATGGAGCGCGTCCGGCTGGAGCAGGACGGCGCAGTGGCCTTTTGCAGCGTCAGCCTTGCGGATTTGCGCCAGTGTCAGGCCGTCAAGGAGGATGCGGAAGGTTTTGTGGAACATCTGCGCCGCCTGACCGAGGTGCAGGTGGCGGCCCTGCTGCGGGAGGACAGCCCCGGCTGCTGCCGTATCAACTTACGTTCCCACGGCAGCACAGATGTGCAGCGCGTAGCGGCCAGCCTGGGCGGTGGGGGGCATCGCAATGCCGCCGGGGCCAGCCTGCGGCTTGAGCCGCTTGAGGCGGAGCGCGTCCTGCTGGAAGCTATCCGGCGGGGATTGGCTTAAACGATTTACCGTCCGTTCTGGCTGCTACTCCGGCCCTTTGATTTCATGCGATTGCCCTGGCTGGCTGATCAGCCCGATTTGACTTTTGCCAGTCTTTAATCTAGTTCTTTCGTTTGCGTATGACCAAGAGGCACATCACAGAGCAGGAAAGGACGCTCCCCGCCGGGGAGCAACTGCCCAGGCTGCCGCAGGCCGATGGGGTGCTGGTGCTGCACAAGCCCTCTGGCCCCACCTCAGCCCGCTGCCTCAATCTGCTCAAGCGTATGGGGCAAAAAAAGATAGGCCATGCTGGCACGCTGGATCCCCTGGCATCGGGCGTGCTGCTTGTGCTGCTGGGCCAGGCCACCAAGTTGTCCGGGCATTTGCTGGCTGACGGCGGCAAGGTCTATAGCGGCTGTCTGCGCCTTGGGCAAAGCACCGATACATGGGACGTGCAGGGGCAGGTGGTGGCCGAGGCCGACTGGCAGCATGTCAGCGAGGCCGAAGTCCGCGCCGGTATCACCGCATGGCAGGAGCTGCGCGAACAGGCCGTACCGCCCTTTTCTGCGGCCAAGCACGAGGGGCAGCCCTTGTATCGGCTGGCCCGCAAGGGGCTTGAAGCCCCGGCCAAGGTCAAACGCATGGAGATTTCACAGGCGGAAACGCTCGAGGTGAGCTTGCCGTTTGTGCGCTTTCGGGTCACATGCAGTTCCGGCACCTATATCCGCTCCCTGGCCCACAGCTTGGGGATGCGGTTGGGGTGCGGAGCCGTGCTCACGGAACTGACCCGGGAGTACAGCCACCCCTTCGGACTTGACGTGGCATGTCATCCGCATGAGCTTGCGGCTGACCCCAGCCTGTTGGGCCGTGCCCTGCGCCCCATTGCAGAGGCACTGCCCCACTGGCCCACGGTGCAGGTCACGCCAGAACAGGCAGCGCGGGTACGCAACGGCATGGCACTGCCCTGCGCGGGCACTGCTCCCCCACAGGGTGCAGCCTTGCGCGGGGACGGACAGGCCCTTCTGCTGGAAGGCGGAACTGCGCTGGCACTGGTGCGGCAACAGGCCACAGCCATGGGCAACTGTTGGGCCGTTGTGCGGGGGCTTTGGAATTAACCTCATCCGTTAAGGAGAACTGCTGTGGTCATGGATACTGTCCAGAAAAAGGCTGTTATCGACGCTCACGCCAAGCACGAGGGCGACACCGGCTCACCCGAAGTGCAGGTGGCCCTGCTCACCGCCCGCATTGAAGGGCTTACCGGGCACTTCAAGGTGCACAAAAAGGACTTCCACTCGCGCACAGGTTTGCTCAAGCTGGTGGGTCAGCGTCGTAAACTGCTGAACTACCTGAAGAAGAAGGACATCCAACGCTATCGCGCCCTGATCGAAAAGCTGGGGCTGCGCAAGTAAGCATTCTGGACGGCAGGGGGGCCCACGGCTCCCCTTTGCCGTATCTTGCCGGGTGCGGCCCGGCCGACATCGCGAGAAGGGGGATCCGGGAAGACCGGGCAGCGTGTTTGCCCGCTTTTGCCGGAATCCCCTTCGCCAATAAACGCAAGAGGATACCATGCAAAACGATATTTTTGCTCCTGCCCGCGTCACTGCTCAGGTGGGCGGCAAGGAAGTTATTCTGGAATGTGGCCGTATGGCCAATCAGGCCCACGGCGCGGTCTGGATCCAGTGTGGCGGGACCGTGGCCCTGGTGACGGTCTGCTCCCAGCCGCTGGAATTTGACAAGGGCTTCTTTCCCCTTACGGTGGAATACTCCGAACGGATGTATGCCGCCGGACGTATCCCCGGCAGCTTCTTCCGCCGCGAGATAGGCCGCCCTTCCGAGCGTGAGACTCTTGTCTCCCGTCTTATCGACCGGCCCATCCGCCCGCTCTTTCCCAAGGGACTGAACGAAGATGTCCAGGTGCTGGCCAGCGTCATTTCTGCCGACCAGGAAAATGAATCCGATGTGCTGGCCCTCACGGGCGCGTCGGCTGCCGTGATGGTATCGCATCTGCCCTTTGAAGGCCCGGTAGCTGGTGGACGCATTGGCCGTATCAATGGCCAGTTTGTCCTCAACCCCTCCTATGCCCAACAGGCCCAGAGCGATTTGAACATCCTCTTTGCCGCCTCCAGCGATGCCCTGACCATGGTGGAAGGCGATGCCCACTTCCTGTCCGAGGATGTGATCATCGAAGCCCTGGAATGGGGCCGCAAGGAGATCCAGCCCCTTATCGAGGCCCAGCTCAAGCTGCGTGAACTCTGCGGCAAGCCCAAGATGGACTTTACCCCCCATGAGGACGACCCGGCCCTGCTGGCCCACGTGCAGGAGCTGGCCCATGCTGCGGGTATTGATGCCGCCCTGCGCATACCGGAAAAGCTGGCCCGCAAGGACGCCCGCAAGGCCGTCAAGGAACAGGTCGTTGCCCAACTCAAGGCCGACCCGGCCTGGGCCGAGCACGAAGGCCTGAAGAGCGTGGGTGACATCATTGCCGACCTGGAAAAGAAGCTGGTGCGAGCCCGCATCGTCAACGAAGGCACGCGCATTGACGGCCGCGACACAAGAAGCGTGCGCCCCATCCAGATCCAGACAGGCGTCCTGCCCCGTGCCCACGGCTCTGCCCTCTTCCGCCGGGGTGAAACCAAGTCACTGGTGGTGGCTACCCTTGGTTCCTCCACCGATGAGCAGCGCATGGACTCCCTGACTGGGGACGTGACCAAGCGTTTCATGCTGCACTACAACTTCCCGCCCTACTGCGTGGGTGAGGTCAAGCCCGTGCGTGTTTCCCGCCGCGAGATCGGCCACGGCGCACTGGCCGAAAAATCCCTGCGGCCCATCCTGCCCGCAGATACGGATTTTCCCTTTACCCTGCGCGTGGTGGCCGAAACCATGGAATCCAATGGTTCGTCCTCCATGGCGGCGGTCTGCGGTGGTTCCCTCTCCCTGATGGATGCGGGTGTGCCTGTCAGCGCGCCGGTGGCCGGGGTGGCCATGGGCCTGATCAAGGAAGGGGACAAGTTCATCGTTCTCACCGATATCCTGGGCGATGAAGACGCCCTCGGCGATATGGACTTCAAGATCGCCGGTACAGCCGATGGTGTCACCGGCGTGCAGATGGACATCAAGGTGACTGGCCTGACCACCGACATCATGCGTGCTGCCATGCAGCAGGCCCGCGAAGGACGTTTGCACATCCTTGAGGAAATGGCCAAGGCCATTGCCGCACCGCGCAAGGAGCTTTCACGCTACGCACCGCAACACGCGGAAATTTTTGTCAATCCTGACATTATCCGCCTGATCATCGGCCCTGGTGGCAAAAACATCAAGGCCATCACCACCACCACCGGTGCCTCGGTAGATATTGAGGATTCTGGCCGTGTGTCCATCTTTGCCCCCACGGCAGAGGCTTTGGAAAAAGCCCGCGAAATGATCTGCTACTATGACCAGCGTCCTGACCTTGGCAAGAACTACATGGGCAAGGTTCGCAAAATCATGGAGATCGGGGCCATTGTGGAAATATTGCCCAATGTGGAAGCCCTTGTACACATCTCCCAACTGGACGTGAACCGCGTGGAGCAAACCGGCGATGTGGCCCGTCTGGGCGAGGATATGCTGGTCAAGGTCATTGAGATCAATGGCGACCGTATCCGCGCCAGCCGTAAGGCTGTCATCCTTGAAGAGCAGGGCCATCCCTGGAACCCTGACGAAACAGCACGGCCCCAGCGCAGTGAGCGCGGCGACCGTGGTGACAGAGGCGGGCGCGGGCGTGACCGTGGCGGCAGACGCTGAGCATAAGCCAGGATAATAAGGCCCGCACGCGCTGCATCCGTGTGCGGGCCATAACCATACAGGAAGCTACCATGGCCAAAAAAAGCAATAAAAACGCGGACACTGCCCCCAGGGTGGCAGAGGAGGCTGGTGCAGCCGTCACGGCTGCAACCGCTTCCGCACAGGCAGAACCAAAGCTGGTGCAGGTGGCCAGTGCCGGGGCAGAAGGCCCGGCCACGCATGATCTGAGTCAGGAGGAGGCCGAGGCCCTTGCCAGCGGCAAGAACCGCAGCCACTTTGAGGGCCTGGGCGATGTCTGGGCCGTGCTGACCGGGCAGGATCCGGCCCATGTCATCCCGCAGGTGGTGGGCACTGTGCTGCACGCCGGTGGCACACGTTCCTCCTGGCAGTGGAAGCGCAAGGGACAGGACTACGTCCTCATGGCCTGGCCGCAGGATCAGCCCGTGCGCGCTGGCGTGCTGATGGCCGGGCCGGAAGGCGGTGATCTTCGCCCCGTCAATGCCGTCCCCCTGCTGGAGGGCCTGCCCAACGACCTGACCGTGGACGATGTGCATCCGTGGGAAAACGGCTGCGGGGCCAACGTGGCCGTGGCCATGCTGGAAGGCAAGAACCCCATGTGGTTTTATGACCCGCTCTACGGGCGCGACCACGATGACCTGACCCCCGGCATCACCCACACCTTTTTGCTGTCCGGGCTGGCCCTTGGGCTGCGCAAGGCCCTGCTAGACGATATGACCATCACCCAAGGCCCGCACTACGAGGCCCACGCCGAAGCATGGCTGGCCGAAAACCCCGGCAAGAGCCGCCTGGACGTCCCCCCGCTCAAGGTTTCCATGAGCGGACGTCATATGATCATGCCGGGCCGCCGCTTTTGCGAATACCAGATGCGCAGCGTCATCGAGGAAGTGCAGGACTGCCAACTGGACAAGATGCCGGTCAAGCTCATCTACCTCAGCTTCCCCTTTGAAAGCCGACCGGCCATGCGCCTGCCCGTCTATGTCTCCAAAATGGTGCTGGGGGACTATGAGCCGCAAAAGGGCGAAGAAGTGGACGCCTACGTCTGGTTGCAGGGACGTGTCATTGATATAGACGAAGCTCCGCAGCAATAGGTTACAGTTGTTGTAAATAAAAATCCACCGGCATAGCCGGTGGTTTTTCATATGCGCCTGTAAGGCTCTGTTACCAGCAGCGCCCTAGCAGGCGCATTGCAAATCTGGCATCTGCATTTCTGCTACTTGCGGCCCGTAAACGGGCTGCAGGGTATGGGAGGGATAGCTGTACTCCCAGCTTATCCTCTTCTAACTGATGCCTGATGTACTCCTGGATCTTGGTCTTGTTCTTCCCTACCGTATCCGATAGTGTCCAGAATTTTTCGCACATTTGGGAGCAGCTCAGTAGGTCGATCTGGGTACGACCTGCCGGCGCGGCCCTTGCGAGCGACACCCGCAAAGTAGTGTCGCGGCTGCAAGGGCCGTGACGGCGCATCTATTCCGAT
>JAFQED010000019.1 GCA_017415765.1 Desulfovibrio sp. | reverse complement strand
TACCGTTTCGTGGGCCTTGGCTACAATGAGGTGAAGGCTACCGCAGGCAATACGGAGTACAAGATCTCCAATACCCCCTACAACAATGAATTCATGCTGGGACTGCGCTTCTCCTTCTAAAGCAGGTAGTGGTTCTCCTGCTTCAGGGCCAGCCCTTGGACAGAGCCTCCCCGTAGTTTACACTGCGGGGAGTTTTTTTATGCCAGGCACAGGAATGGTTTTTGATTGTAACATGCTGAAATAAAAGAAGAAAAAATTGGAAAAATCTGAGGGGAAAATTTTTTTTGCCCTTGACAGTCTGGCTGCCCTTATCTGGTGCAGTCCGAATGGATAGATTGAAAAAAACAGAGAAAATCAAATAAAAAAAGAAAAAAACAGAGTTTATATTATGGATAAAAAATTTTGCTTTTGTTGAAAAAAATCGATCCAAAAGCCAACTCCCTTGAGTCACGGGAATTTATGGCCCTGACCATCCCTTGCTGCTATAAAAATAGTTTTTTTATTTCAATATGTTATAAAGGCATTGCTTGGGGAAAGAAAAAAACCGTCTTGTCTGAATGAGTGGGGAATCCTTTTTTGCCCACTGCACCTGCATGGGCTAAAAATCTCCACATGAACGATGCTTGGGCAGAGATTTCCGAAAATCTCAAAAAAATGCTTGATTCCGGCACTTTTAAGGTCTGGATAGCTCCGTTGGCTGCACATGTGGAGGGCAGGACGCTCCATGTAACAGCACCCAACGCCTATATGGGCACCTGGCTGGAAGGCCGCCTCCTCCCTGTCCTCAGGGAGGCTGCCGCCCCGGTCATGGCTTGCTCAACGGCCGAAGTCACAGTGCAGGTCAGCATTGCCACTGCGCCTGAGGGGCAGGGCGTACGGCAGCAGCGTCCCCCCTGTGCTGAAGCATCTCCCCGGCAGGAAATGCCCGCCACCCAGGCTGCATTGCCACTGTCGCTTGGGGTGCAGCCCCTGCCCGGCCTCCGTAAAAAGGGCAACTGGCGTCACAGCTTTGAAGATTTTGTGGCCGGGCCCAGCAATCAGGTCGCCCTGGCTGCTGCGCAGGATGTCTGCCGCGAGGATGGCTGTGTGCAGACCCTTTTCATCAATTCGGCGTCCGGTCTCGGCAAGACCCATCTGGCACAGGCCGTGGGCTGGCAGGCCAGTGGACTGGCTGAACACCGCGTGGCCTACCTTACCGCAGAAGAGTTTGCCTCCCGCTTTGTGGCGGCCCAGCGCAGCAGAGATGTGGAGGGCTTCAAGGCCCGTTTGCAGGACTTGGATCTGCTCCTGCTGGAAGATGTGCATTTTTTCCAGCACAAGGAAGGTATGCAGAACATGGCCCTGACCATCATCAAGGCCCTGCTTGCCAGGGGAGGCAGACTGGTGTGCACGTCATCCTTTGCGCCGCGTGACTTGCAGGAGATGGACGACCAGCTGATCTCCTATTTCTGCTCCGGCATCCTGGCCCAGATGGAACGCCCCACCGAAGCCATGCGCCGTGACATCCTGCAAAACAAGGCCAGGCTGCATCAGGTACTGCTGCCTGATGCGGTGTGTGATTTGCTGGCCAGCCGTCTGCATGGCGATATCCGCCAACTGGAATCCTGCCTGAACAGTCTGGTTTTCAAGGCGCGTCTGCTCAACTGTGGCCTGAACTCAGAGCTGGCAATGGATGTGCTGCAACAATATACGGGCATGGCAGATGCCCTGGATATGCCCGCCATCGTTCGCCTGATTTGTGAGCTCTTCGGCGTGAGTGAGCAGAAGCTGCGCTCGCGCTCGCGCCAGCGGGATTGCGTTAATGGTCGCAATACAGCCTTCTTTTTGGCTCGCAAGCATACGGACATGACCCTTGCCGAGATAGGCGACTATTTTAACCGGCGGCATTCCACCGTGATCAGTGGTATCACTGCCGTAGAGAATGAAATAAGCCGCGAATCCCGCCACGGCCGCCAGTTGGCCCGCGCCGTGGAGCTTGCCGAACGCAGTGCCGGATTGCGGGGTTAGCCGATACCCCTGACGTTAGCCTCTGTTTGGAGAGCTTGCCCTGTTGCAAAAAAAGTTGTTGCAGGGTGTTGACAATTCATAGCAAATCACTATTTAACGCCTCAGCCGCTGGCTAAACCCAAAAAACAATGACTGTGTATCGGGAGGATACCATGAAAAAGACACTGGCTATTGCCGTGCTGAGTCTGCTTGCCCTGCCTGCTGCCGCACTGGCGGAAATCAATATGTACGGCCCCGGCGGCCCTCACACCGCCCTGCAGGAAGCCGCCAAACTTTACACCGCCAAGACAGGTGTCAAGATCGTGGTGAACTTTGGCCCGCAGGCCAAGTGGAACGAAAACGCCAAGAAGGATGCGGACATCCTGTTTGGAGCATCCGAACAGTCAGCCCTTGCCATTACCCGCGACCACGGCGACCGCTTTGACGAAAAGAACATTGAGCCGCTGGCCCTGCGCAAGAGTATCCTGCTGGTGAAAAAGGGCAACCCCAAGAACATCAAGGGCGTCAAGGATCTGGCCCGTCCCGGCATCGGCATCATCGTCAATGACGGCGGGGGCAAGAGCAATACCTCCGGCACTGGCGTGTGGGAAGACATTGCCGGGCGTACCGGCGACATCGCCACCGTGGCCGCCATCCGCAAGAATATCAAGGTCTTCACGCCCAACAGCGGCAGCTCTCGCAAGGCTCTTGAAACCATGGACGGCGCGGATGTCTGGATTACCTGGGCTGACTGGGCCATCAGCAATCCCGGCATTGGCGAAGCCGTGGAAATCGAACCCGAATATGTGATCCTGCGCGACATGAACATCAATGTTCGCAAGGATGCCGACAAGGAAACGCGTGATTTTGCCAAATGGCTGCACTCCGCAGAAGCCGAACCGGCCCTGAAGAAGTTCGGCTGGTTCAAGAAGGCGGAAAAGTAATTCTTTCGCAAACCATACCTGCTGCATATCCAAAAGAAACCGCCCCTGTACAAGCCTGTACAAGGGCGGTTTCGTTTTGACATCCTGTATCGTCGTTTTTACAGTCTGGGCTGCGGCAGGGAGGGCAGAGCCTCCTCAAGGGCATGCCCCACTGCCAGCAGCTGTGCTTCGGCAAAGGACGGGCCGATAAGCTGTATGCCAACCGGCATCTGGCTTTCTGCCCCCAGTCCGGCTGGCAGGGAGAGACCGGGCAAGCCGGCAAGGTTGAGTGAGAGGGTATAGGCATCTTTGAGATAGGCCTGTAAGGGATCCTGGTCGTGACTGCCCAGCGGCCAGGCCGTCACCGGAGAGACAGGCGCAAAGATCAGGTCACACTGGTCAAGAGCTTGCAGATATTCGTCACGGATAAGCCGACGCACCTGTGCGGCCTTGCGGTAGTAGGCATCGTAGTAGCCGGAGGAGAGCACATAGGCCCCCAGCATGATACGCCGCCTGACTTCCTGCCCAAAGCCCTGCGTACGCGAGAGGACATAGAGATCCTCAAGGTTCTTGACGTCCGGGGCGCGGCGGCCATAGCGTACCCCGTCAAAGCGGGCCAGGTTGGAGCTGGCCTCGGCCATGGCAATAATGTAGTAGGTGGCAATGGCCGCATTGGTATGGGGCAGACTGATGTCCACCACCTCGGCCCCAAGGCTGCGGGCTGTTGTAATGGCCGCATCACAGACCTCGCGCACCTCCGATGACAGCCCTTCGGCAAAAAATTCTGCGGGCAGACCGAGGCGCAGACCCTGCAGGGGAGCATCGCCGGACAGGCTGTCAAGGCTGGTGTGGTAGGCATCGGCCGGACGGGGATCACTGGTATTGTCGCGGGGGTCATGCCCGGCAATGACAGACAGCACACGGGCGCAGTCCTCCACGCTGCGGGTCAGCGGGCCGATTTGATCCAGAGAGGAGCCGTAGGCGATCAGACCGTAGCGGGACACACGCCCATAGGTGGGCTTGAGCCCCACACAGCCGCAAAACGAGGCCGGCTGACGGATCGAGCCACCCGTATCTGTCCCCAGAGAGGCAAAGCATTGTCCGGCAGCTACGGAGGCCGCCGAACCGCCAGAGCTGCCCCCTGGCACCTTGCTGGTATCCCACGGATTGCGGGTTTTCTGGTAGGCGGAATTTTCCGTCCCCGAACCCATGGCAAATTCGTCCAGATTGGCCTTGCCAAGGATGATGGCTCCGGCATCGCGCAGACGTTTGACCGCAAAGGCATCGTAAAAGGGAGTGAAGCCTTCAAGGATACGCGAGCCAGCCGTGGTAGGCATATCCTTGGTGCAAAGGGCGTCCTTGACCGTAACAGGTACACCCCAAAGCGGTTTTGCCGGGTCTGGCCCAGCCGCGTCCAGTTGCCGGGCCTGCTCAAGGGCTGCCTCGCCTCCCACATGGAGCAGGGCAGCAATGGCAGGTTCGGTGGTCTCAATACGTCCAAGACAGGCCTGTACGGCCTCTTCTGCACTGATTTCCCGGTCTTGCAGGGCACGACTGAGCGCGGTCAGTGAAAGTGAGCAAATATCTGTCATGCCGGGCCTACACTATTCTGGGGACAACAAAATACTGGTCATCAGCCTTGGGGCCAGCAGGGGCGTTGGCCAGAACGGCATCGCGCTCACGCCGGTTGATGGCAAGGTCTTCCCGCGTACGATCCTCGTGCTGTACAGGGCTGTAGAGCGGCTCTACGGCACTGGTATCCTCCTTTGCAAGGACATCCATATAGCCGAGGATATCGGCAAATTGCCGGGCAAAAAGGGCTTCCTCTTCCTGGCTGACCGAAAGCCGTGATAGGGCCGCCATATGGGCCACTGTACCGGGATCTATCGTAGCACTATCTGACATATTGCCTTCTTTATGGCCTTCAGCGTTGCGAGGGCAAACGCAGTTTGTAGGATGGACGTGGCGTGCTGCCCAAGGGGGCTACAGTTGGCATGGGTGCGGCCTGGGCCGTGCCGGGCGTCAGAAGGCTCCCTTCAGCCGGGGGGAGGCCCTGCATACGCAAGGCAGCACGCTCCAGCGTAGCAGCACGACTTTGTTTGAACTGCTCAAGGTTGAGGGGCATCTTGCCTGTGGGTGAAACCTGGAAGATGTAGAGGGCCTGATGGGCTACACCGGCATCATCCCAACTGATGGGGGCCAATGCCTTGGCGGCATGGGCTGCACGAGCGGCCTGGGCCGTCACCACAGAGGCAGAGGGGCGGTCTTGCAGATCCATTGCCGCACCAAACTGTACAAAATCATAGCCAAGTGCCGTCCAGAAGTCATGGCCGGGTGTCTGAAGTCCCTTGGGGGCACGGCTTGCATCCCACGCCCCGGGGAAGACTGCCAGGGCATACTTGTGGGCATTGGGCACCAGCTTGCCGGAAAGGCTCTGTTCCCACAGGGTCGTGCCCAGCAGAACCAGCCTGTCTTCACCATTGTAGAGCAGACTGCTTGTCAGCATGTCCATGCTCTTCCAGGAGTCGGGCAGGAAAAGAGCCTCAAAGGGCGTGTGCGGGATCGGGCCGGTGTTCCCCGCGCCTTCCTCCGGGGCCACAAGCCGGGCAGCACTCTCTGTCCAGGCGTCCACGGCAGCCGGGTCATAGGCAGCCTTGTGCAGGGGCAGGTGACGTGCGGCAAGGGCTTGCTCCAGCAGGGATGTCATATGTACCCCGTAATTGTCCGTGGGGTACAGGACACCGTAGGTGTCGATGCCCAATGTATCAGAGGTAAAGGCCAGCAGCGCGTCGATCTGATCCTGGCGGCTGGGGAAGAAACGCCAGGCATGTATGCCTTCCTCACCCTGGGCCAATGCGGGCAAAAAGGTAAAGAAGGCACGCTCGTTCACGGTATTGTTACTACGGGCAAGGCTGTAGTTGCGGGCCTGCAGGGGGCCACCCACTACGGTACACTGCCGGGGCAGGGCCGCCAGTTTTGTCAGCCAGTCGCCAGATTGCGTGTCAATGTTTTCAAGGCGCA
Source organism: Desulfovibrio sp. (assembly GCA_017415765.1). Lineage (GTDB taxonomy): Bacteria > Desulfobacterota > Desulfovibrionia > Desulfovibrionales > Desulfovibrionaceae > Desulfovibrio. Next base: position 2,138 of record JAFQED010000019.1, on the reverse strand, counting down.
ATGTGATATTGGCGGCGGACAGTTCCTGACGGGCCTGATCAGCCCCGCGCCGGATCTTGGCGGCTATGGTGGCATACGGGCCGGAAGCGGGCAGAGCCAATACCAGACATTGTTCCTGCACCACGGGTTGGGCCGGTTTGGCAGGGCCTTTGGAGCCAAAGGGCAGGGCGCAGCCCCCAAGCAGAAGCAGCATCGTACAGAGCAGGACGAGCGGGCGTGTACGCGGCGAGAGATGACGAGCAGTCATGTTTCAGGCTACCTGTCATGCCGGAAGCTGTTCGGGTGGGAACGATGCTCCCCCTTGTGTTCTGACCGATACTCAGGCTTGCGCTCTGGCCGATAGTCCGGCTTGTGGTCAGGTCTGTGATCGGGTTTATGGTCGGGCCGATAGTCGGGCCTGTGGTCAGGCTTGTGGGGAGGCCTGTGCGGGCGGTCTGGATGGTGATCCCCACGGTGCGGTGGTGGCGGGCCCTCATGGCAGGCGGGCAGGCAGCAGAATGAGGCCAAAAGCACAAGAGGAAGACAGTAGCGCAAAAATTTGTTCAGACGCGTCATGATGCCTCCAGGATAGTACAGGGTATTGCAGGATGACAAAAAAAAAGGTCTGACCTGACGGTCAGACCTTTGTAGTACAGGCGAGAGCCAGTTGCAAGCCAGGGCTTGCAGATTCCTTATTTTTTCACTTCGGTATAGTCAGCGTCCACCACATCGTCAGCAGCATTGCCGCCAGCTGTCCCGGCCGCACCGGCATTGCCCATGTCGGGGCCAGGCTGCCCACCTGCCTGCGCCTGTTGCTGGTAGAGCTGTTCAGCCAGCTTGTGAGAAGCCTTGGACAGCTCTTCGGTGGCTGCCTTGATGGCCGCAGCGTCATCGCCTTCCATCTGTTTGCGCAGGGCGGCGATCTTTTCCTCAATGTCGGCCTTGACAGCGGCATCCGCCTTGTCGCCAAGGTCATTGAGGGATTTTTCCGTCCCGTAGATAAGGCTGTCAGCCTGGTTGCGGGCCTCGATCAGCTCCTGCTTCTTCTTGTCATCGCTGGCATTGGCTTCGGCTTCACGCACCAGACGCTGGATGTCCTCTTCGGACAGGCCAGAGGAAGCCGTGATCTTGATGGACTGTTCCTTGCCTGTCCCCATGTCCTTGGCGGAGACATTGACGATGCCGTTGGCGTCGATGTCGAAGGAGACCTCGATCTGCGGCACACCACGCGGGGCCGGGGGGATACCCGTCAGGTCAAAGCGGGCCAGGGTCATATTGTCTCCAGCCATGGGCCGTTCGCCCTGCAGGACATGGATGGAGACCGAGGGCTGGTTGTCAGAGGCCGTGGTAAAGACCTGGCTCTTGCGCGTGGGGATGGTGGTATTGCGCTCAATGAGTCGGGTAAAGACGCCGCCCATGGTTTCAATGCCCAGCGAAAGCGGGGTAACGTCGAGCAGGAGCACGTCCTTGACATCACCTGTGAGGATACCGCCCTGGATGGCAGCACCCATGGCCACGACTTCGTCAGGGTTGACGGAGCGGTTGGGTTCCTTGCCAAAGAACTTGCCCACCACCTGCTGCACAAGGGGCATACGAGTCATGCCGCCCACAAGGATGACTTCGTCGATCTGGGAGGCTTCCAGACCGGCATCGGCCAGGGCCTTCTTGCACGGCTCTATGGTGCGATCCACAAGGTCGCTGACCAGGGATTCGAGCTTGGCGCGCGAAATCTTGATGAGCATGTGCTTGGGGCCATTCTGGTCAGCCGTGATGAAGGGCAGGTTGACTTCTGCCTCCATAGAGGCGGAAAGGTCTTTCTTGGCCTTTTCGGCAGCTTCCTTCAGACGTTGCAGGGCCATGCTGTCCTTGGAAAGGTCAATGCCGTTTTCCTTTTTGAATTCTTCCACAAGGAAGTTGATGACGCGCTGGTCAAAGTCTTCCCCGCCGAGGAAGGTGTCGCCATTGGTGGCGCGCACTTCCACAACATTGTCGCCCACTTCGAGGATGGAAATATCAAAGGTACCGCCGCCAAGGTCGAAGACAGCAATTTTTTCATTGCTCTTTTTGTCCGCGCCATAGGCCAGCGAGGCTGCCGTGGGTTCATTGATGATACGCTTGACTTCAAGCCCGGCAATGCGCCCGGCATCCTTGGTGGCCTG